>JAHDDT010000004.1:0-40783 GCA_020629195.1 Hellea sp.
TTTGATGTGCATTGAGTTATCACGCCCGTCCTTTGACAAGAATAGCTTTAACGTCCCATCCTTCTCCTCGGGCGTTATATTCATGGTTTCATATCTCGGCGTTTGGTTTTCGACATTCGGCAATAGCCAGATTTGCAGAAAAGCCATTTCTTCGGTCTCGGACGGATTATATTCAGAATGCAAAACGCCTGAGCCAGCACTCATATATTGAATACCTCCTGCTTTGACGGTCGAACCATTACCGAGCGTATCTTTGTGAGAGAGTGCGCCGTCAAGAACATAGGAGAAAATTTCCGCGTTTTGATGTGGATGCATTGGAAACCCTTTGCCCGCCGCAACGCAGTCATCATTTATGACCCGCAAACTTTCAAATTGCAGATGCTCTGGGTCAAAATAATTGGCAAAGCTAAAACTATGAGCAGATTTCAGCCAACCATGGTCGGCCATACCTCGGTTCTCTGCTGCACGTAGGTAAAAACCTGAAGCTGGAGTGGTAGCTGAGGCTTTTATATTTGTAGGAGCTATAGAAGCCGCTGTGGATCCTGTTATCATCTGGCGTCGGGTCATAATTTTCTCCAAAGCTTAAAGTGCTATAAAATTACATTTTTGCTCATGTGGGTCGAAACTACTAATTTGCAAGAGCTAGCCAAGAACGGCGCAGTCACATCAATAATAACGCAATAGCACAGAGTTGTGAGTGAATGTGTGAAGCTTTTTGGCTTTTGCTGCGTTAAGTTAGTCTCAACTTAAGGAAACTCATATGTTACGTACAGCATTATATCTTTCAATTAGCTTTGCCGTTTTAGACTCAACGGCATTGGCCCAAGGGTCAACTTGCTTATCCAAGAAAAGTCTTGGCACTGAGAAAACAGATCAATCAACATCGCTTAGGCCAATGACTGTCTCCGCGCCATCGGTGACAGTTTCACAAGTTCCAACACCGCGTCCTTCAACATCTATGGCTGTCATCCCGTCTCCCGCCATAAATGTTGAGCCCGGTGTTGAAACCCCTTACCTAGATACGAGGACAGAGACATCATCGCCATCAGTTCCTATTTTCAAGATGGCAGAAGCCCCCGCAAAGGTGGATAAAACAGAAAAGAGTGAACCTATGACATCTTCGCTGCACGCTCCTTGGAATGATATTTTGCAATCTTATGTTAGCGCGCCTGATGAAATGGGCCTCACGCATTTCGACTATGCGCGTTTGAAATCCTCATCAGAGGATAAACTCAAACTAGACCGTTACATAAAGAGCCTAGAGGCAAAAGATCCAAGCGCTCTTTCTGAAAATGAAGCCATCGCATTCTGGGCTAACCTTTACAATGCTGTTACAATTCAAGTTGTGACAGATAATTATCCAGTTAAATCTATTCGTAAATTGGGATCGTTTAATTCGGGCCCATGGAAGAAAAATTTAGTGACGGTTAACGGAGCTGAGATGTCACTTGATGATATTGAACACGGAACATTACGTAAAAAATATCCTTCTCCCTATATTCATTACATGGTGAATTGCGCATCGGTAGGATGCCCCAACTTACTGAATGAAGCTTGGGAAGCTGATAGCTTAAGGGTTAAGCGAAAGGCAGCCGCAGCAGATTATATTAACTCTCCGCGTGGCGCTGTAGCGTCTGGTGACAAATTAACTGTTTCGTCGATTTATGATTGGTTTGAGGAGGATTTCGGCGGAAGCAAAGAGGGCGTTATTGAGCACATCAGAAAATATGCGACAGGTGACCTAGCTGATGCGATTAAAGGCGGGGCTAAAATTAAAAAATATGACTATGACTGGTCACTCAACAATTAAAAAATATAAAAGAGAATATTATGTCTAATGCAACAGATATGGAAGACGTGGTGAATGCGCCAAAAAGTACGCTCAAACGTTTTGCGCCAATTATTGTTATCGTCTTGGCTTTGGCGGCATTCTTTGCGCTTGGCGGTCCAAAATATGTCAGTCTTGAAAGCCTAAAGTCTAATCGCGCCGCGCTAGCAGTATTTGTTGAAAATAATTTCCTGACGGCCATAGTAGGGTTCATTGCGCTTTATGCAGTACTAACCGCAATTTCTTTTCCAGGCGCAAGTTTCCTGTCTATTTTCGGCGGTTTTCTGTTTGGAACAGTTGTAGGTGGTAGCGCCATTACAGTCGGGGCCACGATTGGAGCTGTGGGCATATTCTTAGCTGCTCGATATGCTTTGGGAGATAGTCTGACGAAAAAAGCAGGGCCTTATATGCAAAAATTTGAAGCTGGGCTTAAAGAGAATGAGCTCTCATATCTCTTCATTCTTAGACTTATTCCAGCATTTCCATTTTTTATCGTGAATGTTGTGCCTGCCTTATTTGATGTGAAGCTTAGAAATTATGCGATCACAACATTTTTCGGTATTATTCCAGGGTGTTTTGTTTATGCCAGTGTCGGCGCAGGTGCAGGGGCTATCTTGGATCAAGGCGGCGAATTACGGCTTGGCGGATTAATGACTCAGCCCAAAGTGCTATTGCCCGTTTTAGGGCTAATAACTTTGGCGCTACTTCCTATAATTTATAAGAAATTTTTTAAAAAAACGGCTGTCTAGAGCCGATCCTAAGAGAGAAACTCCATGTCTAAAAAACAATATGATGTCGATATTTGCATTATCGGCGCAGGCTCTGCAGGGCTGTCTGTAGCCTCAGGGGCCGCGCAATTAGGTCGCTCGGTTGTCCTTTTCGAAGCCGATGAAATGGGCGGTGATTGCTTAAATTATGGTTGCGTTCCTTCCAAGGCTTTAATCGCGGCTGGGAAACATGCTCATGCTTTTTCAAGCGGTGAAATTTTTGGCGTCAAAGTTGAAAAGCCAACTGTAAATTTTGAAACTGTGAAATCTCATATTCAAGGCGTGATCGATCATATTGCGCCTGTCGATAGCCAAGAACGTTTCGAAGGTCTGGGTTGTACAGTCATACGTGAACGTGCGCGTTTTAAAGATGCCAATACAGTTGAGTCAGATACGACGGAAATTAAAGCCAAGCGCTTTGTTATTGCTGTAGGCTCACGCGCTTCGGCGCCGCCTATTCCAGGATTAGCCGATACGCCTTATCTGACGAATGAAACAATTTTTTCTGTTGAGACACAGCCCAAGAAACTTCTCGTCATTGGAGCGGGGCCGATTGGTCTTGAACTTGGACAAGCCTTTAAGCGTTTAGGGTCAGATGTGGAAATCGTTGATATTGCCGCCCCCCTCGGACGTTCGGAACCTGAACACGCAAAGGTTTTGGTAAAGTCCCTAGAAGCTGAAGGCGTCGTCTTTCACGCTCCTGCCAAGACAAAGCTTATTAGAAAGACGAAGACGGGTGTGGCTATTGATTTTGAAGATGGCACTACTCTTACAGGGTCGCATTTGCTAGTCGCTGCGGGCCGCGCGCCCAATGTTGATGGGTTGGAGCTTGAGAATGCGGGCATTAAATATGACCGACGCGGCATAGATGTCTCTGAAAGCCTTCGCACCTCAAATAAACGCGTTTACGCAGCGGGTGATGTGGCGAAGGGTATGGGAGGGCTAACCCATGCTGCGGGGTATCATGCGGGTCAGCTTATACGCAATTTTTATTTCTCACCGCCATTTATGGGCGATATGTTGGGCAAAGCAAATACAACACGTATGCCCGCCGCCATTTATTCAGAACCAGAGCTTGCAAGTATTGGCATGACGGAAGCTGAAGCTCTTGATGCTGGACATAATGTACGATGCGTATCTTGGGACTTCGAAGAAAATGACCGGGCTATTGCGGAACGCTCTAACCATGGCGGCGTCAAAATTGTAGCTACCAAGAAAGGCAAAATTCTTGGCGCGTCAGTTGTCGGAGAAAGTGCAGGTGAAATCATTCATATGATCTCTGTAGCAATGACAAATAAAGTTAAGATATCGGGATTAGCTCAAATAATTTCGCCTTATCCAACTCGCTCTGAGGCAGTAAAACGTGCGGCTTCAAGCTGGTACACAGATGCACTCTTCAGCTCCCGAACGCGAAAAATCGCAGGATTTTTGACAAAATTCCAATAGCTATTGGCGGTGTGAGACGGTAATTTAGCTTATGATTGAGGGTTTCATCTCGCGGCGACTTTCTGGCAAGTTATTGCTTATGACAATTGGCTTCGTCATGTTAGCGGAGCTTGTAATTTTCGTGCCGTCTGCGGCCACTTTTCGTCAGGATTGGCTTAATGACCGGGCCCAACAAGCTGGATTGCTAGCGCAAGCGCTTACTGGAGTACCTGATTATGAAGCTAGCGAAATTCTGACAGACCAGTTTATGCAGGATACTGACGTTATCATGATGTCAGCTAAGCGCGACGGTATGAGTGAATTTATGCTGGGCAGTCCGCCTGACGGTGCCAAGCTTGAAATGATAGATTTACGCGAGACGAGGCGCCTCCCACGTTATAGAGATGCCTTCCGTACCTTTTTCGGAAATGCTGATGGATGTTTAAGAGTTTTGGCGGCGTCGCCAGTAACAGGACAAGATGCACTTGAATTATTGATTCCGAAAAGCAAACTTAAATGGGCCATGCGAGATTACGCGAAGCGTATTGCTGTGCTCTCTCTGGCGATTGCTGTGATTACGGGATTGCTAATTTACCTCGCTATGCTGTTTATGATTATTAGGCCCATTGAGAAATTGGCGGCAGGCCTTGCTGATTTTCGAGAGGACCCAGAAAAAAGACGCAGTAATTTGCCGCCATCAAGCCGCAAGGATGAGATTGGGCAGTTGCAACGTGAGTTTTACGATATGAAACAAGGGGTCCGCGCAAGCTTCAAACAGCGCGAACGCCTCGCGACTTTGGGTATGGCAGTCGCGAAAATAAATCATGACCTGCGAAACGTCTTGGCATCGGCCTCACTTGTCTCTGACAGATTAGCGAGTGATCCTGAAGAGCGCATTTCAAAAATGGGAGCCCGTCTCACGCGGTCAATTGACCGGGGTATAAAGCTTACAAGTGAAGTGCTAAATTTCAGCCTAAGCGGGCAGGATGAAGCTGAACTGGAAGTCGTTCGTATTTCATTGCTTGTTGGAGAAGCCGCAGGGGATACTTTGGGAAGCTTTGGAACCGGAGCGCGGCGTATTAGTTTTACAAATAAAATCCCGAGCGAGCTGATCGTAACAGCGGATAAAGATCACACTTACCGCATTTTTCATAACCTCTTCAGAAATGCGGCCCAAGCAATGGCGAAGATGCCAGAGGATAATGTGACTCGAAATCTCTCAGTTGAAGCCATCCCTGCGGGAGACCATATCTCAATTTTGGTCAAAGACACGGGCCCTGGCCTTCCTGATAAGGCTAAAGATAATTTGTTTAAAGCCTTCGCATCGGCCTCAGGCCGAGGGAGCACTGGTTTGGGCCTGACCATCTCACAAGACTTAGCCCGAGAGCAGGGCGGCGATATTGTTTTGGAAAGCACATCAAAAGATGGCACTGTCTTTGCTGTGAGTTTGCAAAAAGCTTAAGCGTTTAAAAATCCAGAACAGATGGTGCAGTCCAACCGCGGCGAGAGCAGGCGGCTATCACAGTATTTCGTAACAAACATGCAATTGTCATGGGGCCTACTCCGCCTGGGACGGGGGTAATAGATCCTGCAACAGCTTTGGACGGTAGGTAATTCACATCACCAACTAGCCGTGTTTTTCCGGGCCTCTTTTTGCTTGGCACGCGGTTGATTCCCACATCAATAACGCAGGCTCCTGCTTTAATCCAATCAGCTTGGACCATTTGTGGACGGCCAACTGCTGCGACAAGGATATCTGCGCTTCTGCAAACGCCTTCAAGATTTTGCGTACGGGAGTGGGCGATTGTGACAGTGCAGTTTTGCTCCAAGAATAAGAGGGCCGCAGGTTTGCCGACCAAAATAGATCGTCCTAAGATTACACAATTTTTGCCGGACAGGTCACCTAGCGCATCTTTGGCGAGCATAACGCAACCCGTCGGGGTGCAGGGGCGCAGCCCTGGCTTTCCCAAAGACAACCGTCCCGCTGAGGCTTCGGTCAATCCGTCAACATCTTTGTCGGGATGAATTTCTTCAATGACGCGGTCTGAATTCAGGCCTTTGGGAAGCGGAAGTTGAACTAATATGCCGTCCACTTCATCATCAGCATTAAGCTGTCGAACCAAAGCGACAACATCGGTTTCGGTCGCGTCAGCTGGCAATTTATGTTCTAATGAGCGCATACCGCATTCAACAGTGAACTTAGCTTTGCTGGCGACATAGACCTGACTGGCAGGGTCATCACCTACGAGTACAACAGCTAGAGTAGGTTGATGGGGCAAGACGCTAACGGCCTTGGTCACACGTTCGCGCAATCCTTCGGCATAAGCCCGTCCGTCAATTTTTGTAGCTGTCATTTTTGTCTCCAAGTTTGCCGCAGGATTTTTATGAAAACTTCGTTAGTCCAATGAAGTCGCCATGTTTCTGACATATTTATCGCCATTTCTATGCGTGATTTGCAACACATTGTTAAGCGCGTTGAACTATAAAAATTGCTGATAATGTCTTGCTTCGGCAAAAGGCTTGGGGGCCGACATAAATCAGACGGGGAGTTTCGCTGATGTTTTGCCAATATGGGATAATCCCAATTAAAAAAAGCCTATTACGGTTCACAGCAGTTTCATTGACCGCCATTGCATTGGTGGCATGTGGGGGTGGTGAAAGTTCACCTCCTGCAACGGTTACGCCGCCAGCTGTTATTATTCCACCACCACCTCCTCCTCCTTCTGGTCAAGAGAGTTTGACGCTGGATAGCGCTCAGAAAGCGGCCAGTTTTCTTTCTAAGACAAGTTTTGGCGGAACATCGGAACGGATTGAGTCGATACAAGGCATGTTGCCATCAAAGCTTTTACAGGCGGAGTTCGCAAAAACGCCCAGCTATATTCTCCCGGCTTTGCGAACGAGTTTTGAGGCTGGAGAAGACGTTGATAATCGCGCTCATGCGAGTGCTTTTTGGAACGCTATGATCGAAGCGGATGATCAACTGCGTCAACGTATGGTTTTTGCTTTATCCCAAATTGTTGTCATTTCAGATAATCCTATGGGAAACAAGCCGCTGACAAACGCGCAATATATTGACACGCTTACTCAACACGCTTTTGGCAATTATCGTGATCTTTTGAAAGACGTTACATATACGCCCGCTATGGCGCGATATCTAACTTATTTGCGCAACCGTAAAGGAGATGAACGTACGGGGCGAATGCCTGATGAAAACTATGCGCGCGAGTTCTTACAGCTTTTTACAACGGGTTTAGTTGAGCTCAATATGGATGGTACTCAAAAGCTCTCCAATGGCAAAGCGATTGAGATATTCGATAATGAAGATATTGTTGGATTAGCAAAAGTCTTTACGGGGCTCAGCTATAAAGGTTCTGGATTTTGGGATGCTGATGAAGACGGTGAGTACTCACGACTTGAGATGTATCAGGACAAGCACAGTCCCTTGGAAAAGTCCTTCATGGGTAAGACAATCGCGGCCAGTACTGCGGGCGATGACGCAATAAACCAAGCCATAGACTATATATTTGATCACCCGAATTTAGCGCCATTTATTTCGCGTCAACTTATTCAGCGTTTTACGGCCAGTCATCCAGACCCTGCATATGTCACGCGGGTCGCAAACGCTTTTGAGTCTGGTCGTTATACGTCCGTTGATGAAATACAATTTGGCACAGGAAAACGAGGCGACTTACAGGCTACGCTTGCGGCCATATTGTTAGATGAAGGTCTTTATGGGGGGCGTACTTTATCCTCTGAGGAAGGAAAAGTGCGCGAGCCCGTTTTGCGGTTTGTGCATTGGGCAAGAGCTTTTGATGTCGGTAACGTGATGTCAGAGAATGAATGGCATCTTCTATATAATGCGGGAAAAAATACGCGGTTGGGACAACAACCTTTTCAGTCGCCTTCGGTATTTAATTTTTATCGTCCAGGTTTCATAGCTCCTGGTACAGCGTCGGGCGCAGCAGGATTAACGGCCCCTGAATTACAGACCGTCAATGATGGCGCAGCTATAGGCTATGCCAACTTTATGCTCAATTATGTCTTTAATACCTCGCCAACGCGTAATGATGCTGTGGACAGTTTTGTACCTGATTATAGCGATGAAGTGGCTTTGGCTGAGACACCAGAGGAGTTAGCCGAGCATTTAAATACTTTGTTACTTGGCGGGAGGATGAGCGCAGTCACAAAGACACGATTGGTGGATGTTTTAAATGAAATACCTATCCGAACAGACCCGACGGAAGCGGCTGAGGACAGAACAACCCGGGCGGCTCTAGCTGTTTATATGGCGGTGACGTCACCAGCTTTTGCATTGGAATTATAGGAGAGAGATATGGCTAATATTAACCGAAGACGATTTCTTCAATCTTCCTCCGCTATGGGTTTTGCCGCTGGCACAGGTCTTTTGGCTGCTATGGGAAGTTCACGCGCTTTTGCGGCGGACACTAGCGGCTATAAAGCTTTGGTCTGTGTCTTTTTTAAAGGGGGTATGGATAGTTTAGATTTGATCCTACCTAAAGATGCCGCTTCACATGATGCTTTGGCGGCTCTCCGCCCAGGGCTTTTTGGGGCTTATGGCGTTGGCAGCGGAGCCTCTTCACGTGACCGTGAGAATATTTTAAAGATTAATCCATCAAACAGTTCTGATTTTGGAGGGCGAGAATTTGGCTTTGCGCCTGAGATGTCTGGCTTGCAGAGCTTATTTGAGGCAGGAGATGCGGCCATTTTGGGTAATGTTGGGCCTTTGATAGAGCCGACCACCCGTGCAAGCATGGATAACTTCTCAGCTCAAATTCCAGATAGGCTATTTTCCCATAATGATCAGCAATCGACCTGGATGAGCTTTGGTACCGAGGGCGCGCAAAGTGGTTGGGGTGGACGGTTTATAGAGGCAGCCTTAAAAGAGGACGCGATTTCGAATTCAACGTTTGCAGCTATCTCTACGTCGGGCAATGATGTCTTTTTGTCAGGAGATAATGTCCGCCAATTCTCTGCACCAAGTAATCCTCAGTCTGCTGATATTTTAAGACAAAAATGGCGCCTAGGTTCGGGTTATAACTCTGATGCGGCGAGAGCTATTCTCCGAGATCACTTGGCAAGTTCGGGCATAGAGTCGACAAATTTATTTGGTCAGGATCTTATTGGCGTGAATAGCCGTGCCATACAAAATGTCGAAACTTATAAAGCGGCGATTGAAGGCGGCACGGCCGTTGCGACGGTATTCCCTGAAAGTAAACTGGGAGGTCAGTTAAAGACCGTTGCCAATACGATCGCGGTACGGAATGCTTTGAATGTCAGGCGGCAAATATTCTTCGTTTCGATTGGAGGCTTTGATACTCATGATAGTCAAAAAAACTCCATGCCAGGATTGCAGACTGAAATCTCAACCTCAATTACAGCGTTTCAAGCTGCAATTGTTGAATTAGGTTTATCTGATAGCGTAACACTTTTTACAGGTTCTGATTTTGGTCGAACGGCTATTGATAACGGTGACGGTACAGACCATGGTTGGGGAGCACATCACTTTATTGTTGGCGGCGCGGTGCAAGGCAAACGTATTTATGGAGCGTTACCAGAATATGATTTAAGCTCTCAGGCCTATACTAAAAGTCGAGGACGCCTCATTCCATCTGTCTCTGTAGATCAATATGCGGCCACATTAGGAGGTTGGTTTGGCCTTGATCAGGGTGAGATCAATGAGGCGCTACCCAATTTGTCTAATTTTACGCAAAAAGATCTTGGCTTTTTTTCAGCGAATAATAGTTAGTCAGTTTAGATATAAAGAGGGAAGGAAAAGGCTTTCCCTTACACTAACAATTCGCTTTAATCTCCACAATACGGTTGGGAGATGATTATGTTAAGAACAAAAAAGGAAACTCTTTTAACGGCGGGGTTAGTAATTCTAACCTTGGCCGCATGTGGGACAGAAAAAGTCTTAAATGATGCAGTTCATGATTCTGAAGTTAAACGAGCTACAACAGATAAATTAGCAGAAACCGTTTTCGCGCCAACTTTACCTAATGCAGGAACGTCTTCCGAAAAATTAGTGCGCCAAGCCTTGGACCGTATTAATGCGATTGATCGCAACGGTCCTAAATTGCAATCGGTTCTCTCTCTGAACCCTGAGGCCTTAAATATTGCAAAGGCTCTGGATGATGAGCGTGCAGAAGGTAATCTTCGCGGGCCGCTTCACGGCATTCCTGTGCTGCTCAAAGATAATATTGAGACCAAAGATGACTTGCCAACGACGGCAGGTAGTTGGGCGTTGATTGATAATAAGAACGGACGCGATGCACCTCTGGCCGCTAAATTACGTGAAAATGGCGCGGTTATATTAGGTAAAGCCAACTTATCTCAATGGGCAAATTTTCGATCTGAGGACTCGGTAAGCGGTTGGTCTGCTGTGCGTGGGCAAGTGCGTAATCCGCATAGTCTTAATCGTTCTCCTTGCGGGTCAAGCTCAGGCAGCGGCGCAGCTGTGGCGGCAGGAATTGTGGCGGCAGCTATCGGCACGGAAACAAATGGCTCAATCATTTGCCCAGCTTCAATGAACGGCATTGTCGGGTTTAAGCCGACGGTTGGCGTTATTTCACAAGAGCTCATTGTTCCGATTTCTTCTACACAAGATACAGCGGGGCCTATGACTTTGACAGTGACTGGCGCAGCCATGATGATGGACGCTCTTACAGAAAACGATGGTAGTTATATGTCGGCACTAACGGCTTTAGAGCCAGCTGAGACACGCATTGGTATTTTAAATTTTGCCATAGGGTCTAATGCGGGTGTTCAAGCCAATTTTAAAACAGCCCGCGATGTTCTGGAAGCAAAAGGCTTTACATTAGTTGAAATAGACGCGTGGGAGCCGGGTGAGGGGTTTGGAAAAGCGTCCTATGATGTTCTGAAATATGAATTTAAAGCGACGCTTAATGAATATCTTGCCTCAACCACGGACGCTGTGAAAGCACGCAGCCTTGCTGATCTTATAGAGTTTAATAAAAATGACCCTCGTGAAATGGCTGTTTTCACACAATCAATTTTTGAGGACTCCGAAGCTTTGGGTGATTTGGATAGTGAAGAGTATAAGACGGGACTGGCTATGGTATTGAAAGCCACGCGTCAGGACGGCATTGATAAAATGATGTCAGAGAACAATGTTGATTTTCTTATGGCTCCGAGTACAGCCCCGACCTTCCTCATCGATCATATGTATGGTGACAGTTACCCTGGGGGGACGGGCGCGGGATGGGTGGCAGCCATCGCAGGTTATCCGCATATTACCGTTCCGATGGGGACATATAAGGGCCTTCCAACTGGAGTTTCTTTTATGAGTACAGCTGGTACGGATAAGCAAGTCGTCGCTATGGGCTATGCCTATGAGCAAGCTAGCGGAGAATTGCGCGTGAAACCTAATTTCCGTAGCTCATTAGAACAGTCTGAAGATGGAAAAATGTTCGGAGCCGATTAGCGCATCTTAAGTAAGATTCACTTTGCAGAAGCTGTAACTCATATATAGCTTAATTTGTTAGAGGGCTTAAGGACAAAAAATGGCGGCAGTCGCAATAGATAAAAGATTAAATTGGGTGTTGCGCAGTGTAGCAGCTTTACTTTGCCTTGCGCTCATATTTCTTTTTGTCAAAACTGTCATTGCTTTTACAAATCCTGAAAGCGTTTGGAAACAGCCCGCCATGGTGCCAATCAAAACTCAAGCGACAAGCGTTGGCGCAGGCCAGACCTTTAGTTTCACGACAGACCCTTTTAACCGAAAGGCTCAAATTGAGTCCGAAATCATTACCGAAACGGGGGAAGATGCCCCCGAGACGACATTGAACTTGACGCTTACAGGTCGCACAGCCGGATCTAATGGAACGGCTATTTTACGAACACCAGACAATAAAGAGGGAAATTACCGTTTGGGTGATGAAATCGTTTCTGGCGTAACACTCCAAGCCGTGAATAAAGACTTCATTGTTTTGGATGTGGACGGAGAAATTCAGCGTCTTACCTTTGAGAAAGGCGAAGAGACAGGACTTTTAGTAACGACCGTAGAGCAAGAAAAAAGTAATTCACAAATTATGATAACGCGCTCGGATAATTCGCTCATGACAACTGGGGCTAAGTCTGTTGTGACATCGGGGAATGTTACCAGCTTGTTCCAAAATGTTTCTTTGCGCCGGGTCATGAAAAACGGACGGCTCTTAGGATATTCCGTTAAAGCTAATCGCCCTGGCGTTGATTTGTCGCCCTACGGCTTTTCCAAAGGTGATGTGGTGACAGCAATCGGCGGAACAGATATTACGCGCGGCCGTCCTGACTTTCTCGCGCTGTTTGAGGAAGCGGCTCAAGGGGGAAGCACAGAGGTGACTGTTCTTAGGAATGGTCAAACCAAAACAATCAAGCTAGGAACACCTTGATGAATATCAAGCACTCATGTTTTACTGCCAGATTTATATTGGCTGCCGCGATGGGGGGTCTTTCGGCTCCGTCTTATGCGGCGGGTGATCACCTTATTACCATGCAACAAGCGGATATTCGCGCCTTTATCAATGATGTGTCTATGGTGACTGGAAAAACTTTCATTGTTGACCCGCGTGTCCAGGGAAAAGTCACAATCTCTTCTGAGCAATCTTTGTCCAAAGGCGAAGTCTTTGAGGTTTTCAAAGATGTTATGCGCGTCCATGGTTACACCTTGGTGCGTACAGCTACAGGCGAGTATCGTATAACGCTCATACAGGGGGCGGCTCAAGACGCCCCGTTTACAGACGGCAATGGCTTTAACGGACGTTTTGCAACGACTGTTATCAAGCTTAACAATACTGACTCAGCTGAGGCGGCGCGGCTAATAAAGCCCGTGATGCACAGCCAAGGTCAATTAACGGCCAATCCTGGTGGTAATGTTTTAGTTATTACAGATTTCCCTGAAAACTTGCGTAAAGCCCGCGAGATCGTAAAGGCGATGGATGTTAGCGACTCTGTGATTGAGACGATACGTTTGGCTAACATTTCTGCGATTGATGCCGAAGAGGCGCTCAAAGCTTTAGGCGGACCAAAGCCTGCTTATCGCGTTGTCGCTATTCCTGGTTCAAATAGTATTATCCTTGAGGGAACCTATGCGGCTGTAAATAAAATGCGACCTATTTTGAATTCTATGGACGTAGGAGGCTCTTCCCCGCGCGGCGCAGTCAGTGTTGTTCCGCTGCGTTTTGCGGATGGCGAGTCTATCATTGAGCTTTTGAATACTTTGTTGCCTGCCTATGAACGTGAAGGTCAAGCTGTGCCGACAGTGGCTTATGAGCCTGGCAGCAACACGCTTGTCATCAGCGCATCTGGTGAAACACAGCTTGCACTTGAGCAAATCATTCGCCGTTTAGATGTTCGCCGTCCTCAGGTCTTGGTCGAAGCCATTATTGTAGAAATCTCAGATACAACAGCCAAAGAGTTGGGTGTGGAATTTGCTATTGCAGGTTTGAATGGGAAAAATGTTCCGCTGCTCTCCTCAAATTTTTCACGAGCTGCCCCGAATATTCTAGGTGTTGCCGCCATCGCAGCTGGCGCTCAAGATGGTTTCACAGTTGAAGAACAAGCGAATCTAGTGAGCTCGCTTGTCGGTCTTGACGGCGGCATTGGCGGAATTAGTGGCGTCAGTAATGACACCCTTTATTCTGTTGTCGTTAATGCGCTTGAAACAGATGAAGACTCAAATATTCTTTCAACGCCATTTGTGACAACGCTTGATAATGTCCCTGCAACATTTCTTGTGGGCCAAGAAATCCCAATTACGACAGGCGAAAGCTTGGGTCTTGGTACAACAAATGTGAATCCGTTCAGAACATTTGAACGCAAAGAAGTTGGTATTAAGCTAGAAGTCCTACCGCAAATTTCTGAGGGCGACGTGATCCGTTTAGAAATTAAGCAAGAGGTTTCATCAATTGCGGGGGCCATCACATCTTTATCCTCTGATTTTGTGACTAATAAGCGCGAAATTGAAACAACTGTCTTGGCTAATGATGGCGAAATCATCGTACTTGGAGGTTTGCTTCAAGATGACGAGCAAATTGATCTCGCAAAGGTTCCTATTTTAGGTGATATCCCAGTGATTGGTCGTGCCTTTCAATCCAAGGGTAAGTCTCGCAAGAAAACAAATTTAATGGTTTTTTTGCGTCCAAAGATTATTCGTACTGCCTCGGATGCCCGTCCGCTGACTCAAGATCTGCTCAACAGGGCCCGCTTTGAGGACATGCAGCAATCCGGGCGTCCAAGTTCTAAGATCGACGATTATGTTCCAAATCTTAATGCGCCTGTAAGCCGGACATATAACGGGCAATAGTCTCATGCGGAAACGCTTTATAGCTTTGGGGATTATCAGCGCCGTCGCGGCGACCCTCATAAATTTGCCGCTAAAATGGGTGGCTCCACATTTTATGCCTGACGGCTTGGGACAGACAGTAGATTATACAGGTACGATCTGGAATGGTCAGGTCAGAGGCCTTGATTATGTGGGTTCAGCGAATTTTGAAATCAGCATTAAAGAATTGTTTTCAGCTGGCCTACCTCTCAAGTTTAAGAGCGAATCTCCCGTGATGATGGTCTCGGGACATGCTTCTCAAAATCAATTGAAGGACATACGATTTACTGGGACATTAGCAAAACTTCCTACACGTGATGGCCGCCTAAAAGAGCTTGCGGGGCAAGTGAATATTTTGCTTGCTGAAATGCAAATAGCTGAGGGTCACTGCACATCCGCACAAGGACAGATCACAACAGATTTCTTGATGCTGAATCGGGCGCGATGGCAATGGCAGGGCCCTGAACTTACCGGGCCTGTAAGGTGTGAGAACGGCGAGCTAGTCGTCACTCTAACGGGCAAAGACAATAACCAAGATATTCGCGCAGATTTACGGCTGTTCAAGGATGGGCGATATGCCGCGAATTTCACGGTTCAAACCTCACAGCCCGAAGCAGGAGTGGTTTTGCCCTTATACGGTTTCGAATTAGTGGGCCGTGATTATAAGCTGACAGAGCAAGGACAATGGCGTTAAACTGTGTGCATGCGTCTATACTTTCTAAGCCTAGTTTTATTTTTGTCAGCTTGCGAGACGCTGTCTCCCAATATTGAAAAACCCAACGAAAATATAATGGCTGGAAAAACTCTAGCTCCGGGTGAATGCGGACTTTATGTTTGGACGGCGGATGCGGCCAAAACTTTTACGCTTTTCGCGTCTCCGTCTGAAATCAGCTATTTTGAAAAATCTGTAGAAATCCTGCTGACCGAAACTAACAATGCTAATCCTCAATCCACCATTCGCAACTTTACAGATGAAACGGGTAAAATCTTTAACCTCACATTATTGTCGCCAGAGAATATAGAAGGCGGGATACGTTATAAAGCGGGTCGGCTTACCAGTTTGTCTTCTGACGGGTGGGAAAAAGTTGTGCCTATTGTCGGATTTTATGCGTGTCAGCCATTGCTCTGAACGTAAATATTTGCCGTCCAAACCATAAGAATAGCTAAGGCTAAAAAAGGGCCAAAGGGGATGCGGCTATTTTTGATGTAGTCTCTCATAGTGGGTAATAAGGTTACTGCGAGTCCCAAACCACTCGCAATAAGCACGATGAAAGGTAAACCCATCCATCCGCACCATGCGCCTCCTGCGGCCAAAAGTTTTGCATCGCCCCGCCCAAGTCCGTCTTTTCCGCGCAGCGTTTTGAACCCTTTTTCTATAATCACAAAAACAGAATATCCCAAAATGAGGCCTATCCCGCGAGCCATAAGATCACTTGAAAGGTAACCTTCGAGCAGTCCTAGGCCCATGAGAGGGAATGTGTAGATATTGGGCAGGCGGTAGCTTCTAATGTCTGTCCAAGATAAGAGCGTTAGCCCCATCAAAAGAAGAGCGCCGAACAAAACTGTGATAGGGCTGATTAGCATAATTTTCTTTGCCCTTTCCGCTTTAACTTCTCAAGTCTTCCCCTCATAAAGCCTTAAAGCAAACATTACATCAAAGGAGACGGCGATGGAAACCTCAACGACATCTGACCAGCGCGATCCTGATATTGATGAGAATAAAATTGCTAAAGCTCTGCTCGATGAAGAGACAGGCGCTTTAGATTTTCTTATCGGAGATATGCACCCCGCAGACTTCTCTGATCAGTTTGAAGAACTCACAACGGAACAGCGCGAAAACCTAATCGACCGTGCTCCAGAACTGATTACGGGTGACGTCCTTACCGAGCTTGAGGATGATGTTGTTGAAGATATTCTTCCGCTTATCTCGTCTGATCAATTAGCCGATGCCATTACAGATCTGGATAATGACGAGGCGACTCAGATTATCGAAGAGATGGAGGATACGCAGCGCGAGGAGGTTATGGAGGCCCTTGCACCTGCTGATCGGGCGTCACTAAAAGCTGCTCTTGAATTTGATGATGAGACGATTGGCCGTCTCATGCAGCGCGAATTTGTAGCGGCTCCACCTTTTTGGACGGTTGGCGATACCATTGATCATATGCGCTCTACATCTGCAGATTTACCTGAAGTATTTTATAATATTTATATTGTCGATACGGCTTTCAAACCTATCGGTTATATTCCCATATCCAATGTCATGCGCCAAATGCGCGATGTGCCTCTTGAAGATATAATGGATGGTAATCTGGTCACTATTGAGCAATCCATGGATCAAGAGGACGCCGCCTATTTATTCGAGAAGTATAATTTGATTTCCGCGCCCGTTATCGATGCCTCTGGGCGCCTAACAGGCATGATGACTGTTGATGATATTATCGAAATTATCCAAGACGAGAACAAAGAAGACATGCTGGCTTTGGCGGGGGTTAAAGAATCTGGCCTTACGGATACAGCGCTTGATATTGTTCGTGCGCGCGCGCCATGGCTTTTCATTAATTTAATGACGGCTATTTTGGCGTCTATTGTTATTGCCCAATTTGATTACGCGATTGCGGAGATTGTAGCTCTGGCTGTGCTAATGCCGATAGTCGCCTCTATGGGGGGGAATGCGGGTACACAGGCTCTGACGGTGGCTGTGCGTGACTTGACAGAAAAAGATCTAAATCAACGTACCTCATGGCGCTCCGTTCGCAGGGAAGGATATGCAGCGGCGCTGATAGGCGTAATCTTTGCCATAGCCTTGGCGTTGATCGCTTATATCTGGTTTCGAGATGCGCAATTGGCATTCGTCGCCTTTGTGGCCATGATCATAAACCACATTTTTGCTGGTCTTGCGGGTATATTGGTGCCGCTGGGCCTTAAGAGGTTTGGCGCTGACCCCGCTGTCGCCTCTTCCGTTTTTGTGACAACCGTGACGGATATAGTCGGGTTTTTTGCCTTTCTCGGATTTGCGGTTCTTATCTTGCTCTAAAGCCCATGAAGGCTAAGATGTACTCATGAAAAAAATTGTTTTTATCTCTGCGCTTTTCCTTGTAGCAGCTTGTAGTCCAACTGAAGTGAAGGCGCCCGCTGAAACTGTAGAGACTGAAGCGTATCAATATTCATTAAATCAAGCTGGGGAAGATTTTGTAAAATTGGCTTTGCGTATGGGCGAAGTCGATAGTGATTATGTGGACGCTTATAGCGGACCTAAAGAATGGCGAGAGGCTATTAAGGGAACACAAGTCGACACGGATAATCTTGCCAAAGATATTGAGGGGCTTCGCAAAAAAATCGGGATGTTAGATGTTTCTTCGTCTGAAAATGTGCGCCGTAAAAATCTAATGAAGCTGCTCCGTGCCATGGCGGTGCGTTTGGATGTGGTAACAGGTAAGCCTGTCTCTTTTGATAAAGAAGTTTCAGATATTTATGACGTGAAGCCGCCGCGTTATAATTTGTCTGAATATGATGCTGTACTGGCCGAACTGGACGCTCTCGTGCCTGGTGAGGGAAGCGTCGCTGAGCAGGTGAATAATTTTCGTAATAAATTTGCAATTCCCAAAGATAAATTAAAGCCCGTATTTGACCGGGCTATTGCTGAATGTCGCGCTAGAACATCTGTTTATTTTGATCTTCCCGATCGCGAAAAATTTACTATGGAATTCGTGACGGATAAAAGCTGGTCAGGGTATAATTATTACCAAGGTAATTATGAAAGCCTTATACAAATCAATACTGACTTTCCTATCACCATTGATCGTGCAGTTGATTTAGGGTGTCATGAGGGATATCCAGGTCATCATGTTTGGAACCTGTTTATTGAACGTGAACTTGTCGGGAAACGGGGGTGGATTGAGTATAGCGTGAATCCACTTTTTGGCCCCTTTGGTCCTCTTGCAGAAGGCTCTGGTAATTTTGGGATAGAACTTGCTTTTCCAGGGGACGAAAAAATGGCTTTTGAGAAACAGGTTTTATTCCCTATGGCAGGTCTTGATACATCAGAAGCAGAGCTGTTTGAACGTGTTTTGGCTTTGGAAAGCAAGTTATCACATGCCACAAATGATATCGCGCGCCGCTACTTGGACGGAGAACTCACCAAAGATGAGGCCGTGCCTCTTATCCAAAAATATTATCTGCAAAGCCGTGAAAAGTCTGAACAACGCTTGCGTTTTATTGAAAAGTATCGCGGCTATGTGATCAATTATAATATCGGGCAAGATATCGTGCGCAGCTACGTGCAAGACATTGGTGATACGCCTGAGGCGCAATGGACAGCTTTTCGCGACATGCTTACAATCCCACTTACTCCGGGCGATATGCAGGAGTAATAGTCCAAAATTAAGACCCTACTAACCCTGCAATTGGTTAGTAAGGCTTATCCCCATCCGTAAAGATATCGCGCTATTCCCTTCTGGCGCGAGTTTTGCACAAATCCATTCCGAAGAACTAACTTTGTAATGGATTGGGACAAAATGGGTCGTCAATTTAATATTTCTGACATGGGGCTTAAGCTTATCAAGGCTTATGAAGGCTTTCGCCCTGTAGATCGCACACTTGTCTCAGGGCAGCGTGTGGTCGGTTATGGTCACCGCTTGATGGATGATAAAGCCGTGATGCTTTCTAAGCCAGAAGCTGAAAAGATTTTAAAAGACGATCTTGCGCCTTTTATTGATATGATTAATGAAAATGTGCATGCGCCATTGTCTCAGAGTCAGTTTGATGCTTTGGTTTCATTTGCTTATAATATAGGGCCAAAAGCCTTTTTAGAATCCGATACATTAAGAGCTTTAAATAATGGCCGTCCTCTAGATGCCGCCAACGGTTTCGATATCTGGCGAAAGTCTGAAATTGAGGGAAAAACTTATGTCGTCGATGCGCTTATGCGCCGCCGTACAGCTGAGAAAGCGTTGTTCTTGCGGCCTGAAGGCCGCGCATTAAGTGCTCCAACTGTGGATTTGCCTCCCGTAGAAGATGAGACCATTGCGCTTCTCACAACAGAAGATGCATTGCCCGTCTTCACAGCCGATGATGCCGCAGGGGTAGTGATAAATGCTCCATACTCAGCAACATCCGCACAAAACCGTCGCCGTGAAGACGGCCTGTCGGGGACTATGAGCCTAAGCGAAATTACGGGTGATGCCGAAGTGATAGAAAATGGCCTTTATGAAGAGGATTCACCGTTCATTCCTGACACCTATAAAGTTATGGATGATGACAATGAGCCTGAGCAGACTCGCCCATCTCTAATTGCGGCAGAAGATGAAAAACTGAAAGACAGATTAGACGCTTTGATTGAGGACGTAAAATCTGATCAAAAAGCAGCTGACACAGCAGATTGGCCAGAAAGCTTTATTGATATAGATACCCAAAGCGCGAATAAAGGCGCAAATATCATCCCGTTTTCAATCGAAAAACAAGATGATATTGTCATTACGCCTGATTTGTTGGTTGACGCCGAGGTGGAGCAGGGGGCTAATGATAGGATCATTATTGAAGATCACGCAGCGGATGATGCAATCTTGCAGTCTCGTACAGAAGACAGTGCAAGCCGCTATATTGATTTAAATGCACGTCCCGAAGACAACGTGCCCGTTTCGACCATACCTTATATGATTATGATGTTTTTGGGTTCAGTTCTTTTTGGGGGCGGCATTGCTTCATGGCTTAAAAACAAAGGTTTGATGTTCGGAGAGTTTGGCCCGATGCTGATTATGTGCAGTATTTTTATCGGTGCGATGATGTTGGCAGGCGCCTTGTATTATGCTGCGCGTCAAAGCTTTAAGCGTTCATAAACCTTATGTTTCAAGAAAATATTCAACCTATTATTCTAACAGTATTAAGAAAATTTCTGTGCGGCGTCACAATATAAGGTAATAAAATGACATCTATGCTTAAAGATTGGACTGAGAGCCACTCTGCTCGTTTTCAAAAAGAAATCATGCCTTTCGAACATGGTTTACAGGATACGGGTTTGTTTTCAGATGAGGCTTTGATTGATCTTTTGAATAAGCATCCCAAGAGCTTACTTGATGTTTGTACGATGGGTAACTCTGAATGCGGACTTTTTCCTAACAGAATGAAAACGGGCGATTTTCGTGGTGTTGATGGAAAGGTTCTACTCGAAGCCGCGAAAGCTGGTAAAATCTGGATTAATGTTCGTCGTGGTATGAATGTTCATCCTGAGTATAAAGCTGTACTCGACCAGATGTATGGGGGTATTGCAGAGGAAACAGGTAATAAGGCTTATAATGCGAATGGCGGCATCTTAATTTCCTCACCGATCGCAAAAGTGCCATACCATTTTGACAAGACAGAAACCATTCTTTGGCATGTGCGCGGAAAAAAACGCATGTATCTGTACCCGCTGACGGAAAAGTTTATTCCAGATCGGGCTTATGAAGCTACGATGCTGAGCGACCTTGAAGATGACCTCCCATATATATCTGATTTTGATAAAGAGGCGACAATTATTGATTTAACTGAAGGGCAAGCTTTGTCGTGGCCGCTAAATATGCCACATCGCGTAGATAACCAAACATTTTGCGTGTCTGTTACAACAGAGTACTCGACCAAAAAATCGGGTATGAAAAACGCAGCTATGATTGCCAATGCAACTTTGCGTCATCGATTTGGGATTGAGTCTAGTTATTCCAAGGCTGGCCCTGTTAATCGTCAGCTTAAGTCAGTATTTGGACGTGTGATCCGCAAAGCTGGCTTGGCGGTAACAAATGATAAAATTGATATGGTGACCTTCAAGGTTGACCCAGATGCGCCGGGATACGTCGTTAACGTCGATCCCTATCAAAGAGATTTTTGAGCCTAAGTTTGATTTAAATGGAATTTCTGTTTTAAAAACTATATATCAATATTTTTGAATTATTCTTCATACCAGACAAGCGCTTTTAATACGCAGATATGGTGGTAGAAATGGATAATTTAGTCCGAGATTGGTCTCAAAAGCACACAGAACGTTTTGAGAAGGAGATCGTCACATTCAAGCATGGTTTAAATGAGACGGGCCTTTTCACGGATGAAGCCTTAATCGAACTATTGGAAAAACACCCTCATGAAATGATAGATGTGTGTACGATGGGAGATCCTGAACATCCAATTTATCCAAACCGGTTCAGAACTGGAGATTTTCGTAATGTTCCAGGTGAAGTCATTCTTGAAGCTGCCAAAGCTGGGAAAGTATGGATTAATCTTAGGAAGGGTATGAATTTACATTCGGAGTATAAAGAGGTTCTTGACCAAATGTATGGTGACCTTGGCTCACAAATTTCCAGAAAACCTTATAATGCAAATGGTGGCATTTTGATCTCGTCCCCAATTGCCCAGGTGCCTTATCACTTTGATAAAACTCATATCATACTTTGGCACGTTAGAGGTAAAAAACGAATTTATATTTACCCAGAAAATGAAACATTTATTCCTGATAGAGCTTATGAAGCCAAGATGTTGAAATATTTGGATGATGATTTGCCTTATAAGGCGGAATTTGAACGCGAGGCGCAGTGTTTCGACCTCGAAGACGGGCAGGCGATTACTTGGCCGCTAAACTCCCCGCACCGTGTTGATAATAGAGAATTTTGTGTCTCCGTGACGACAGAGTATTCAACGCATCAAAGTAAAGTTAAAAATGCTTGTATGGTCGCCAATGCAACATTGAGGCATAATTTTGGAATTGAGTCGAGCTATAGGCAATCAGGCCCTGTGCAACGACAGCTTAAATCTATTTTCGGATATGGGCTCAAAAAAGCAGGGCTGGTTCCCACTGATGATACTCAAGATCTAGTAACATTCAAAATTGACGCCAATGTTCAAAATTACATCCTCGATACAGAACCTTATCAACGTAATTTTTAGGCTTAGACCTAGTCTAAACGGATTTCAAACCCGTATGCAGGGTTATGACCTTGCATCTGCAAAAGCTATCTGTTGGCTCTGAATCTATTGCCACACTTCATGACTGGCAAAAAATGGTCGTGCGCCGCCGTAAGAAACGGGGGCTGTCGCCTTACCACGAACATGTCACGCGGATGTTCCCCAAACAGGCTGAGGCCTTGCTAGAGGGTGGGTCTATTTATTGGGTGATTAAGGGCCTTATACAATGCCGCAATGAGATCGTCGCGCTTGACCAAGTCCAAACACAAGATGGTCGAAAAGCTTGCTCCATTCTCATGTTACCGCAACTTATTCCGGTTGTGCCTACGCCTAAGCGTCCTTTCCAAGGATGGCGTTATTTAAAAGCCGAAGATGCGCCTGCGGATTTGGGGAAGGTCGGTGGAGCCAATGATTTACCGCCAGAGCTTCGCGCGAAACTTGCTAATCTCGGCGCTTGGTAGTCCACTCATAAAAAAAACCTCGGTCGAAACCGAGGCTTTCTGATTTAATCTATAAGATCGCTTAGAATGTATAGCGAGCTTTGACGTAATATTGGCCACCTGCGAAACCGATAGGTGAGGCTTCAGGATAAAGTTGGCCAGAGCCGCCTTGTCCTGGGTTCTCATCTGGATAGTTATCGAAGAGGTTGTTAGCGCCAATCATCAGTTCAACGCCTTCCATAACTTCAGCACCGATTTCAGCATCGATAAGGATTTCAGAACCGACGTCAAAACCGTTACCGCTATCAAACCATGAACCATAGTAATTAGCGCGGACCATGCCGTTCCACATACCTTGTGAGTGTAGAAGCGTGGCAGAACCTTTGACATTTGGAAGAAGGTCCTCAAGAGCACGAACGCGTGTATCTGAAATTGGTCCCTGACGAGTAACTTCAGTATCTGTCCAGTTAGCCGCTACGATGAAGGTTGAGTCACCTCCTGCCATTTCGAACTTATAATCACCGCGAACATCGATACCTTGTGTTTTTGTATCAAAGCTGTTTGAGAAGAAACGGAACTGAGCCAAATCGTCTAGACCTAAGAAGTCTTGGCGGTTGATTGTACCATTTGCATCAAGTTCTGCAATCGCTCCGCTGATTGAATTTGCTGTGGCACCAGCGAATTGTAGGGCGTCAAGGAAGTCAACGTTAGCACCAAGAGCCACGCGATCGTCAACTTTGATATTAAAGTAATCGACAGTCCAGTTAAAGCCGCCTGTATCAAAAGCTACGCCAAGTGAAATATTGCGTGCATCTTCGGCTTGAAGAGTTGGACGCTCACCTGTTGAAGCAATGAAGTCTGCAGCTAATTGACCCGCCGCAGTGTTCAAAGGAAGTGTACCTTGGTCAACAAGGACACCATTGACGTTTTGCGTTGTCACATTTGTGATATTCGCTTGGCCACCTGTAGGAGCGTGGAAGCCTGTTGAATATGTGCCGCGAACACGAACATTGTCATTGATTTTATAGAGGGCTGCAAGCTTGTAGTTCAGAGTATCTCCAAAGCTGGAATAATCTTCGTAACGTAGAGCCGCCTGTAATGTCAGGGCATCAGTTACATCGCCTTCAAGATCAATATATCCCGCATAAGAGTCTTGCGAGTTAGATGAACTGTTCGGGAAACCACCAAAACCATTTGAGCTTGATGAGAAGCCCTGTCCAATTGGGAAGGCAGGTGTCGAAATAGCCAGTGGTCCAAGTGCAAAGGAGTTGTTATCGCCAGCAAAGAGGTCAAATGTTTCTTTGCGATACTCAGCACCAAAACCGATATTCAGATCAGACGCCCAACCATCCATCGCTATTCCATAGCCAAAGTCAGCATTTACAATCGTTTCTTTTTGTTTTTGTCCGCCTGGGATGAAGTCACGAACGACTTCTCTGTTGCCGGAGCCCGCAATTGGTCCAAGAGATGCGTTTACAGTATTTGTGATAAAGAACTGAACTTCTGATGAGCCATGTGTCACAGAAAGGTCATATGAAAGACCATTTCCGAAATCGAGGTCCCCACGAATACCAGCACTTAAGCCAATATCTTCAAGGTCACCACCAAAACGTGGCACAAATCCACCAGGAATGGCCTCAATAAATGAGAAGCAATTGTCATCTGCAGCAACTGTTGCAAGCACTCCGGCATTTGGAATAAGTCCGTCAGTTCCTGTTAAAGGAATACCTTGAGGGCAAACATTCGGGTCGAGTCCTGCAACGTTACCAACGCGTACGGAAGCACCTGTTTCAGCATCTGTTAAATCTACGCCTGAAAGACCGCGGGTGAAGGCACCAGGGTTCATTGGATCAGGCGTGTAAGTGATTTGCTGATAGAGGTCATCCGAAGTGTCTTCAGTGCCCATATCGTCTGTCAATTCAACTTCGAAACCATTGAGGTTGTTAACACGTGGCCCGCGATATACACCGCCGCGATTTGTAGGGTTACGATAGAAGAACCCGCCTGTTGTGGTTCGCTCAGCATATGTACCGAAAGCGTAGAGCTCTGCACTTTCATTCAGCTCAATACCTGTATTGATGGCAAGTTTAAGATCATTCTCTACATCAGGCTGACCCCAATATTGAGCAAATTCATCTGTGTAAGAGTTGATCGTAAGGTTGTCAGCGGCCGCTGTGTTTCCGGCTGCGATTAGGGCAGCAACATCTGTACGCTGTGCGGCACGAACTGTTCCGTCTGTATCGCCATATTCACCTGAGATGTTTACAAAACCGGCATCGCCAAGCGGAAGGCCGACATTACCTGCGATAGAGTAGTTATCGCCGTCGCCATCATATGTAGAGCCATATTTAACTTCAAACGACCCGCCTTCTGAAGCGTCCTTTAGATCAAATCCGATAACACCAGCAATCGCGTCAGAACCGTATTGCGAAGAAGCGCCATCACGTAGGACTTGAACTTGCTTAAGTGCAATGGAAGGTAGAGATGAAACATCCACGCCTTGCGCGCCATCAGCAATACCGCCGCCAAGGAATGAAATAACGGCGCCGCGATGACGACGCTTTCCGTTTACAAGAACAAGTGTGTTGTCAGGTGACAGGCCACGTAGATTAGCCGGACGAACAATAGATGCCGCATCAGAGATAGGCTGTGTATTTACATTATATGACGGAAGCGCTGTGCGTAGCAGGTCTTGTACATCATTGGCAGCGTTTTGCGTAAACTCAACACCTGAAATAACGTCAACGGGTGCTGGCGTATCAGCAGCTGATCTAGCTTGGCGGCGCGTACCAATTGAAATGATTTCGTCTTCGGCATTGAAACCGTCAGATGTTTGGGCGTGGGCTGGAGCAGCCATTGCGCCAGCGAGTATAGCGGCGGAAGCCGATACTGTGAGCGCGGATTTAAGTGAAAAACGTTGCATGAATTATCCTCTGAATGATTTGCAAACTGGAGATCGTATTGATCTATTGCATTCCCTATTGTTTTGTTCGAAACCGAACAAGTTATTTGAGATACAATTTATATTTTGTTTTTCCTGTGTGTCATATATGACACTACTTCACGCAAGGAGCTTATAGTTAAGGCAAGTTATGCTAATTTTGTGGTTTATTTGTGAGTTTACAGGATGTTTTACCCTGTGTTAGAGTTAAATACCGCGAAATATTCTGATATTCCTAATATCAGAAATCTAATGAATTTAGCTATCTTAGAGCTTCAAAAAGGTTTTCTGACAGACGCGCAAATTCAAGCGTCTTTTGGGGCCATGGGACTTGATACACAGCTGATTCAGGATAGGACTTATTTTTGCGTGATGGACGGCCCAGAGCTTGTAGGGTGCGGAGGGTGGTCGCGTCGCGCGACGCTTTATGGGGGTAATCACAGCGCGGGTAGGGATGCCAAAATCCTAAATCCTGAAACAGACCGCGCTCGAATCCGCGCAATGTACACGCATCCTAAGCATATAAAACGGGGCATAGGGAAAATGATAATTGAGGCCTCAGAATTAGCGGCAAAAGCAGAGGGGTTCAATAGTTTGGAAATGGCCGCGACAATGGCTGGTGTGCCGTTTTACAAAAAATGCGGTTATCACATCGAAAGCGAATGGGAAGATACGAATGGAGATGTTCCTGTTCCACTATGTACGATGGTCAAGCATATGCGCTAGTGTTGGATATCTGCCTCTGACCCATAGCTGCATTAGTCGGCATAAGCCTTATTTGGGTTTAGCCTTAACCGGAAAGTTATCGATCAAACGGACGCCTCGACAATGGGCTGCAACCAAAAGTCTGGCGGGGCCATTTAGAATGCCGCCTTCTAAAACCGTCAGAGAGTTAGGGCTTCTGACTTCCACATAATCAACAGAGCTAAAGCCGGCTGCCAAAAGCGCTTTCTTTGATCGATCCATAGCCAAATTCACATTTTCACCTTTTGACATTTGTAACGCGCAAGAGCGCATAATTTCATTGAGCCGCCTCGCGATTTTAAGGCCTTCTTCATCAAAATATTTATTTCGGGACGACAGCGCCAAGCCGTGTTCATCTCTCGCGATTTTTGCACCTATAATTTTAATGGGCATGTCTAGGTCTTCAACAAGCCGCCTAATTGTTGCGAGCTGTTGATAGTCTTTTTCGCCAAAAATGGCGTAATCGGGCGCGACACGGTTAAGTAATTTTGTCACGACCAAGGCCACGCCATCAAAAAAGGTTGGGCGATGATCTGTCTCAAGTCCTTCTGCGACGCCGCCAACCTTTATTTTTGTGGCGTGGTGCACATCATACATTGAGGATGGTTTTGGAATATAAACCACATCTGCCCCTTCGGCTTTGAGTAGGGCCACATCATGTTTTTCGGTGCGGGGATAGGCGTCGAAGTCTTCACCCGGCGCAAACTGAGTAGGGTTTACATAGATCGACGCAATGACGCGATCGGCTTTTTTTTTCGCCAAGCGAATAAGGCTCATATGACCATCATGCAGAGCGCCCATAGTCGGGACAAATGCAGTTGTTTCCCCAAGGCCTCTATATTCCCAAACCTGACCTCTTATACCGCGCTCAGAGCGAATAATTTTGATAGTCTTAGCCATGCATCGCCTTTTAATTAGAGGTGATAATCAAGCATCCCGATGTCAATTTCGCAAGCGATTTACAGACCTCTTGTGCGTCTTTTATAGACAGGCCTTCAAAGCGGGCCCGGTAAAGGGTTTGCCCATTGCGCGTGAGTGGCCTTACCTTAGCTTCGGCTTTTGATAAGGCGTGTAAGCTGCCAATCGTGCTAATCTGTTCATCAGCTTCTGATTTTTTCAGAAAGGCCCCGACCTGCACGCCCCAGCTTTTATCTGTCTCTATCTCGGATAGGAGCAGGGATTTGTCATTACTGATGGTGATAGGTTTTTGATTGCGCCCCCGTAATCTCACGGCCTCTGTGACGCGCGGGGTGCTAGCGATTTGCGGAGCTTTGCGAGTCGGTACGGCCTCTCGCTTAACTGTAACCGGAGGAAGAGATTTAACCGGTTTGACACCCATGATATCAAAACCGCGTTCAATAAGGTCCTGCATATGTGAATTACGGGACGCTCCGCTAGCCCCGCCCAAAACGACCGCTATCAGGCGCCGCCCCTCGCGTTGTGCCGATACAATAAGGTTATATCCGCTATCATTTGTGTAACCTGTCTTGAAACCGTCAACACCTTCTAACCAATGTAATAATTTGTTTGTGTTTTTATATGTTCGCCCTCCATAGCGAAAGCGTTCTTGACCAAAGTAATTATAATAACGGCGGTGATGTAAAAGAATATTAGAGGCGAGTTTCGCCATGTCTCGCGCCGATGTTTTTTGTTCGGGATGGGGTAAGCCGTTGGCCGTTTTAAACGTCGTCTTGGTCATGCCTAAGTCCCGGGCTTTGGCCGTCATATGGTGGGCAAAGTTACTCTCTGAGCCTGCGAGCCTTTCAGCGAGTACAACAGCGGCATCATTCGCACTTCTGACAGCCACGGCTTGGATCAGTGTCTCGACGGTAATCGTTTGCCCCGTCCGTAGTCCGAGTTTTGATGGCGGTGTTCGCGCGGCATTAGCTGAAACTCGAATGGGCTCGTCCAATTTCAATGTGCCCGCATTGAGGGCATCAAATGTAAGATATAATGTCATGACTTTTGTCAGAGAAGCTGGATATCTTAGCTCATCTATCTGCCGCGCGTGAATGATTTCCAGCGTATCTGCATCGACAACAATAGAGGCGTATCGCCGGGGTTGATCTTCGGCAAAAGCGGGTAGGCTTAGCGATATCAGCAGCAAAAAAGATATGAGCACGCGCAACATAAATGGAGAATAAAGCCTTGAATATTTAATCAGGGTTAACGGGTCTTAATATGTGCTGTGATTTGTGCTTATGCGCAATCTAATAAACTGGCTCTTTACAGCTAGACTAATATAGTTTTTGTGCGCCCCAGAGATTATAGCGCTGTGTCCACCCTTTAATGCCATTTGCCGATCTTACTTTGCACCAGTCGGCCTCATTACACTCTTCTAGCTCTAACAGAGCATTACGCTCTACAAGAGCGGTGACGCGTGCAGAATTTTTAGCTTTCGCATGGAGGTCCGTTTGTTCCAAGACTAGGACGCGACGAATGCCTGAAAGAGCAGGTTTGTGGATCCAGCTTTCATCGCCCGTGACATCACGTACTTTTCGCCACATCTCAGTCTCTGCGACAACGATGAGCGGGAGGCCTTTTCGTCGATATTGCCACGCAATAGGGTGTTTTCGAGAGGGACCTATACGCCCATTCACTTTACCAACTTTTAAGCTGACATATCGTGGGACCGGAAAGCCGCTAGGCGTTTTCGCCCCTGAGACGCGGTAAATATTATTCAATGTCGGGGCTTGGGATGGAATATCTTCGACGACCCGTTTAATAGGTCGCTCAGTCTCAGCGCTTAAGATATCCTGTGCAAAGCTTGGGCTTGTAAAGGCAAAGCTAATCGTGAGCCCTAATATGAGTGAAAAGCGATTCATGGGCTGTTAATGCGCAAATAGCCTAAACCAAAGGTAAATTTTGTGCCTATTGACTGCGTTTAGACTTGAGAATTCACAGCAAAAGTCGTCTAGTAGTGTCTATGAGTTTTCCTAAACATTCCCGTCCGCGCGTTACCGTCACGCGCCGCCTTCCAAAAGCTGTAGAGGACCGTATGTCGGATTTATTCGATACGACCCTCAGGGCGGAGGATGTCGCAATGAGCCAAGCTGATCTCAAAGCTGCAATTGCGGATTGTGATGTTCTGGTCCCTACTGTCACCGATGATATCAATTCGGATGTAATTTCTGCCGCTTCGGATAAACTTAAGTTAATCGCAAATTTCGGGGCAGGAACCGACCACATAGATGTAGCCGCCGCACATCAGCGCGGTATTATGGTTACGAATACGCCAGGTGTTTTGACGGAAGATACGGCTGATCTAACAATGGCCTTGATACTCGCCGTTCCGCGAAGATTGGTCGAAGGTGATCGCCGCACGCGAGACGGCAACTTTAAGGGATGGTCACCAACCTTTATGCTAGGTCATCGTGTACGCGGAAAAAAACTGGGTATTATAGGTATGGGGCGTATCGGACAAGCCGTGGCCAGACGTGCACATGCCTTTGGTCTTGATGTTCATTATCATAATCGCCGTCGCTTACCAGGCGGGATAGAGGATACTTTGGATGCCACTTATTGGCCTGAACTTGACCCCATGCTCACGGCTATCGATATTTTAGCCATCACCTGCCCCAGCACGCCAGAGACATATCATATGATTAACGCGGAGCGCCTCGCATTATTGTCTCCTGAGAGCTATATTGTTAATACTTCACGCGGCGAGGTGATTGACGAGGCCGCCCTCGCAAAAGCGTTATCCAAAGGTGACTTGGGCGGAGCAGGGCTTGATGTGTATGAGCTTGAACCGAAGGTGCATCCTGATCTCATGGATTTACCTAATGTTATCCTCGCGCCGCATATTGGCTCAGCAACGCATGAAAGTCGCCGCGAAATGGGCGAGAAGGTGATGATAAATATTCGGGCGTTAATGGATGGGCATGCTTTTCCAGATCGCGTCTTACCGCTTTAAATTTAATGGGGCTTCTTCGAGCCCTTCATGGGAGAAGATAATGTTGAAAAAAATGATTTTAAGTGCCGCCGTGATTGGCCTTGCAGCTTGCGGCGCAGAAACTACAGCGGCGCCTCAGGACACTAAAACATCTACCAATGAAGTTACTGCATCTAAACAGGATATTACGACCCAAGAGCTGGGTAATGGATTTTACATGCTTTTGGGTCCGGGCGGTAATATCGGCGTTTCTGTCGGCGAGGATGGTGTCTTTGTCATAGATGATAAGTTCTCACGCTTTGCAGATCAAATTATCGGACAGATTCGCGGGATAACGGATGCGCCTATTCGCTATGTTATCAATACACATTATCACGGCGATCACAGCGGCGCGAATGCTGAAATGAAAGAGACAGGGGCTGTCGTCGTTGCCCATGATAATGTGCGCAAGCGCATGGGCATGAGTTTTGAAAACAAGGCTTTCGGACGTACTGTAAACGCTGTTGATGAAGCGCTCTGGCCTGACTTAACATATTCAGAAAATGCGACCTTCCACTTTAATGGTCAAACTGTTGAAGCTATTCACACTCCAAGCGCTCACACAGATGGCGACTCCATTCTTTATTTTAAAGAAGCCAATATTTTGCATATGGGGGATAACTTTTTTCTGGGTCTTTTCCCATATATTGATGTTGATGGAGGCGGGAGTCTTGCGGGTATGATTGCTTCTCATGAAAGAGCTTTAGAGCTTGTTAATGATGAAACTAAAATTATTCCCGGTCACGGACCATTAGCGGTAAAAGATGACCTTATTAAGACGCATCAGATGTTGAAAATAATTGAGACCCGTGTCAGTAACGAAATTAAGAGGGGCGCTTCTCTCGATGACATTTTGAAAAAGGATATATTGGCGGATTATGCCGAGTTTTCATCCTTTATAGATAAGGACAATATGGTCAAAATTGCACACCGCTCTATCCTAAAAACGCAATAAAATAGAGTCTGGTTTGCGCCTGAGCGAGCGTAAAGATGCGGACACCCTCCCCCAATTGGGTATCGTAGCTTTACAATCGATGGCCCTCCTTCGGCGCAAGCTGAGGGAGGGTTATTTCGTTTAACAAAGCGCCATGATCCTAGATTAAGTGCTGATTCGACTCTGGCCGCCACCCATGCATAATGACGTTAATGCTAAGTTGGAAACCAAACATATGTTCCAAGAATGTGATAATGCTGATGAGCGCATGTCTGCTCTCGGTAACAGGATTTGGTATGAGCACAGATGATTTAACCCTCGGGGAAAAGGGAACCGTAAGATCTATTTCCGATGGCGATACACTCTATTTGGATGACGGTCTTAAAGTGCGTTTGTCAGCCATACAGGCACCCAAATTACCCCTTGGACGCGTAGGATTTAAAGCTTGGCCATTGGGCGATGAGAGCAAAGCAGCTTTGGCGTCTTTGGTGAAAGACAAAACTCTTCAGCTTTATTATGGTGGAGAGAAAAGAGATCGCTACGGGCGAGCTCTGGCGCAAACCTTTACTCTAAATGCTAAGGGTGAACGGGATATCTGGCTTCAAGAGGAGATGGTGAGATTGGGGATGGCCCGCGTCTATACTTGGCCCGACACCTTTCAAGATGCGGAAAAACTATATGCGGCAGAGATTGCTGCGCGGGATGCTAAGCGCGGTATTTGGGGGCATGATTATTATCGTATTAGATCTCCTGAACCTAATGCTTTGGCCCAAGATATTGATAGCTATCAAGTTATTCAGGGTATTATTACATCTACCGCGGATGTGCGTGGACAAATTTATCTTAACTTTGGCGCGGATTACAAAACAGACTTTACGATTGCCATCGCTAAACGGGATCGGAAGCGGTTTAAGGCTGCGGGTATTGATCCGCTTTCTTTGGAAGGCGCGACTGTGAGGGTGAGGGGCTGGGTTGAACTCTCAAACGGTCCAATGGTATGGCTAGATCACCCAGAACGTTTAGAGGTCTTGAATTAGGGGTTTGCAACCCACGCCCTGAACAGAAACTTTCTCACCTGTTTCTCGGTTTACGACATAGCAATCATTGCCCATCATTATAAGATCTACATGACTAGGACGTTCTAAAGTTCGGCCATCAATGATACGTCCATCACGTTTGTTCACAGAAGCAGGTTCAATCGTCACTGAGGATTTTTTCATAAAGCTGTCTGGCGCTAATGTCACATTGGAGCCCACAGCTTTCGACACCGCTAAGGTCAGGGCGTCCTTTGCGCCTTCATCCATCTGGGTTAAAAGCGCAGGGCTCGCCTCAGGGCTAGGCGTTGTCTTACAGGCGGCCAAAAACACTGCACTTAAAAGCGAAAACCATACCATATGTTTTGTTGAAAATATCATTATTGGCCTGTCGGCGTATAAAGAATACGGCTGTTTTCGAGGGCAAAGCGGTTACGAATGCGCTCTTCGTTTAGCAGTGACGCGGCTGGGTCACTCTCAAATCTAATTTGAGATTTAGCTTGTGTGACCGCTGTTGAGCTTGCGGGGCAAGTTCCATTCGCGCGGTAAGACAGGGCTGTAGCCAGCATGTTTTCAGTCTCATCGCCGAGCTGGCTTGAAAAATCGTCGGTGGCAACGCACCCTGTAATTTTCTCGCCTACAGCTGAGCTTGCATTATTAGGCGCAAATCCGTCTGCATAATCGCCAAAGTTTTTGTTATTTACGCCGCGAAATTGAATCGTAAAATAAGTCTCGCCGCAATTATCCGTTCCGTAAAAACCATAAGGCTTTCCGCACGTTTTACTGCCAATTAGTATAACTTCTACATCAATACCTCTTAGGCCGTTAATAACGGCTTCACTCGCACTGCAAGTATTATCTGTCGAGAGAATGAATATGCGGGGCAAATCAACGGTGTCTAAATCGCGGCCTTCTGGAAAGGCGTCATTAAACCCAAGACTTTCTTTGTAGAAAGGTGTTGGCGTGATTGTTCGTCCTGTTACAGGATTTATTGTGGGGTGCTTGTCATTAAACTGGAGTGTCTCAAAGTTAGCATTAGCTGTGCGCGTATCTCCAGCAGTCATATAAGCAATCTGACTCGCGATCGCGAGGAAGCCGCCGCCATTATAACGAAGGTCTAGTACAAGGTCGTTGATACCTGCATTCTTCATATTCGTATAGGCGTTTGCAATTTGTTGCTCTGCTGTTGAGACGCCAAATGTTGTAAAGAGAATATACCCCACTTTGCCGGTGGGTGTATCAATAATCTTAGTGGTGTTAACGGGTTGTTCGGCAACGACATCCGATGTCAGAGTCACAGTGCGCGTGGCTTGTGAGCCAACATCACGTACTAAGAATGTGTGGCTTTCCCCTGCAGCGGATGGAAATAATCCAGCATTTAAGACAGCTGTATTGTTACCATTTATTGCGTCTTCGCCGTCTATTTCAAGAATTTCTGTACCGCGCAAGAGGCTGTTATTGGCGGCAGCAGGCGAACCTGGCTGTACCAAAGCAACTCTAATATCGCGGGGCGGGGAAGATTCTATTAAGACGAAATCTGCACCATATCCTGCTGATGCGCCCGTTGCGACGCGCTGTTCATACTCATCCGTTGGAATGTTGAAGTGAAACTGGTCTCTATTTGTGCCTGATGCTGTTGTCGCCGATGTTCTTAGTTTATCAAAATAAGCTATGCGGTCATCACTATTCGCGGGATTTATATCTGGAACTTCATTATACCAAAGATAGGTTTCGTCAGTCCACGATCTAAGCCAGAATTTTTCACGTGTCGTTGAACCTGCCACATCTGGATAAGGGTCTCCGTTAATATCGCGAGTGGTACGAGGGGTGGCGCATTGATTTTTAAAACTAGAGGCCGGCGCGTACGTGCCAGCTGTCCATGTAGGTTCGCTTGAACCGGCTGGTGTTGTGGGCGTTACGCCAATGGGGGCACTGCTACTACTTCCGCCGCAAGCGGTCAGTAGTGTGGCAGACATTGTGAGCGCTGCTGTTGCGAGTAAGCGGGATGTTAATCGGGTCATGCGAGGTCCTTATTAATTTCCATTCAAATATAGCTTAACTTGGTGCTTCCCTAGCGTAAACGCTTCATAACATTAAAAAAGCATCCTGTGATGAACAGGATGCTTCAACTTTTGGTGATGAGAAATACGTTAAGCTGCAGCGGTTTCTTCGCTATTATCGTTTTCTTCTGCCTCTTTTGCAGCTTTAGCGGCTTGGCGCGTCCGCGCTTTTGTCAAAGTTTCAAGAACTTCTTCAAGAGCTGCACCACGGTCAATTTTTTTGATCGCCGCCACTTCGCGCACCATGCGATCAGTTGCACGCTCATATAATTGGCGCTCTGAATAGCTTTGTTCGGGTTGTGCATCTGTACGGTGAAGGTCTCTAACAACTTCTGAGACAAGTATCAGGTCGCCAGAGTTGATTTTGGCTTCATATTCCTGCGCGCGTCGGCTCCACATCGTACGCTTTATGCGCGCACGGCCCTTGAGTGTTGTGAATGAATCTTTGAGGATAAGCTCATTGGAAAGAGCCCGCATGCCTGACGTGGCGGCCTTATCTGTTGGGACGCGCAATGTCATTTTATCTTGCTCGAAGTGAACGACATAAGTTTCAATATCAAAACCTGCAATAACGTCTTGCTCTATGCCTGTGACTTTACCCACACCATGGGCTGGATAAACGATATGCTGTCCTGCTTTAAAAAGTTTCTTTTTGGATGCCGTTTTTTTCGCTGTCTTTTTGGCAGCTGATTTCTTTGTCGCCATGTCTGGAAATATCCTTTGATCTTTGATCCCACAAACAGGATGCCTTTAGAATAACAAAACGACGCGGCTTTTGAGGTCGCATCGTTCTTAATTACGTATAATATATCACAAAAAACGATAGATTGCGAGTCTGCGGGAATTTTATTTCAGTTGTCCTTCAATTAAGGCTTATTCATCGCCTGTACCTGGTTTTTCACTGAAATATTTTTCAAATTTACCTGTCTCGGACTCGAACTTCTCGCGGTCTTCTGGTGGGTCTTTTTTAATTGTGATGACGGGCCAAAGTTCTGCATATTTTGAATTAATCGCGAGCCATTTTCCGTCTGGGTCGTCTTCTGTGTCGGGAACAATAGCGTCAACAGGACATTCCGGCTCACAAACGCCGCAATCAATGCATTCGTCAGGATGAATCACGAGCATATTTTCCCCCTCATAAAAGCAGTCCACCGGACAGACTTCTACGCAATCCATAAATTTACATTTTACGCATTCGTCTTTGACGATGTAAGTCATTTGGGCATTCCTTATTTCAGATGGCGATGTGGCAATACAGGCGCAAATTGTCAAGCGGCGGAATGGTCACGATAAAGCGATTGGGCCTCTGGTGCAGGGCCGCGCCGCGTGCCCGCGCTGAGCATTTCAATCTGCATGAGAACCTTTCCGCGCATAAATGTCACCTCTTGGCCAGGCCTTATTTGTATGCCGGGTTTGCGAATGCGTTCTGTCTGGCCATTTCGCGTGAGCCTAATTTTACCGCCTAATATCATTTTAGTCGCGAGACTTCGTGTTTTAAATATTCGTGTGCGGTAGAGCCAGACATCCAACCGACAGCCCTCATCGTGGGTCTCATTTAGAGTATTAACCGCGTGTTGGCGTCGTCCCAAGTTAATCTTTCTTATTATCTTTTAACGCTGCAAGTGCAGCAAATGGAGAGTTTTCAGCTTTGCGTGCTGGTCTGACTTTGGGCGTATAATTTTGCTCTGAGGGTTTGCGTTTGCCTTTGAACTTGCCTTTGGTGCCTCCGCCTTGGCGTGCATTTTTATTACGGGGTTTAAATTGAGGCTTCTTGCGAGGCATATACCAAAACTCAGTATTGAGAACTTCAGCCGTTGTGCCGTCCTCTTGTTCTGCGCGGTGATGATAAATATTAAGTTCTTTATCGCGTTTGCTTTGTTTTGGAGGAGATTTTTTCTCAGGGGCAGCAGCTTGTTTGTTCTCATTTGCTTCTGTTATCTGCGCCGTTTCAGCCGCCGAGTTTTCGGTAATAACACTATCCGCGCTTGTTGAGATTGGCTTGGTTTTATCGTTATCGGCAACCGCAACGTCTATTATCTCTTTATCTGTTTTTTGCTCAGGCGCAGGCGGTAAATCCTCGATTTCAATGGTTTCCGACTGAAACCCTAAGGCTTTTAATACGCCCTGCATATCCTCATAACCGCACCCCATAATAGCAAGCATTTCCTGCATAATTTGAAATTTCTTCCCGCGGCCCAAAGCTTCATTCTGTTTCTGGGCTTGGCGAATTTGGTTGCCAAGACGATTGAGAATGTCAAAACGGGCAATGCGCGGTCCCACAGCTTTATAACCTGCCAGTGTCAAGGCTTGCTCAGAGAAGTTCTCGCTTGCCAAATCACCTTCATTAGGAATCGAGGTCACGCCTGCAAAAGGAATGAAAGGTTTACGATCACCACCCGCGCCATAAGCCGACAATATGCTCAACATGCGTGCGGCTTTGGGCTTTATAAGGTCACGAATATATATGTTATATTGCCCAAATTGAACATTGGCTTCACGTAATTGAGCGCGTGCCTTTTGATCCAGATCGCGGAGTGTCTTCCAATGGTCTTTACGTTCAACCGTTCCAAAGTTCTCATAGAGCGTGTAAGCAAAGCCTTTGGCTTCAGGTAAGCTTGTTTCGCGCGCTTGAATCTCTTGGAGTTCAAGCAAAGGCTTAAAATAATTGGCGGCTTCTGCACGTAAGTGATCGCGCATACGAGAAATCGCTAAATTTTTGAGCGTTTCATTTCCAAGTTCACCTCCGACAAGTTCGGCGTCGGGGTTCATTGGGGTGCCGCCGGCGCCGACTTTACCAACAATTTTACCTCCCCATAAAATTTCGCCGCGATCAGAAAGAGTGAAAATGCTATGGACACCGCCGCAAAGGCTCGTAAGACGGCGGTCAACTTCTGGTGCGACCGCTTTTTCAGCGGCGGATTGGAGAGCTTTGGCTTCGAGCTCTGAATGACTTTCAGAAGGCGTAAATTTCAGGCCTTCTAAATGTCCGATAATTTGGTCGTCCACCAGAACGTCACCATTGTCTTTTACAGTTGCATTCATATAGATCTCTGATCCTATGCCTTTTAAGAGCCTGTTTGTTCTGCGATCGACAAACCTAGCCATGAGCGCTTCGTGTAGCGCATCCGATAGCCTGTCTTCAACCTCGCGTGCACGATTTACCCAATTATTTTCATGGCTCATCCAAGTGGCTTTATTGGCACAATAAGTCCATGTACGAATATTCGCGAGGCGTGATGACAGAATATCAACATCGCCTAATGTTTCATCCAAGCGCGTGATATGCTTTTCCATAAAACTATCAGGAATTTTTCCGCCATTGGCGTAAAGCAATCTGTAAACGTCTTGCAAAAGGCGCACATGGGCATCAATTGTCAAGTTTCTAAAGTCTGGAATTTGGCAGACATCCCAAAGCTGCTTGACTTGTGCAGGTACTTTTATCCCGTTCGATACCTCGTCTATAGCGACCATACGCTCTAGCGCGGCTTCATCATCTGCGCCTCTTATGCGGCGTAATCGCTTATGCGGCTTTGGGGCATGAAGACTTTCCGAAAGCGACTCAAGAGATTTAAAGTCTAAAACCGTATTGCGCCACTCGGCGGAATGCAGCGGCTCAAAATCGTGGTCTTCAATACGCTTGACCAAATCTTCATCCATGGGCAAGCAGTCTGCTGTCGTGCCGAAAGTCCCGTTATTACGAAAGCGTCCCGCTCGCCCTGCAATTTGTCCCGCTTCCATAGGGGTGAGGTATCGTCTGCGCCGTCCGTCATATTTGGAAAGACTCGCAAAGGCGACATGATCTGTATCTAGATTTAAGCCCATGCCCACCGCATCTGTTGCCACAAGGAAATCCACATCACCATTCTGAAACATCTCAGCTTGGGAATTACGGGTGCGCGGGGACAGTCCGCCCATCACAACCGCCGCGCCGCCGCGATAACGCCTGATAAGTTCAGCAATGGCATAAACCTCAGCCGTTGAAAAAGCGACCACGACAGAGCGTTTCGGCAAGCGTGTTAATTTTGTGGCTCCGGCAAAGGATAATTCAGAGAAACGTTCGCGATATTCAAAACGAATTTTAGGGAGGAGAGCTTTCAGAACGGGACGCGCTGTTTCCGCGCCGAGTAATAATGTTTCTTCTGTTCCGCGCGCATATAAGACGCGGTCGGTAAATATATGCCCGCGCTCGTGATTAGCCATAAGCTGCACTTCATCCACGGCCAAAAATGCAAAACGCTTTTCGACGGGCATGGCTTCGACGGTGCAAACATAATAGCGGGCATGAGGCGGTATGATTTTTTCTTCGCCCGTTATTAGAGCGCATTGCGCTGCGCCTTTTTTGGCAACAATACGGTCGTAAATCTCCCGGGCCAAAAGCCGTAGCGGCAATCCGATAACGCCCGACTGACGGCCCAGCATACGTTCAACCGCATAATGCGTCTTACCCGTATTGGTCGGGCCTAGGATCGCTGTTAATGTTGAAGGGTTTAAGGGGGAGGCCATACCCCCTTATCCGTGATTCCAATTTAGTCCGCAATAACTTCGGCCACGCCGCCAGGCTTTTTAATGACCATTTCATCTAGCTTTATGACAGCCTTTATGGAGCTAATCTTATAGGTGAAGCGCACGGGCACATATAGGCCCAATTCAGGGAAGGCTTTCATATGCATCACAATCGGTGTTCCGCCTTCCTCAGCATCTGGCAAGTCTTCTGGATCAAATCCTGAGATAGGTTCATAATAGATGTGGCATTTAATCGTATCGACCTTGTCGCCTTCAAATTTAGCGCGATCTGCACCTTGGTTTTCCATCCGCAAATTATAATGCTGTTTAGAATCAAAGACGCGTACGCCTCCAGAGCAGACAGGGCCGTCAATTTTTTGGCCGCGCATCATCATATTCAAAACAGCTGAAATTGTATCATCAGCGTTGTAACGTTCGGCTGGACTGGCCGCTGGAATGCCTTGGCTACCAATAGGCGGCTCAATGGCCACATGGATATAGCCGCGATTATTATTGTAATTCATCTCAACGCGGCGGTTTTTTTTGTCCATATTTTGTTGGATATGAAAATCAGGCGTTAGGCCAGAGCGCGTGTAAGTCCCCGCGGTGACGGCCCAGATCTCCAGCTTTTTTAGGAGAGCGCCTAAGCCAGAAGTTTTGAGGTCAGAATATACGGCATAATCTCGCTCACCATACCAACCCGTATAATTTGCCGTGATCATTTTAAACCCAAAGACATAGCCTTTGAGCTTAAAGTCAAATTCAGTAGCATCAGGACCCGCCGCGGGAACGGTGTAAGTCTTAGCCATAATGTTACCGTCATTAAGCGCGGCCATATTCCGACTTTGATCGATAAAGGCGGCGCTGGCGGCTCCTGACATAGCGAGGCCGAGTGCGGCTGTGGTAAAAATGCGTTTCATGTCCAAATCCTGTTCGGGCGTTTGTTAGCCTCCTTACCAAGACATAACTAGCGTTAAGCTGAATAAAACCCACGATTCACATGAAAAATTGGTTATATTCATATCCTGAGCTTAAGCATCAGTAACGCTGGAAAAAGGGTTGACGCGCGGCGATTCTCCCTCTAATTCGCCCCAACTGTCCTGAGCCCGCCCATGTGTGGGCCTTTTATATTTAAACTAGGTGCGAAAAATGTCACGTCGCTGCGATCTTCTCGATACAGGCCCAATGTCAGGCCACAATGTATCCCACGCCAAAAACAGAACGAACCGTCGTTTTAACGTCAATCTGTGTAATGTAACGCTTCCGTCCGACACACTCGGCCAAAAGTTCAGAATGCGCATTTCAGCGGCAACCCTTCGCACAGTCGATTTCAAAGGCGGACTTGACGGCTTCTTAATGGGCACAAAGAACCATAAGCTTACAGACAAAGCCAAGAAGATCAAAAAGCAGATCGTGAAAGCGAAAGCTGATTTGGAAGCTGCTAACGCTTAAAACTAGACATATTTTTGAAGAACCGCTCTGCGTTTGTAAACGCAAGGGCGGTTTTTTTATGCGGCGTTTTTATTGGTAAGGCACAGAATTTATTCAATTTCGCGAATTCCCGCATCTATCTTCAACGCTTTAGGTCATCCTGCGCACCTTTCAATGCTTTTGATGGAAACAAAATCGCTGCGATGTTTATTAGGCTACAGCATCTTTTCTTTCCCCGATGCGACAAACTTCACGCCTGGGCCTCGTCCCAGGCTTTTTTTTTTAAATGTTTGCATCTTTAGGCCTTTAGTCGCCTAATCTTCTCGAATTAACCCTTTGCTAACCATGTTTCGCCCAAGCTTTGTCTAAGCGTTATGGGGATAACGTGAGATATTGTCCTGGTGGCGCTGTCGTTAAATGCAACAGTACAAGGACATTTATGCGCTGCACATATGGTAATCATGCTTTCAGGCC
>JAHDDT010000004.1:40883-42343 GCA_020629195.1 Hellea sp.
GGCTTAATCAAGCGTAAAAACCGCTCTTGCAGGGCAGGATTTGTTTTAAACTCACCTGTAAACTGAGTTGTGATGGTGCTCACATTAGGATGGTGTACACCGCGTGTGCTCATACATTGGTGAACGGCGTCAATCATCACGGCGGAGCCGCGCGGCTTTAGCGCTTCGTCAATGGCGTCTGCAATTTGAGCCGTCATGGTTTCTTGAGTCTGAAGGCGCTTGGCGAAAATCTCAACGACTTTGACGAGCTTAGAAATGCCGACCACTTTATCCGTCGGCAGGTAAGCCACATAGGCCGTGCCAAGGAAGGGCGCCATGTGATGCTCGCAATGGCTCTCCACATCGATATCGCGCAATATAACCATATCATCATAGCCCGAGACATCTTCGAAAACGCGCGACAATTCAGCGGCGGGGTCGAGATCATAGCCGCGATACCATTCATTATAGGCATTAACCACGCGCTTTGGCGTATCAATCAGTCCCTCACGGTCGGGGTTGTCACCGGCCCATGCGATAAGGGTGCGCACGGCCGCCATAGCCTCTTCTTTTGAGGGACGAGGGGCGTTGGCCACGGCTTTAAGAACGGGCTTTTTGGGTGTGTCTGTACTCATGTCGGGGCCTATAGCGCATATATTGCGTCAAATGCCAGTGACAAAAACGCATAGTTTCCATGGATATACGTTAGTCGCAGTTCAGCGGTTCAGTTGTGAGGCCAAAGCGGTTTATCTCTTCCACACTCATATAATGCATGTCTTCGGGTTCGGCTGCGGCGCGGGTGAAGGCGTAGAAGGCAGGGTCAATGCCCATATCAGAAAGGAATTTCTCGTGATATTTCTGGCTACGGTCATAGCCCATATCTTTGGGAGAAATACGAATATGATCCATGCGGCCCGTAATTGACCAGCTATGCACGCCAATCAACGCCCCGCATTCCATTGTGCGCGTTTCCCCGGCCAAGAATAAATCTACCGCGCCTGAGGCAATGACGCTGTTTTTTTCAAGATGCGTATTGAGGCGGTTTTTGCGGATGTCTCTTGCGATAAGGATATTACGGGCACTGTCCCGCGTGCCAGACATACGCTTTAAAACGATCGTATCGACCTCGGGGTGTTCTTTCACAAGCTCTTTAACAATACCAACAGAGCGGTCATCCGTGTAGCCATTGCCATAGGCGCGGCCATCTTTAACGGTGAATTCCAACAAACCTAAATCAGGCTGCATGGCTCTACCAATTGCGACAGCCGCACCGAAAGCGAGTAAAACGGCCGTGATGATTTGTTGCGTTTTCATAACTATGTATTAGATGGTGACGCTATGACGAAAAAGCCAGAACTTACGCTCTATAATTCGCTGACCCGAAAGAAAGAGGTCTTTAAGCCTCAAGACCCCAAGCGCGTGACCATGTATAATTGCGGGCCGACCGTCTATAGCTACGCCCATATCGGTAATGCCCGCGC
>JAHDDT010000091.1:0-4435 GCA_020629195.1 Hellea sp.
ACGCCGTCGCCTTTCAGGTAGAGCTCGCTCGGCTCGACCTCTGCGCTCATAACTAATTTTGTGCGGGTCTCATAAAGCGCGTCAATCAGCGTGACGAAACGTTTAGCCTCATTGCGGTTATGCGGGCCGAGTTGTGGAACATTCTCTAATATAAGAGTTTGAAAAGCGTGAGAGAGGCGAAGATAATCAGCGGCCCCTAACGCATTGGCGCAGAGCCGGTTAAAGCTTGTGCGCGCCGTGCCCGCTGCCGTTTGCCTTAAAACCAGCTCCCGTCCTTGTACTGTCAGAACAGTCTCGCGGCCCTTGGCGGCCCCCGTCAACCTTTGCCACGCGGCTTCTATTCCGGCATCAGCTTCTGTGCCAAGCGGCGTGTAATAGACGGGCGCCGCTTGAAGCTGCCTAAGGCGGTGATCGGTCTCGCCTGCAAATTCGTGAATAATCAGGTGCTGCGGCATCATTTCAATGAACGGCTCAAAGAGCTGACGATTAAGGCCATGTTTATAAAGATCATCCGGCGGACGGTTGGACGTAGCCACGACGACAATGCCCCTGCTCCATAAAGCTTCAAAAAGCCGAGAGAGTATCATCGCATCTGTAATGTCGGTGACATGGAACTCATCAAAACAGAGTAGCTCCGCCTCTTTGGCAATTTCCTTGGCAACAGGTTTAATCGGATCGCCGTCACCCGTCTTGCGCCAATGATTTATCCGCGCATGGACATCCAGCATAAAGGCATGAAAGTGAACGCGCTTTTTTTCCTCAACTGGGGCTTCTTCAAAGAACCAATCCATCAGCATAGATTTACCGCGTCCAACGCCGCCCCATAAATAAAGGCCTATTGGCGGGGCTGTACGGCGTGAGAAGAACCAAGATTTAGACGACCTATTTTCAAGGCGTTTTAATAAGGCGTCTAATTTGGCAGCGGCGGCCAGCTGTGCGTCATCTTCAAATAATTCACCAGACGCAATCAGCGCTTTTAATTTTACTACAACGCTCATGAGTTTTGTAATAATACAATAATCGACGCGCCTAACAGCCCAAAAGCGCAGACCGTGAGAACTATAAATAACGGCTTATTCTTTATAGGCGCAGGCTTCATAATGTCTCCTAGCGCGGAGATATGAACGGTCAAGTCTTTTGCAGCTTTCTTAAAGGTTAAGCTTTCGTTTAGGTTCTATTCATGTTAAATTTTATACATATGCAGCAAGACAGCTACGTCTGCTGTTAATTGGGGGCTCACTTTCGGGCTGAATTTTATCTTAATGGAGGGTTCCATAATGGACCAACTATCGCAACATCTTGGGTTCTTGCCCGCTTGGGCCGTCGGTCCAATTATCGCTCTGGTGACAATCGTCATTGGTTACTTCATTTCAAAAATTGCGGCGGCTATTGTGTCTGGTGCAATCAACCGCACAGGAATAGGCAAAAAAGCGCAAACAACTGGCGGCAATATCGGTAAGTCTTTATCAAAAGCCGTTTTCTGGGTTCTTTGGTTAGTCTTCATTCTTCTTGGCCTCGGTCAGTTCCCAATGGTCAGCGAATCCCTCGCGCCAATCAAAGGCATGATGGCAAACATCTTTGATTACCTACCACAGCTTGTTGTTGGTGCTGTTGTCTTGGCTGTTGGTGTTATGCTTTCAAAAGTTGTTAAAGAAGCACTTTCTTCTACACTTGAGGCTGCTCAAGTAGACCGTTTTGCAACTAAATTTGGTATGGGCGCTTCTGAAGACGGTGTTGCCTCTACATCATTGGCACGCAGCCTTGGCGGATTAGCCGCAGCTATCGTGACAATTATTTTCGCAGTCACAGCCATCGGTATCTGGGATATTCCAGGTGTATCTGAGCCAGTCTCAAATGTATTGAATACAATCCTCGGATATATCCCGCGCATCATTGGTGCCGCTATTATCCTAGCCGTATTCGTTTTCATCGGACGCTTCGTCTCAAACCTTGCAAAGAGTACTTTGCCAGCACTTGGTGTAGATAATTCACTGAAAACAGTTGCTGCGCTTGATGGTGACAATCCAAGCTTTGTACCTTCTAACATCATCGCGACAATCGCATTTGTTGGTATCGTCCTGATGGGTCTTATCGCGGCCATGAGCACGCTCGATATCCCTCAGCTAACGAATATCTTCGAAATCATTCTCGGCGTTGGTGGACGTGTTGTATTTGGTGCCATTATTATTGGCGTCGGTTTGTTCATTGCCAATTTCGTTTCAAAGATTGTTACGCAAACATCTGGTGACCTTGCAGGTAAGATCGTTAAATATGCAACGATCGTCATCGTGACCTTTATGGGTCTCGAAAGCATGCAGCTTGGTGAAGGTATTGTGGATACAGCCTTTAGTTATTCCCTCATGGCTGCAGCTGTTGCTGGCGGTGTCGGCGGCGCGATTGCCTTCGGTCTTGGTGGACGCGAATGGGCCGCTAAGAAGCTTCAAGAGTGGATGCCTGCAAAAGGTACACGTAAGAAGTAAATCCATCTTTGTGACCGCTTAGCGGTTTGCGGCCTCGTTATTTCCTTAGGAAATATCGGGGACGTTCACGAAAGTGTTCTTTTTCAAAAAAACATGAAGCCGCTCTTCGGAGCGGTTTTTTTTATGGCTTAGGCTTTAAGCTTTGATATCCGCAATCGCCTGCAAAACCGCCTGATCACGAAGATCTTCATCTTTGAGCGCAATCAGGGCCTCAATACGGGCACGGCACATATCATATACATCCGAGAATGATTTCTGGCGAGCCTCTAACGGTTCTATATGCGCAGGGTCGGGTGCAGGCCAATGCACCTTCACATGACCACCTGGAAAGACAGGGCAAACCTCATTCGCAGCATTATCGCAAACTGTGACAACAATATCCATTTCTACCATTGTTGGATTGTCTTTGGCCGTAAATTCATCCCATGATTTCGAGCGGTAGAGGTCTGTACGGTGACCACGTTTGCGCAGCTCTTTCAAACCATCAGGATGTGGAACCCCGCTCGGATGACTACCCGCCGACCAACCAATAAATCTACCTTGCCCCAAATCATTCATCAGAGCTTCGGACAAAATCGAACGCGCGGAATTGCCCGTACATAGAAATAAGACATTCATAGGTTTGGTCATAAAGCGGCCTTGCCAATTTCCGCTCTCTTGGTCAATACACTCCCATGCATATTGTCGAACAGCTTATAACTGAACGTGCGCCGAAATTGACGGGCCGTCCTGCGCTGTTCAAAGCCATTCGTCCCCTGCTCTACCGTATGCTAGCTTATGATGCAGCCGTATTTTTAGCCGACGCCATCAAAGATAAGACAGGCCACGAAGCCTTTAAACTTGTCACGAAACATATTAGCCCTCGGACAGCGGTTCAGGATCTCACCCATCTGCCTCGAACGGGACGGTGCATTCTCATTAGTAATCACCCCACTGGGCTTGCAGACGGTATGGCGGTCTTCCAAGCCATCAGGGAACGCCGCCCCGATCATGTATTCCTCGCAAATGCAGACGCGCTGCGGGTCATGCCAAAAGCCCGCGATCTTATCATTCCCGTTGAATGGGTCAAAGATAAGCGTAGCAGCGCCAAAACCCGGCAAACTCTCATAGATATCAAAGCCGCTTTGGAAGATGAAAAATGCGTTGTGATTTTCCCAAGCGGACGCCTCGCCCAAATGACGTGGCGTGGCCTAAAGGAAAAATCATGGGAAAGCTCTGCGGCAATGCTCGCGCGAAAATATGGCGCGCCTGTAGTGCCGCTAAATATGAAAGCTAGAAATAGCTGGCTCTATTACCTCTTTAGCTGGACCAGTCCTGAACTGCGCGACATCACTTTGTTTCATGAGCTACTTAATAAAAAAGGCCAGACGTTTAATCTGACCTTTGGAGAACCCATCGACCCGCAAAGCCTTCCGAAAAATGCGGATAAGGCAAGCGACTATATAAGAGCGGTGGTTGAGGCCTTATAGCCCGACGAAAAAACCAACGCCTTTTGAGGACGTTGGTTCTGGTGCCCCGAAGGGTGGGCTTAAATAATTTCCCCTAGCTTTTTGCGGCTGTCACGCCTGTTTTATAATCTACGCAGGCCTGAAGATCAGCCGCGCCCTTTTCTTGGCAAAGCTTTAACGCATCTTCAAAACTGTAAGTCTTCTTAGCTTTTTTCGTCATGGCTGCCCCGCGTTCGGCTGTTGAGAGCACTGTGGTTTGCGGCGTAGCTGTTACAGCGGCGGCAGTTGTTTTCATCGCTGTTTTCTTTTTATCATTGCAATTTTTACCATCGCCCGCCATGGCTGAGCCTGCCGTGAAAGCAAGTGTGACTAAAGATAATCCGGCAATTTTTAGGGAAGTGTGCATGTTCCGTCTCCTTTAATGATGAACGTTATTTTGTTACACGACAAGCGTCGTAATCATCAAGGTTAAATACGACACATGTCGTTAATGTAAGGAGTTGGTTA
>JAHDDT010000091.1:4535-8014 GCA_020629195.1 Hellea sp.
GGGCAGACATTGGCGCAGTTCATGATGGTGTGGCATCTATAGAGTTTGAACGGATCGTCCAGTTTTTCAAGACGTTCATCCTTGGCATCATCACGGCTATCGACAAGCCAACGATACGCTTGCAGAAGTGCAGCAGGGCCAAGATAACGATCTCCATTCCACCAGTAAGACGGACAAGATGTTGAGCATGACGCGCAGAGAATACACTCATAATATCCGTCGAGCTTATCGCGGTCTTCCACCGTTTGTGTCAGCTCCTCTGTTGGGAGCGGCGTCGATGTATGTAGCCAAGGTTCAATTGAGGCGTATTGCTTATAAAAATTTGACAGATCCGGCACGAGATCACGGACAACGGGCATGTGCGGAAGCGGCGAGATAGAAATATCTTTACCAGCCACATCTTCAATGGCTTTTGTACAAGCCAGCGTGTTACGTCCGCCAATATTCATGGCACAAGAACCGCAAACACCTTCGCGGCAAGACCGGCGGAAAGCGAGGGTCGGGTCTATTTCATTTTTAATTTTAAACAGCGCATCGAGCACCATCGGTCCGCATTCATCCAGATCAATTTGATAGCTATCCCAATAAGGATTTTTTCCATCTTCTGGGTCATAGCGGTAAATTTTGAATGTTTTTACATTCTTCGCCCCCGACTCGGCCGGCCAGTTTTTACCTTTTGAGATTTTAGAATTTTTAGGAAGCGTAAGCTGTACCATTGGAAAACCTTCTTAATTCGAAGTCTATATACGGGCTAGCGGGGCGGGATGCGACTTGTTTTTTGTGATTTTTTGTCGCGTCCCGCCAACGCCCTGCTCTCCCCTTCGAACTGGAGGCATTTGAAGCTTCGTCTATTCAGCGGCTTCTTTATATATATCAGATAGTTTCATCCGGTAATCGGGCAGCTCAAGCTCGAAAACAGGGCGGCGGTCATGCGGCACCATGTTATGCTCAAACATAAAATTGAGATCGTCTTGACGGCAATTCAACACATCGCTGATATCTGCGATAATGGCATTGCGCGTATCTTTTTTTGAGTTTTTAGCTGTACGTAAGGCGGCCTCAACAAACTTAGCCGAAGGATGAGGCCGAGGCGCATCAATCTCTTTAGAGGATGTATTTTGTATCACGAGCCTTAGAGGCATATACGACAGGTCCTAACTCAAGCGCGCCCCGAGCTTAGAGCTACCCCCCAATAGCAATTTCATATAAAAACTGATTAGCACAAAAATCAAATGAAATTTTAAAGTTTCAGTAACTTTTCTTAAGAATTTTACAAATTAGAGAGCCCAAAACCATCAGCCATGCTCTCTAAAGCGAAATTGTGCCTGATAGCTTACCAAGATACAGCTTTTCATCAGAAACTTAACGAGACCAACGCGCTGAGACCTTACCGCCATATTCACCGCCAGATCCTGCAACTGCCGCCGAGAAGCTCCATTTATCATTGCCGCGGACCGTCATCGCCGCGCCAATACCGACCTCCCCATCAAATGTGCCTAGACCACCAGCAATTGCCAGGCTCTCTGAGCGATCCAAATAAGCATCAGGAACCGACATGGATAAAGCTACGCCACTGGCAAGCTTATCGATACGCTCAGCGTTATCAAGAATAAGCCCATAATTGCGGCCAATCAGTGAGGCGTTATCGGCAATAAGTGCGCTATTGCCCATAATTGCTGCGGTATTCGAAGAAATTCTAGACGCATTTTCATTTATCGCAATCGCTTGAGCCTCATTCCGGTCTACCTCGATCTGGAGATTAGATTGTGTAAGCGCAATGGCATCATCATTTTCTGCAATCGAGGCACTATTGGTCGCAATCAACGTATCTTGATCATCAAGGCGCATATCCTGTTCAACATTTTTATCCTCATTGGAAGCCACACGGCCCGTTAAATCCGCAACCCCGGTCGTAATACTAGCAACCGCTGTCGTATTGGCATCAATATCCGTTCGGTTATCCGCAACAGCTGAGGTGTTCGCATCTATATCGGCGCGGTTATCTGTAATTGCCGACGTATTAGCATCGATGTCCGTGCGATTATTGGTTATAGCCACGCTATTTGCGTCAATGTCAGTTCTATTATCTGAAATCGCTAACGCGTTGGCGTCAATATCAATGCGGTTAGCAGCAGCAACTGACGTGTTAGCATCTATATCTGTCCGATTATCAGCAATCGCAGACGTGTTGGCGTTAATATCTGTCCGGTTATCTGTGATGGATGACGTATTGGCGTCTATATCTGTGCGGTTATCGGCAACCGCTGATGTATTGGCATCTATATCCGTTCGGTTACCCGCAACACTTGCCGCGAGCGCGCCGCCATCAGAGGCGATATTTCCATCTGCATCCGTCGTCACCAAGCCCGTCACTGGGCCCTGCGCTGTCAATGACGCCGTAGAGTTCAGACCCGCAATCGTTGTCATTTGTAACGCTGTTCCAATCATAATTTGATTGGCGCGCGTGGTTACAGAATTTGCGCCGATAGCCGTCGACTCGTCGTGATTAGCCGCCGCATTATACCCCAGCGCCGTAGAATTTATACCTTGCGCAATACTGCGCGCACCCAGAGCGATCGACTGCTCAGCCACGGCATTAGAGCCAAAGCCATAAGCTGAACTCAGATACCCTTGAGACCGACTATTAACACCGCTGGCAATAGAGGCATTTCCACTCGCCGCCGCATTACGTCCGATAGCCGCCGAATAAGTCCCGCTAGCCGTCGCGCCAAAGCCTACCGCTGTCGTACCGACAACATCAGCCGCCGCTCCATCGCCTAAGGCCGTGGTTTGGCTTCCCGCCGCCGAAGCCCCGTCCCCGCAAAGATGTGAGTCTGTGCCTGTGCCATCTCCGCAATCACCGGTTCCGCCGCCTGCCGCACTCACGGCCTCAAAAAGTTGGTGCCCATTAACCGCATCGGAGGAACCTGCAGCGACACGTCCATCAGCAACACCTGTGAGCAGGCGGCGGCCAATATTCATTTCACCAAGAAAAGCATTTTGGCCCTCCGTGAAAGTGACGGAGCCGACAGTGCCGCCTACCCAGGCGGCTTGCGCGGCAACAGAAGAGAGTGTTGCTGCTGAGTTTGTCCCAATCGCTACGCCATTATCGACAATAGAACTCGCACCGGCTCCAATAACCACATTATTCCTACCCGTAACAGTTGGGCCAACGGAGCTGTCGCCACCACCAACAAAGTTATAATCACCATTTATCGAAGAGCGGTTACCAAGAACCGTATTGCCGTTACTGCCAGCGGCTAAGGTATTTCTTTCACCCGCAATAAAGTTCTCAGACGCATTACCCCCATTAAGCGTATTTCGTTCTCCCGCGATAAAATTATTCCGCGCAGTGTCCAATAAAGTGTTTTGATCTCCGAACAAGACATTCCCGCTACTAAACCCAATCGTATTATTACTGCCGAAGATAAAGTGACCACCACCGCCATTAGAGATCACATTTGTGAACCCATCTACAT
>JAHDDT010000005.1:0-11104 GCA_020629195.1 Hellea sp.
AATGGTGCCCGAACCTGGATTTGAACCAGGGACACACGGATTTTCAATCCGTTGCTCTACCAACTGAGCTATTCGGGCTTACAAACGCGAGTCATACTCTTGAATGAAGCGGCTATATAGGGAATGCATAGCGGACTGTCTATGATGTTTTTGACCTAATTTAAAGCTAATTTAATGAGCAGCATTTTTCTCAAAATAACTTCGGTTCAGTTTATAAAAATTTTCGCACGTTTTAGCTTCTAGAACTGCGCGGCAGAGTTTTCTGGGTGATTTGACCATAATCCACATCTAGCTTTGACGGCGCCCTAGCTTTGAAAACGCTACCATGCCATTCCCTTATGCAAAGAATCAGATGGCAAAGACCATTAGCTACAGGTGATCAAAATGACGGAACTTTCCAAATCCGAACGCGAACATAAGCAAATGAGTGGTGCGATCTCAGCGCTCTCTATGGATGCCGTACAGGCTGCCAATTCTGGTCATCCAGGTATGCCGATGGGGATGGCAGATGCCGCAACAGTTCTGTTTTCCAAGTTTTTGAAATTCAATCCGTCTGATCCAAACTGGCCTGACCGAGACCGCTTTATTTTGTCTGCGGGTCATGGGTCTATGCTCATCTACTCCCTCCTACATTTGACAGGCTACAAAGCCATGACGATGGAGCAGATAAAGAATTTCCGTCAGCTTGGCTCCATAACAGCGGGTCACCCTGAATATGGCCACGTGCCTGGAGTAGAAACAACAACTGGGCCGCTGGGTCAGGGTATTGCTAATGGTGTCGGCTTTGCGCTGGCAGAGCGCCACATGAACGCGCGCTACGGCGATGATATTGTCGATCACTACACATATGTGATTGCAGGTGATGGCTGCTTAATGGAAGGGATTTCGCAAGAAGCCATTTCCCTTGCGGGTCATCTTAAGCTCAATAAGCTTATCGTAATGTGGGATGATAATAACATCACCATTGATGGCAGCGTCGATATTTCAGACAGCACAGATCAAAAGAAGCGCTTTGAGGCTTGTGGGTGGAGCGTGATCCAAGTCGATGGGCATAATGCTCGCAAGGTCGCCAATGCTCTGCGTAAGGCGCAAAAATCTGACAAACCCACTCTTATTGCTTGCAAGACGATTATCGGTAAGGGGGCACCGACTAAAGGCGGAACGTCTAAAGTCCACGGTGCGCCTCTGGGTGATGAAGAAATCGCGGCGACTCGTAAAGCGCTTGGTTGGAACCACGGTCCTTTTGAAATTCCAGATGATGTTTATAAAATGTGGAAGCGTCCAGGACGCAAAGGCCGCGCGGCACAAAAGGCTTGGAAAGCTCGTCTCGATGCCTCGAATAAATTGAATGATTTTAACCGCGCGATGAAAGGTGATCTAAACATTGGCTGGAAAGAGGCGATGCAAGCTTATAAAGACCAGCTTGTCATTGACGCGCCCAAGCTCGCAACGCGCGCGGCTTCGGGGAATGCGCTTAAAGTTCTTACAGAAAGCTTGACCGATATGATCTCGGGGTCTGCTGACCTTGAAGGCTCAAACAAGACTCGTACCCCCGCAACATCTTCTGAAATTCAAGCCGATAATTATGGCGGGCGTTACGTCAATTATGGCATTCGAGAGCATATTATGGGCGCGGCGATGAATGGTATGGCATTGCATGGAGGTATTTTACCCTACTCAGGTACGTTTCTTGTCTTTGCGGATTATTGCCGCCCCGCGATACGCCTCTCGGCGTTGATGGGTGTGCGCGTGATCTATGTTATGACGCATGACTCGATTGGCGTGGGCGAAGACGGTCCAACCCATCAACCTGTTGAACATGTGGCTTCGCTACGCGCTATTCCAAATCTTTATGTTTTCCGTCCAGCAGATGCGATTGAAACGGCTGAATGTTGGGAACTTTCGGTTGAGAGGACTCAAGGCCCATCTCTTCATGCTTTGACCCGCCAAGGCCTTCCGCCTGTTCGGACATCAGCGGATAAGAACATGTGTTCTCGCGGCGGTTATGTCCTGAAAGCAGGTGAGGGTGCTGATGATATTGTGCTTCTGGCCTCTGGTTCCGAAGTTCACCTCGCAGTAGAGGCGCATAAAGAGCTTTCCGCACAAGGCATCTCAGCGCGCGTTGTTTCTGTGCCCTGTATGGACCTTTTTCTCGACCAAGACGAAAAATATATTCGGTCTGTGATTGGCAAAGACCTTCCGAAAATTGCAATTGAAGCAGGTATCCGCCAAGGATGGGATGGCCTTATCGGCCGACAAGGGGGCTTTGTGGGCATGAAGAGTTTCGGCGCGTCCGCTCCGGGTGCGGCTTTGTTTGAGTATTTTGGTATCACAACGAATGCCATTGTCGCCAAGGCCAAAGATATGCTCGGAAAATAGCGCGTTATGAAAGAACTTCCAGGAGATGTATTCGTAACAGGGCAGCTTTTAGCCGCCCATATGCAAGCCTTGGCGGAGCAAGGCGTTATGAGTTTCATCAATAACCGTCCTGATATGGAAAGCCCGATGCAGCCCTTATCTGAGGAGCTTGAGGCCACAGCCTTATCAATTGGTGTGGATTATCACCATATTCCTATGATGGGCGGTCTCACCCCGGGGGTGTTAGACGCGTCACAAACAGCCTTTGATAATCTTCCGAGGCCTATCGTTATTTTTTGTGCTAGCGGTATGCGCAGCGCCGCTCTGTGGGCTTTCGCTCACGTTGATAAGCTTGGTGTGGATGGGGTCATGGAGGCTATTAGCACCGCAGGATATAATTTAGAGCAGATACGCGGACCCCTTGAGGCCCGCGCTTCCAAATAATCGTTCTTAGCAGCTAGGCCTTTCAACCTGCTGACAAGGCGTAGGAACTGGAACAGGGTAGGGTACCGGGATAACTGGCCGGACAACATCTATCCTGCGCGTGCGGGTTTCCGGTACTAATGTTGTACGCTCTTTCTGCACCGTGACGGGGCGCATGACTTTGTGCTCTTTATATTCGGTGGTTGGGCGCATGACAGTTTCTGTATATGTTTGCGTCTCAGGCACCATAGTCGTGCTAAATTTCGTTTCGGTATGTGGTACCATTTCGGTATGCTCGACCATTTTGGTTTGAGCTTCCATTTCAGTGTAGCTCTCGACATCGTCATAAGATTCCATCTCTGTGTAAGTCTCGACTTCTGTGTGAGGCTGCATTTCAATAAATTCTTTCATGACCGTCACAGGTTTCATGACTTTGACCTCTTTCATAACGGTGACTTCACGGGTCTTCGTGACCGGGCGCTGCTTGACCACATTACGCTGTTTAGTCACTTCAACCATTGTTGTTTGAGGCTTCATCGTTTTTACCGGTTTCATGACCGTAACGTCTTTTGAAGTTGTTACTTCTTTCATAACCGTCTTAGTCTTTGTAATGACTTCAGGTTTTTGGACTGTCACAGCTTTCGTCTCAACGTGCTCTTTCATGACCGTAACATTTTCAAGTGTCGTGACGGGACGCATATGAGTCTCAGTTACGAATCTTGGTTCAGTTATAGACGGAGAACAATAATTGCTTCCACATCCATTTGCGCTTGCGGGCATAGCCGCAGAAAGGCTTAACCCTAATAAAATTGCACTATTTTGCAATAAGTTCTTCATATCAATCACCATTTTTCCACATTCGCAGTCTTTGCCGCGTGCAATGCTTGTGCCAAATCATGTAGAGGTTGACAAGAATGGGGCGCAGTCATGCGCAGCTGAGCCATTCTGGGGTAGGCGCTGAATGACAAATATATATTCTTGCGCCGCAAATTAATCTAGTTAACACTTGCGCGGCAGATGGAGGAAACGAATGGCTTTGATGAAATTTACAAGCTGTACCGCTACATTGGCGATTATAAGCCTATTGGCTTTGACAGGCTGCTCAGCGGAGTCAGTAGGTACTGAAAGCTCTTCTACTGTTGCAACTAGCACAGTGAATGAAATCTCTCCACAATTACGGACGCTAAGTGAGCAGAACCTTATCGATATTCTTATCGGTTCTTGCATCCAATCAACGCGCAATTGCGATCCCAGCCCTTTTATAACAGAGGTCAAAGCAGCCTTGGCGGAAGGCAAGGTCTTTCGCACCATAGCGGTCGATAATGTCCCTGAAAATGGCATGGTTGTCGCGGTGCAAGGCATTGGCGGCGGAGGGCCGTGGCAGAATGTTATTGATCGCACCACAAAGCAAGGCCTTGAGAAAATAGACGATCCTCGCCGCGCAACGGTGGACCTCTTCGAAGAGTTTACAGGTAAAGACGTTGCAGCGCTTGTGCGCTCTGAAGCAGCGGGTGCAACCGCGACAGCACTGCTCCTCGGTGCAGATATGGGTATTCCCACATTGGATGGCGGCATTACAGGCCGCGCGGTGCCTGAGGTGCAGCAATCTATTCCGTGGATAAACGGTATGGCCTCCGTACCCACCGCCATCATCACCCCATGGGGCGATCAGATTGTTATCAAGCATGCTATTGATGAATACCGCGTTGAAGATCTAAGTCGTGCCATAGCTGTGGCCAGCGGTGGGGATGCGTGGATTACCATGACGCCGATGTCAGGCGAGCAATTGGAACGTGGCATTCTGAAAGGTAATCTTTCCGAGGCGGAAACTTACGGCCGCACGGTGCGCGAAGCGCGTGAGGCGGGTAAAGATCCGATTGACGCCATGGTTAAAGTCTCAGGGGGGTACAAACTCTTTGAGGGTGTCGTGACAAAAGCCGTCACCAAAGGTGAGCGTGGATTTAACTGGGTCGAAGCTGAATTTGAAGGCGTCGAAGAATTTGAGGGCCGTAAATATCGAGTCTATGTTAAAAATGAAAATATTGTGGGCTGGCTCGATGAAGAGCTTAACGCGATGGCGCCAGATTATATTTATAACCTAGACCCTGATACAGGCGAGTCGACTTTGGGCGTCGGTTATGGCGGTTATGTCGTCGGTGAAAAAGTGGCCATGATAGGCGTAAAGGCGCCTGCGCCTTGGCGGAGCAAAAAAGGTATCGAACTCATTGGCCCGCGTCATTTTGGATTTGATTTCGACTATATCCCGATTGAAAACATCCACGGGGGTAAGTAGGCGGCAGAGAAATCTTTGTGATTTATTGGGCACCTGGGTAAGATATATTTTCTGCGCTATAGAGCCTGTTCTCGGCCCTCGCTATATTAGTCTGCGAATCACAAGAGATTTCCATGACTGATGAAAACACGACTGATGGCGGCCTTCCTGAGGACGGCGTGATTGAAGAGCATATTGATGATGCGCTCTCTTCGCGTTACTTGGCCTATGCACTTTCGACGATTACGCAGCGAGCTCTGCCAGATGTCCGGGACGGGCTAAAGCCTGTTCATCGCCGTATCCTTTACGCCATGCGCCAGCTTAAACTTAACCCTGAAACGGCGCATAAAAAATCGGCCCGTATTGTTGGTGACGTGATGGGCCAATATCACCCTCATGGTGATGCCTCAATTTATGATGCTTTGGTCAAGCTTTCTCAGAGTTTCTCTTCGCGTTACCCGCTTGTAGATGGACAAGGAAACTTCGGCAATATCGACGGCGATAGTCCAGCTGCGATGCGATACACCGAAGCCAAAATGACAGCGGCGGGCGTAGCCTTGCTCGAAGGCCTTGAAGAAGACGCTGTCGATTTTACCTTGACCTATAATGAAGAGGATGAAGAACCCGTTGTCCTGCCTGCTGGCTTTCCTAATCTCCTTGCCAATGGCTCAACGGGGATTGCTGTGGGTATGGCAACCTCTATCCCGCCGCATAATGTAGCAGAGATTTGTTCGGCGGCTCTGCACCTTATCAAAACGCCTAATGCGCGTATCTCAACCTTGATGGATTTTATTCAAGGCCCAGACTTGCCGACGGGCGGAATTATTGTTGATAGCAAAGAGTCCATTCTAGAAGCTTATAAGACGGGCAAGGGGAGTTTTAAAGTTCGCTCCCGTTGGCACAAAGAAGACCTTGGCCGTGGTATGTATCAGATTGTGGTCACGGAAGTGCCTTATCAAGTTCAGAAATCACGCTTGATAGAAAAACTCGCCGAAGTCATTGAGACAAAAAAAGCGCCATGGCTCGAAGATGTGCGCGATGAGTCCGCAGAGGATATTCGTATCGTTCTTGAACCAAAGAGTAAAAATATCGACCCTGAATTGCTCATGGAAAGCCTATTTAAAATTACGGGTCTTGAGAGTCGCACGTCTTTGAACATGAATGTGTTGGACGCCACGCGCACGCCACGCGTGATGGATTTAAAAGAAGTCATCAAAGCTTTCCTTGATCATCGCCGTGTTGTTCTTCAACGTCGTTCACGGCAGCGTCTCAGTAAGATTATAGACCGGATGGAAATTCTGGATGGCTATATGATAGCCTTCCTAAATATCGATGAAGTCATTCGTATTATCCGCTTTGAGGATAAACCCAAAGATGAGTTGATTAAGGCGTTTAAGCTTACGGACCGCCAAGCAGATGCCATTTTGAATATGCGTTTGCGGGCTTTGAATAAGCTCCAAGAAATTGAAATTAAGACGGAGCATGACAAGCTTGCCGCCGAGAAAGCTGAAATTGAAGGTTTGCTGGCTTCTGAGAAAAAGCAATGGGATAAGGTGGCCGAGCAAGTAAAAGCAGTGCGGGAAGCTTACGGCCCCAAAACTGATATTGGGGCACGCCGCACAACATTTGCAGAAGTGCCTGAGATGGACATCGATTTCGCGCAGGCCTTTATTGAGAAGCAGCCCGTAACGGTTGTCTTGTCTGATAAGGGCTGGATACGGGCCATGAAAGGCCATGTCTCTGATACAAGTTCGATTAAATTCAAAGATGGGGATAAAGCCGCTTTTATCGTGCCGTGCCAAACAACGGATAAAATCATTCTCTTCGCGTCCAATGGTAAATTCTACACAATCGGAGCAGATAAGCTTCCGGGTGGGCGTGGGAATGGTGACCCTATCCGCTTGATAATTGATTTAGAAAATGACCACACGCCGATCGGATTATTCCTTCACGATCCTTCGCGTAAACTCTTAATAGCGAGTTCAGATGGTTATGGCTTCCGCGTCAATGAAGTAGATGTCATTGCCTCAACAAAAGGCGGTCGCAAAACACTTAACGTCAAAGGCGATGCTGAGGCTTTGCGCTGTGTTGAAGTTACGGGTGAAAAGATCGCCACGATAGGTGAAAACCGTAAGATATTGGTTTTTGATGTTGAGGAGCTGCCTGAAATGACACGCGGTAAAGGCGTGCGTTTGCAAAAATATAAAGATGGCGGCTTGGCCGATATTACAACCTTCACCGCTTTGGAAGGGTTGAGTTTTGTCGATAGTTCAGGGCGCACAAATAGTGTGCCAGATTGGAATATTTTAGAGGGTAAGCGTGCAGGAGCAGGGCGCATGGCGCCAAGGGGATTCTCGCGACAAGGGCTTTTTGCGCCTGATAAACGGCTGAAGTAGTTTAAATCAAATTTATGCCAATAAAAAACCCAGCTCTAATGAACCGGGTTTTCTTTGATTTATGAAGGATGCTGTTTATTTAACAGCGTTCCCATCAGCATCGACCTCAATAACGTTATATCCAAGGGCTTCGACTTCGCCCATATATTTAGCTTTATCGCCCACAACAACCATGATCATTTCATCAAGGTTGAGATGCTTTTTAGCGAGTGCGTCGATATCCGCTTTACTCATACCCTGCAGGATATCAGCTTGTTCATCAACGAATGATGGCTTCAAATCATAGGTCATCATCTGGCCTAAGAAACCAAGCTTTTGACGTGGCGTCTCATAAGAGCGTGCATCACGCTGCCCGATAGCGGACTTGGTGAATTCTAGCTCTTCTGGCGTGATTCCGTCTTCGTAAAACCCGTCAATTTCTTTGACAAATTCTGTAATTGAAGCCGCAGTAGAGTCGGCCCGAACACCTGCACCTGCGCGGTACCATCCGCGTGTTTCATTCCCGCTAAAGAATGAGCGCGCGCCATAAGTGTAGCCTTTATCTTCACGAAGGTTCAGATTGATACGTGAGTTAAACGCACCGCCCAATGGATAATTCATGAGGCCTGCACGATAATACTCACCCGTGGCATCATAAGGTAAAGCACGTTGACCGATACGAATTTCTGATTGCGGTGCACCGGGTTGATCCATGAAATAGATGGTTTTACCTTCAAGCTCAGGGAAGGGCTTAGCCTCTGGCATTGCTACGTCTCCACCTTCCCAAGCTTTCAACGGCTCTAGGGCTTTCGTAAGCGCCCCTTTGTTGAGGTCACTGACCGCAATAATACTGGCAATTTTTGGAGAATAATGCGCCTCATAAAACGCTTTTACATCTTCAAGGGTTATATTCTGTGCTGTCTCTTCAGTGCCGGCATTGCCGAAAGCAAAATTGTTTTCAGTTCCATACATTTTCTTATTGAAGATTTCACTGGCCGTTTGACTTGGCTGCTTTTTAGCTTGGCGAATACCTTGGAGAGTATTGGCTTGATTGCGTTCAAAGTCAGCTTGGTCAAATTTGGGTTCCAGAAGTGAAGCCACGGCAAGTTCAACCGTTTTATCGAGATTTTTACTAAGGCTGCGAATACGCAAGGTCGTGAAACTGTCCCCTGAAGACCAGCTGTAGCTAGACCCGAGTTTGGCAAGCTCATTAGAGATGTCTTCAACCGACATAGATTGTGTGGCTTCATCAACCATGGCCGCCGTCATGGCGGCGAGGCCAAGCTTATCCATGGGTTCGTGCATTTGGCCCGTTTTGATGCGAAGACTGATGGTCGTAGTAGGAACTTCGTCATTAACTGCGCCGAGTAACGGAATGTCGCCAACAGATGCATTATAAACATCCGGAGCTTTAATTGAGGGGTTAGGCCCAGCTGGCGGAACCATTGATCTGTCAAAGTCATCTTCGGGGAGTTGCCAGTCAACATCAGGAGATGGCCCGTCTTCTGGAATTGTGCGCTCATAACGCTCCCACGTGTCAGGCGCCGCAATCGCCTCTGTCATGCCCTCGGGCACGATAGACATGATAACGGCATTTTGGCCTTTGATATACTGATTATAAACGCGCATCACATCAGCTTTGGTGACATTTTCATAACGCGCCATGTCATCTGCAATCCCGTTGGGAGAGTCGCGATATGTCTCATAGGCTGCGAGTTGCGAGACTTTTCCGCTCACACTTTCAAGACCGTAAATCATGCCGGAAACAATATCGGCTTTCACGCGGGTTAGGTCATCATCTTGGACGCCGCGACCTTCAAATTCGATGAGGGAGTCACGTATAACCTTTTCCATATCTGCAAGAGATTTAACCCGTGCTGGGTTAGCCAGAGCAAAAAGCGTAAAGCTACAGGAAATCTCGCGGCAGAAATGGCCTGCTGACGATTGCACTGTGAGGCCAGGCTTATCTAGGTTTTTATAAAGAAGTGATGTCTGTCCGCCGCCCATAATGTTTTGTAAGACATCAAGGGGGGCTTCATCTGGATGGTTCGCGTGAACCGTAGGCCAAGACATGTATAGGAGCGGCAAACGTGCATTCTTATCTTCAAGAGAAATATAGCGGTCCTTATCCAATGTGACCGGGACATATTCAGGGTCTGTAACTTCTGGTCCCGTAGGAATTGGCGCGAAATATTTGCTAACCCATTTCAGTGTTTCAGCTTCGTCCAAATCACCACCAATAGTTATGACCGCATTATTAGGGCCATACCACCGTAGAAAGAATTTTTTCAAATCATCAAGCGTTGCGCGGTCAAGGTCTTCGAGATAGCCGATAACAGACCAGCTGTAAGGGTGTCCTTCAGGAAATGAAGCCTCGCCCACACGTTCGCCTAAAAGACCATAGGGGCGGTTATCAACGCGTTGGCCACGCTCATTTTTGACGGTTTCACGCTGAACCTCGAATTTCTCTTGCGTGACCGCATTTAGGAAATAACCCATTCTGTCAGCTTCAAGCCAAAGCATCTTTTCAAGTTGGTTGGATGGAACTGTTTGGAAGTAATTTGTACGGTCCGTATTGGTTGTGCCGTTTAACGTACCACCGGCTTCTGTTATGATTTTGAAATGTTCTTCATCCGCTACATTTTCTGAGCCTTGAAACATCATGTGCTCAAAGAAATGCGCAAAGCCAGATTTACCAATGTCTTCGCGGCCTGAACCTACATGATAAGTTACGTCCACATGGACAAGTGGGTCCGATTTATCTTGGTGGATAACAACGGTGAGGCCATTGTCGAGTTTGTATTTGTTATAAGGAATGACAACTTCATCACCTGATTTTGATACACTCTCAACAAGAGTTACGCCATCTGGCAAGTCAATTTTCGCCATAGATGTTACGGCGTCTTTGGCTTTATCAGCAGCATCCTTGCCCGCATTTTCCGCGCCTTGGCAGGCTGCGAGCATTAGGGCCACACTAGCTGAGAGTAGAAGTTGTTTTGTCATGGAGCTGTCCTCATATGTCTGCATAATTATTGTTATTATTGATTATCGATAAGTGTATAGTCGCTTAATTACCGCGTGTCCATGGCCCACGGCGGCCAAATGGGGGTCTGTTTTGCCGCTGATTAGTCTTTTCAGCAGTCTGTTGGGCACGTCTTTGCGGGCGACTATGCGTGCCGGTTTGTCCGCCCGCGAATTTCACTAAAGCTTCTATTCGTTTTTCTATTGGGGGATGGGTCGCAAATGCGCCTGCAATACCAATTCGTGGATTTTCAAAAGCCATCTCTTTAATTTCTGCTGGAACGTTTTGTAACTCGGCGCGGCCTGAGATTTTTTGAAGGGCGCGGATCATGGCATCAGGATTTTTTGTAAGTTCCACGGCTCCAGCATCCGCCATAAATTCGCGTTTGCGGGAGAGGGCGAAACGCGTGAGCATAGCCAAAAGATATGATACGCCGATGATAGCTATCGCGAAAAATATAAGTGCGCCTGCGTTTCCGCCGCCACTGCGTCTATGATGGTCGTTACGCGCTAAGTTGGTTCGAAAAACACTTCTTACCAGACCTTCTCCCACAAAAGCAAAAATGCCAACAAAGATGACGGCGATAATCAAAAGCCGAACGTCGCGATTTCGAATGTGTGACAATTCATGCGCAATAACGGCTTCGAGTTCTTC
>JAHDDT010000005.1:11204-30999 GCA_020629195.1 Hellea sp.
GCGGCGCTAGGCATTGTGTTTAGAGCATAGGATAATCCTTGCTCCGTGTTCATATCAGATGAAATAGCCGTCCAAAGAAGAATGAGGCCAAAGGCCATGAATAACAACAAAACAGGAAATAAAATTAACAACATGACTGAGCGCATGTTGTTATTCCAAATGTGTGTCTTCAGGCCATAAGCTTTCATCATGGCAAAAAATCCGTTGACTTAACCTTACGTATCGAAATCAACAACGGGCGCTGTTTGCAGGGCTTCACGGCCTTCAGGGGCTTCGAAAAACTCACGAGCAGAGAAGCCAAAAGGACCTGCGATGAGAACAGCTGGGAACTGTTCACGAGACGTATTATATTCCTGAGCAGCATTATTATAAAAGCGGCGAGATGCGGCAATTTTATTTTCAACGTCGGCCAGTTGGTCTTGAAGCTGTAGGAAATTCGTGTTGGCTTTGAGGTCTGGGTAAGCCTCGGCGAGAGCAAAGAGTTTGCCAAGGGCTTGGGTTAAGAAGCCTTCTGCCGCCGCGGCGTCTTTTGGAGTGTCTGCAGAGACGGCCATATTTCGTGCTTTGATAACGTCTTCGAATGTGCCTTTTTCATGCTTAGCATATCCTTTAACGGTATTTACGAGCTGGGGGACAAGATCCTGACGCTGCTTAAGCTGAACTTCAATATCTGACCAAGCTTGGTTACAGGTTTGGCGAAGGGCCACTAATCGGTTGTAAATACCGATAATGATGAAGGCAAGAACGGCAATAATGCCGAGAATAACGAGTAGTGTGGTCATAAGTGTCCCCATTGATAGATTTAAGTAAGTTTAACGGGAAACCGCTATAAAAGACAAATGATTTAATTGAGCATCATAGTGGGTAGCTTCGTCGCTATGCCTGGTATCAAAATTATCAATAAAATTACGAATATCTGTATTAAGATAAAGGGTAACACGCCTCTATAGAGGGCTGTAGTCGTGACCTCTGGCGGGGCCACACCTCTTAGGTAAAACAGAGCAAAGCCAAAGGGCGGGGTCAAGAAGCTCGTCTGTAGGTTCAAGGCCATCAAAACGCCCAGCCATATCGGGTCCATTCCTGTTGCGAGGAGAGGCGGGGCAACAAGCGGAACAACAACGAAAGTAATTTCGATAAAGTCTAAAAAGAAGCCCATAATAAACATCACTAGCATAACGAGCGCGAGCGCGCCCCATTTTCCGCCTGGTGCCGAGGCGAGTAAGTGTCCGACTAACTCGTCCCCTCCAAATCCTCTAAAGATGAGCGTGAAGACTGTTGCCCCAATAAGAATGACAAACACCATACAGGTAATGTGCATAGTGGTACGCGACACATCGCCAAGCTGCTTATTTTTGATAAGAGGTAACATGGAAAGCCCTGTCCCAATAATAGCTAGCCCCGCAAGCGTTAGAGCCAACACAACAGCAACGCGTTCTATGCCTGTCCAGTCATTCTGATCAAAACGCATATCCACACCTGTGATGTCTATACCGACGAGAAGAACAAGACCGATAGCGGCGAATAGCGCCGCTCTGCGCCCCCAAGCCGTTGGCGCAATGCGGTAAGCGGCGAGTAATATGGCACCCAAAGCGCCTAAAGCCGCCCCGCGTGTCGGTGTTGCGTAGCCTGATAAAATAGAGCCTAAAACGGCAATAATTAGAAAGATAGGCGGAAGCATCGCTATGAGTGTTTTACGAATAAAGGCCCATGGTGATACGCCTTCAGGCCAATCTTGAGCTGGTGCCTTAGCTGGCTTTAGATAAGCTGTAATGGAAATATAGATCGCATAAAGCGCCACGAGAATTAGCCCTGGTAGTAAAGCTCCTGCAAATAAATCTCCAACGGAGACAACGCCTGTGGCCTCTAGGCCAAAGCTGCGCTGAGCTTCTTGGTAAGCATTGCTCATTTGATCACCCAGTATGACGAGGACGATAGAGGGCGGAATGATTTGACCCAGCGTACCCGAGGCCGCGATTGAGCCTGAGGCCAGTGAGGGCGCATAGTTTCGCTTTAGCATCGTGGGCAGGGAAAGAAGCCCCATAGTCACGACTGTTGCTCCAACGATACCCGTTGAGGCTGCGAGCAATGCGCCGACAAATACAACGGAAATGCCTAGCCCTCCCTTTAATGGGCCAAATAAATCTCCCATGGCTTCCAGCAAATCTTCTGCAATGCGGGATTTTTCAAGCATGACGCCCATAAATACGAATAAAGGTACGGCCATGAGGATTTCGCGCGTGATCAGCGGGTAAATACGGCCGGGAAGCGAAAGTAAAAATTCGGGTTCGAATGTGCCCGTTGCGACGCCTAATGCGGCGAATATCAACGATACTCCGCTTAGCGTGAAAGCTACATTATAGCCGCCCATCAAGCCGATACAGGCGAGGGCAAACATGGCTATGGCTAATATCTCGCCCATTAGTGCTCAAGCTCCTGCTCGGCAAAAAATTGTGGCGTATGCGGAGGGCGCTTAGGTCTATCTTGGCCGCTTAGGCACATAGCGGCGCGTAGCGCGATGGCAAGCCCTTGGAGTATCATAGTTACAGCAAAAATCGGAATGAGTGTTTTGAGAAGAAACTCTCCGCGAATACCGTCTGCATCGGAAGAGCCTTCAAAGATACGCCACGCGAAGCTCACAAAACTCTGCGAGTTCCATAGGATTATAAGACATACGGGAAGAAGCAAGGCGTAATAGCCCATAAAATCAATGAGCGCGCGGGTCTTGGCGCTCATCTGAACATGAAACACGTCGACTCTTACATGCTGCCCTGCGAGTAATGTTGCGGCGGCCCCCAGCATAATCACAGAGGCATGAAGATAATCTGCACTTTCAAACAGTTTCGTCCAGCTTTGCCCAAATATTGACAGGGCAAAAACGGTGAAGGCAACAGTAAGAACCAATAGGGGCAATAGCCATTTCGTAACTTCCCCTAAGGCGTAAGAAAAGCTATCTATTGTACGTATGATAGCCTTCGAAACTGATTGTAGGGCTCTAATATTAGGTAAGAAAATATAAATGAGGGGCAAAAGGAGAATAGGCAAGAACACCCAGCCTATCGCTTGAAAAGCTGTCCCCAAATTCGCAATGATGTCCCCAATATTCATTTTATGTATCAAGCGCCGCTTTGCGTGCGCGGATGTAGCGGCCATCACTCATTTCCGTCCACCCACGATATTCATTTCTAGCAGCCAGATAGGCGTCATAAATTTTCTGAGTGCGTTTGTCCGACGAGCCTAATTCACGCACAACATCTTCGCTTATTTTACCAATCTCCACCATGATGTCGTCGCTAAAGAAGCGCGGTTCAATGCCGTGTTGTGTCTTCAAAATGTTAAGCGCCTTCGCATTTTCATAGGTGTATTCTCCGAGACTGGCATCATTAGCGGCCTTGCATGCGAAGCTAATCATAGCCTGTTCGGACGCGCTAAAATTGTTCCAAACATCAAGGTTGATGCCGACAGCGAGCGAGGCTCCGGGTTCATGAAAGCCCGGAGCATAATAATAAGGCGCTTCGCGGTAAAATCCAAAAGCGTAATCATTCCAAGGCCCGACCCATTCGGTGCCGTCGAGTAATCCAGATTGTAGTGCTTGATAAATTTCGCCCCCTGGCATGTTGACGGGGGCTGCGCCAAGACGTCTTAGGACTTCACCGCCAATACCTGGCATTCGAAATCTAAGGCCTTTAAAGTCTTCAAGAGAGTTCATCTCTTTTTTGAACCACCCGCCAGTCTGGTGGCCTGTATTACCAGCTTGAAAGGGTTTTATGTTGAAGCTGGCTGAGAGGTCGTCCCATAATTTTTGGCCGCCGCCATGGTCAATCCAGCCCATAATTTCTGAGGCCGTCATACCCATCGGAACGGCGGTGAAAAAGGAAAACCCTTTGGACTTTCCTTGCCAGTAATACTCTGCGCCGTGATACATATCCGCAGCGCCCGTAGACGTCGCGTCAAAGCATTCAAGGGCGCCGACAAGCTCACCAGCCGCATAGACTTTGACCTCAATTTGCCCATTGCTCATCTCATAAAGGGCTTTGGAAAAACGGTTAGGCATTTGCCCGAGGCCAGGAAAGTCTTTTGGCCAAGTTGTTGCCATGCGAAATTGCTTTAGCCCTTTGGAAATATTGGGCGCGCCGATCTTCTTCTCGGCCTTAGTTGCTATAGGCGCTTTGGTGTCTTTCCCAAGGATTGCCGCAACGCCTGTGCCTGTGGCTACGGCGGCTGCAGCGCCTAAAATATGCCGACGTTTCATGTTTTTGTCTCCATCAAACGCCACCCTTCCGGACCAAGGATTTCACTAGGACGAAAACGGGCTTTATAGTCCATCTTTGGGCTGCCTTCGACCCAATAACCCAAATAGAGATAGGGTAGGTCTTGTTGCTGACAGCGTTTAATTTGATCTAATATCATGAGATTGCCAAGGCTACGCTTATGCTCTTCGGGATTAAAAAAGCTATAGACCATGGACATACCATCTTGAAGGCGATCAATCAAAACCGCTGCGACGAGCGCATTTTTCTTATCTCTATATTCGACAATTTCAGTTTCAGCAGAACACTCTTCAACCATCATCTCATATCGGATGAAATCCATTTCAGACATGCCGCCGCCATGATGGCGCGATATTAAATAACGGTGGAGAAGGTTATATTGCTCCTCTGTAGCAAAGGCCTCTTCAACGGACATAGTTAGGTCTGCATTATTGGCTTTTATACGCCGAAAGCTCTTGCTTTGAGAAAAGGCACCTGCACGTACACGAAGTGAACGGCATTCTCGGCATGTCTCACAGGCAGGACGGTAAATCACATTTTGAGACCGCCGAAAGCCAGCATGTGTGAGGTAGTTATTTAGATGTGGCCCTGTCAGCGGATCAAGCTGAGTGAAAATTTTGCGCTCCATGCGTCCTGGCAAATAAGGACAAGGCGAGGGAATCGTGAGGTAAAACTGTAGTCGATTCGGATCAAAGGGCTGCGTCATATCGTTTTATATCACGCTAAATTTGAAAGAACAGAGGTACGAGAAGTGTGAAGCTTATCCACATAATAAGGATAAGCGGAATGCCAAATTTAGCAAAGTCAGCAAAATTATAGCGCCCTGGACCCATGACCAAAAGATTTGTTTGATAGGCAATAGGCGTTGCAAAAGAGCAATTCGCGGCAAAAATCACCGTCATAACCATTGCTATAGGATCAATGCCGGTTTGCTGGCTAATGGCGAGGGCGATAGGCGCAAAGAGCAAAGCTGCCGCGCTATTGGAAATTATGTTGGTCATAAATGCGATAAGCAAAAATACAGCTGCGAGGAGAATGTGATTGCCGAAGGGCTGGAATGTTTCAACGGCTTTCATACCAATATAGGCCGCACCGCCAGTGTTCTCTAGCGCGAGGCCCATCGCAAAGGCTGCGCCAATAAGTAAGAAGATGCGCATATCAAGCGCGCGTGCCGCTTGCCGTATATTAAGACATCCACTCATGACCATAGCCAAAGCACCGCTCAGAGCGGCTATTTCAATAGGAACAAAGCTTGTGGCCGCCGCAAATATAGTTCCTGCGAAAATGATGCGAGCAAAGAGAGATTTGCGAATATCGGGAAGTTCGGCTGTTGACCAATCAAGAAGCAACAAATCACGATTATTGCGCAGCTCCCTCATATCGGCGTCATAACCAAATAGCAAAAGCACATCACCTGCCTCAAGCCGTATCTCAAGCATACGTTTTCGGATCATACGAGATCGCCGCTGAATGCCCAGGACGAGGCAGCCAGTTTGCCGCCTGAAACCAATTTGTTCGATATTGCGGCCAATCATCCGCGAACCTGGCGCTATGACGGCTTCGCTGATGACAATAGCTTCTGTCGTCTCGTTTGATTTACTCTCATCATGAAAGCCGGCAATGTTAAGCATGCCTTCAAGATATTCAGGACTTGAAGACAGCAAGCTTGAAAGGGATTTTCGGGTGGCGGCAACAATTAAAACATCACCTGTTTCCAAGGCATGCTCAAAGGGCGGTAAGAGGCTTTTCTCGCCGCGTTGTATCATCCGGACCGTCACATTTTTTAGGGCAGGGTATAAACCTGCAATAGGCTGGGTTCCCTCTAAAGGATGGTTATCTGTGACACGAATTTGCGCAATATATTGCTGACCAGACTCGCTCACTTCTTTTTCTAAACTCTTACGTTCGGGTAGCAAGAATGGTGAGGCGATTATAATGTAAATGGCTCCAATAGCTGCCAAAACTATTCCCATGGGGAATTGCGAGAAAAACCCAAGCGACATATCGCTGCTACGCTGCAGCACATCATTGACCAACAAGTTAGTGGAAGACCCGATGAGGGTCGTCATGCCAGCAAGAATGCACATAAAACTCAGCGGCATCATATAGCGTGAGGCGGAACGGCGCAGTCGGGATGACATAGCAGATAAGACCGGGATGAACATGACCACAACTGGCGTATTATTCATGAACATAGATACGGCAAAGGCGACAGCAAAGACTAAAAACAAAGTACGACGAGGGCTTTTGTCTAGCGCATTATTGATGCTCATGATGGGGCCTTCAAGCGCACCTGTTTGGAACATGCCTTGACCCACAACTAATAAAGCCATGATGGTAATGAGTGCAGGCGCGGCAAAGCCTGAAAGAAGCGAACTACTATCTAACCCTTGCGCGCCGCTAGGGGTGAAAAAATGGAAGAAAATTAGGAGAGCGGCTATGACTCCTACAGAGATAACCTCTATCGAATATTTCTCTCGAATGTAAAACCACACGGCCACAAGCACGATCATCATCGTGGCCCACATTTGCCAAGTGGCGGTGATTACAAAGCCGCTCATTTCCAGACACTCTTTCTCGAAGCAAATATATTCGCAATTTTAGAAAAAACTGTCATATCTTTATTTGATTGAATAGAAGCCCCCAAGGCAAGGATATTCTGGAGAATTTTCAATGGCAAAATGTGCATTTTTGGGCTTGGGTGTCATGGGGTACCCAATGGCAGGTCATTTAGTGGCAGAGGGGCACGATGTTCGGGTTTGGAACCGCACAACGGCCAAATCTACCGATTGGGAACAGAGATATGAAGGGGCCGCCGCAAACACTATCACGGAAACTGTTAAAGATGCGGAATTTGTTATGATCTGCGTGGGTGATGATCCTGACGTTTACGCTGTTGTCGAGCCTGCTTTAGACTCGTTAAGAGCGGGCGCTATTATTATAGATCACACGACGGCATCGGCTGAATGCGCGCGCAAATGTCACGCGATGGCAACAGCTAAAAATATCGGTTTTATTGATGCGCCCATATCTGGCGGTGAGGCGGGAGCTGTGAACGGACAACTGACTATTATGTGCGGCGGTGATGAGTCGGATTACACCAAAGCGGAACCTGTTATGGACGCTTACGCTAAGGCTATGAAATTAATGGGGCCAAGCGGAGCAGGGCAACTCACCAAGATGGTCAATCAAATTTGCATTGCAGGTATTTTACAGGGTTTAGCTGAAGGTGTGCATTTCGCGCAGAAGGCTGGACTTGATATTGATGAAGTTGTTGAGGCAATTGGAAAAGGGGCCGCGCAAAGCTGGCAGATGGATAATCGCGCTTTGACCATGGGCAGAGATGAATATGAATTTGGCTTTGCTGTCGATTGGATGCGCAAAGACCTAGGCATCGCGCTAAAAACAGCGGAAGATGTGGGCGCGAAGCTAATACTCGCGAAAATGGTTGATGAATATTACGCTGATGTTCAGGCTATGGGCGGGCAGCGTTGGGATACCTCAAGTTTGCTAAAACGCCTTAAATAATCTAGTGTTTCAACCATTCTGCGGCTTTTGGCGCAAAATAAGTTAGCACGCCGTCACAGCCTGCACGCTTAAAGCCCATCAAGCTTTCCATAATAATACGTTTTTCATCAAGCCAGCCATTTTGCGCAGCTGCCATCATCATTGCGTATTCCCCGCTGACTTGGAACGCATAGGTCGGCATAGCGAACTCGTCTTTGATACGGCGGATGATATCCAGATAAGGCATGCCTGGTTTGACCATAACCATATCTGCGCCCTCGATAATGTCTTGTTCGACTTCGCGCAGGGCCTCATCACTATTGCTGGGATCCATTTGGTAGGTTCGCTTGTCGCCTTTTAGGGCTGAGGCGGTGCCAATCGCATCGCGGTAAGGTCCGTAAAATCCTGACGCATATTTGGCGGCATAAGACATAATCATGACGTCAGAATATCCACCGCTTTCTAAAGCTTCGCGTATCGCGCCAACGCGGCCATCCATCATATCAGAAGGCGCAACGATATCTGCGCCCGCTTCGGCTAGAATAATGGCGCTTTCGGCCAGCAATTCGACAGTTGGGTCATTTTTTATCGTGTCACCTTCCATCACCCCGTCATGTCCATGATCTGTGTAAGGGTCGAGCGCGACATCGACGATGACACCTATCTCTGGAACAGCGGCTTTGACAGCGCGGACTGCTTCGGGGACCAAGCCATTGCGGTTAAGGGCTTCGCTTGCTGCGGCGTCTTTAAACTTCGGATTTACATGTGGAAATAGAGCAATGGCAGGAATACCTAAGTCACGGGCACGTTGCGCTTCTTTGACAATTTCTTTCAGATTTACGCGGTCAACGCCAGGCATAGAAGGAACGGGCGCTCTCTTATCGGCTCCGTCTGATAGCACGATCGTCCAAATCAAATCATCACGGGTTAGGGTGTTTTCGCGTACTAAGCGGCGAGACCAGTTTGCTTGCCGTGTCCGGCGTAAGCGCGTATAAGGATAGGCGGCCACGATTAACTCCATCGTTTCAAACGTTTATACAAACTTAGTCGTAAGTTGATATGAGACAATTTGTGACGTTTGAGTAGTAGTATTTCCTAGCAAATTCTATATATCAGAGTCGAAACAAAACTGAGGTATCCCGAAAATGGGTGGAAAATTCAGAGAACAGTTCCAGTCTGCCGTGGAAAATGTCCGCGAGGAAGGGAGATACCGTATCTTTAGGGACATTCGGCGCAAAGCGGGGGCGTTCCCGCAAGCGACGTGGTTTAAAGATACATCAGAACAAGATATTACGGTTTGGTGCTCTAACGACTATCTTGGCATGGGCCAAAATGAATGCGTGGTCGAAGCCGTTAAGTCCGCTGTAGATGCCGCAGGCACAGGCTCTGGCGGAACACGCAATATTTCAGGCACAACGCGTTATCATGTACAGTTGGAACAAGAGTTGGCGTCGCTTCACCAGAAAGACGCTGCGCTCGTCCTGACATCGGGCTATGTCGCGAATGAAGCTACACTTGGTGTGATGAGCAAAATATTGCCGGGCTTGGTCATTCTGTCTGATGAAATGAACCACGCCTCTATGATTTCAGGCATTCAACGCGCCCAGAAAGTCGGTGTGTGTGAAAAGAAAATTTTCAAGCATAATGATCTGGCCGATCTTGAAGTTAAACTCAAAGGGTTGCCGTTCGACGCGCCAAAACTCATCGCTTTCGAATCTGTTTATTCTATGGATGCCGACATTGCTCCGATTAAAGAAATTTGTGATTTAGCGGATAAATACAATGCCTTGACCTATATTGATGAAGTTCATGCTGTGGGCATGTATGGCCCAACAGGCGGCGGTGTGTGCGAAGAGCGTGGACTCATGGACCGTATCGATATTATCCAGGGCACCCTAGCCAAAGCTTACGGCATGGTTGGTGGCTACATTGCAGCAGACTCTGTTATTATCGATGCTGTCCGCTCTATGGCGTCAGGCTTCATCTTTACAACATCCATTCCGCCGAGCACAGCGGCTGGCGCTTTGCGTTCTGTGAAAGTTTTGAAAGTCACGCCAGAAAAACGGGCTATGCACCAAGAGCGGGCCAATGCACTCAAAGCGCGTTTTCGTGAAGCGGGCTATGATTTTATTGACGGCGAAACACATATCGTTCCGCTTATGGTCGGCGACCCGGTTAAATGCCAAGCCATCTCTGATCGCTTAATCGAAGATTTTGGTATCTATGCGCAGCCTATTAACTTTCCAACGGTTCCACGCGGCACTGAGCGCCTACGCTTCACACCAAGTCCGTTCCATACAGATGCGATGATGGATGAACTTATGAGCGCTTTGGAGATTGTTTGGGCGGAGTTTGGCTTGAAAAAATCAAATGTCGCTTAAAGGCATATAATTTTCGCATCTCGCATTGCGATAATGACTATTTCAAACTATCTCACGCCAGAAAATTTACCAAATGGAGTCGCATCATGAGCGATCAAAGCACCGCCCACCTCGGAAACTACTTCACACAGTCTCTTAAAGACCGTGACCCAGAACTCTTTGCATCCATGACAGACGAATATGACCGCCAGCAGCACGAAATCGAGTTGATCGCGTCTGAAAATATCGTATCAAAAGCTGTTCTTGAAGCGCAAGGTTCCGTGCTGACGAATAAATATGCCGAAGGTTATCCGGGTAAACGCTATTATGGCGGCTGTCAGCACGTAGACGTGGCTGAGCAGCTTGCCATTGATCGCGCCTGTGAACTCTTTGATTGCGGCTTTGCCAATGTTCAGCCCAATTCAGGCTCGCAGGCCAATCAAGGCGTCTTCCTCGCGCTCCTACAGCCCGGCGATACAATACTTGGTATGGATCTCGCCTCAGGTGGTCACTTAACGCATGGCGCTCCGCCCAACATGTCAGGCAAATGGTTCAACGCGATTAGCTATGGCGTGAAAGAAGACACGCACCTTATCGACTATGATCAAGTCGAAGCGTTAGCCTTAGAGCATAAGCCTCAAATAATCATTTGCGGCGGCTCGGCCTATTCCCGTCAGGTGGATTTTGCGCGTTTCCGCGCCATTGCGGATAAAGTTGGGGCCTATCTTCATGTTGATATGGCGCATTTCGCAGGGCTTGTGGCTGGCGGAACGCACCCATCTCCATTCCCCCACGCCCATGTTGCAACAACAACAACACATAAGACGCTTCGTGGCCCGCGCGGTGGTATGATCTTGACGGATGATGCCAAGCTCGCAAAGAAATTTAACTCCGCAATCTTCCCAGGTCTGCAAGGCGGTCCACTCATGCATGTTATAGCAGGTAAAGCTGCGGCTTTTGGGGATGCGCTGAAACCAGAATTTAAAGCCTACAGCCAAGCTGTGATTGATAATTGTAAAGCGATGGCAGAAGCTCTTGTTAACGCAGGTTATGCGGTCGTTTCTGGCGGGACAGATACACATCTTGCGCTTATCGATCTTTCGCCCAAGGGTGTTAAAGGCAATGCTGCTGAAAAAGCTCTGGGCCGAGCCTATATTACCTGTAACAAAAACGGTATTCCGTTTGATAAGGAGAAATTCACGATTACTTCTGGTATACGCGTCGGCTCCCCGGCGGGAACAACGCGCGGCTTCGGCACAGCTGAGTTTAAGCTTATCGGTGAGTTGATGGCAGAAGTCTTGGACGCGCTAGCAGAAAATCCAAAGGGAAATCCAGAGGTTGAAGAGTCAGTGCGTGAGCGCGTCAAAGCGCTAACAGCTAAATTTCCTATCTACGAGGGTTGAGGCAAAGCGTAAGTCACAGTCGCGCGGCTTGAGAGTTTTTCGCTGTCTCTGCCGCGTATCTCAACCGCTATGACGGCGAGGCTGCGGCCTAATTTGACCATCTTACCGTCGATATGAACGGTTTCGCCTTGCAGTGGGCGAAGGAAATCTATGTTTAAATTCGACGTTAGTGCCATGGGCGTAATTCCTAGTCGCGTGAAAATAACCGCATAGGCCATATGATCTGCGAGGGCCATTTGTGTGGGGCCAGATATAAAGCCGCCAGGACGTAAATTCGTCTCATCCATAGGCGCTTCCATGATGACATGGTCGTATTCCGCCAGAGTAATTCGGGGGATGGCCTTGGGGTTGCCATTGAAAGCTTCTAAGAAAAACTGGTTCATGTCTTTGGCGGATACTTGGCTCATTTTTTAATAATCCCTCTCTTTACAACAAGGGCTTAACCTATTTGCACCTTTGGGCAAACGTGTTACTTACCGCGCCTATGCGTTGCCCATTTTGTAGTTCCGAAGACACTCAAGTTAAAGATAGCCGTCAGGCTGAAGATAATACGGCCGTGCGTCGCCGCCGTCTGTGCGGGAAATGTGCGGGGCGATTTACGACCTTTGAGCGTGTACAATTGCGGGAATTAACCGTTGTTAAAAAGTCCGGTCGCCGTACACCTTTTGACCGCGATAAGCTCGCGCGCTCCATTATGATCGCGATGCAAAAGCGTCCCGTTGATCCCGAACGTATCGAACAAATGATAAGCGGTGTTGTGCGTCAGCTCGAAAGCGCAGGTAATTCAGATATTACATCAGACCATATTGGCGCCCTAGTCATGGAAGGTCTCGCAAATCTCGATAAAGTGGCCTATGTCCGCTATGCTTCGGTGTATAAAGATTTCCGCGCGACGGCAGATTTTGAAACTTTCATCGAAGAAGAAAAGTTAGACTCCGAAGATGAAAGCGAAGAAGAGTAGCCATTGGCGCGCCCTCAGATTACATTAAAACTTGCAACATCATTGGACGGAAAAATTGCGCTTGCCAATGGCATGTCCGAATGGATAACGGGCGAGAAAGCGCGAGAAGAAGGTCGCAAATTACGCGCGAGCCATGATGCAATTGCCGTCGGAGCCAATACAGCTGTGTTGGATAATCCACAATTAACGACCCGCATTGACGGCGAAAATGATCCTATCCGCGTGATCTTTGATACGTATCTGCGTCTGTCGTGGCGCTCAAATCTTGCAAAAACCGCTAAGACAACACCTGTGTGGATTTTCACAAATGTAACCACTGGTGATAACGCCGAAGCCTTAGAGATGCAGGGGGTTAAACTTCTCAAAACGCCTGTGAATGACGGGCTTGATCTTAATTTTGCGTTGGACTTTTTATATGATTACAGCGTTACCTCACTCCTTGTTGAGGGCGGCGGAACATTAGCCGCGAGTTTCTTGCGCCTTGATGCAGTTGATGTGATTGAATGGTTTCGTGCGCCGATTATTCTGGGCGGTGATAGCCGGGGCTCGATTGGCGATTTAGGACTTGAAGATATGAACCTCGCCAAGCGTTTCAACCGTATTGAGATTAGAGATTTGGGTGATGACATCCATGAAAAATATGAGCGGATAGCGTAATGTTTACAGGCATCATCACAGATATTGGCACGATTAAATCTGTTATCCGAGGCTCGGGCGGTGAGTGGGGCGACACGCGCATGGATGTGACCTGCTCTTACGATACGGCAGGCATCGATATTGGGGCCTCTATTTCTCATTCAGGCGCTTGCATGACAGTTATTGAAAAGGGAGCGGATTGGTACGCCATTGAGGTTTCAGATGAAAGCTTGTCCAAAACTACTATGTGCGATTGGGAAGAGGGGACACGCATCAATCTTGAACGCGCCCTCACAGGTAAAGATGAAATGGGCGGCCATTTAGTGACGGGACATGTCGATGGCGTCGGCACGCTGATAAGCCTTGAGGAAATTGCGGGCTCTCATAAATTGCGCTTTGAAGCGCCACAGGATATGGCGTTTGGTATCGCGCCCAAGGGTTCTATCACTATTGATGGTGTCTCCTTGACGGTGAATGATGTTGAAAACAACCAATTTGAGGTCAATATCATCCCTCATACGTGGCAAGTCACCACATTGGGTAAATTGCAGCTTGGTAGCAAAGTAAATCTGGAAATCGACCTCATAGCACGCTATGTGGCGCGATACTTATCGCATATGAAAGCGTAGCATGACCGATAGCACATTAAACGAAGCGACATTGGACACAGCCTATAATTTGGCATCGCCAGAGGAAATTATTGACGACGCTCGCAATGGCCGCATGTATATTCTTGTCGATGCTGAAGATCGTGAAAATGAAGGCGACCTTATTATCCCTGCGCAATTCGCTACGCCTGATGCGATTAATTTCATGGCTAAGTTTGGCCGCGGTTTGATTTGTCTCGCGATTGAGCAAGCCAAAGCCGACGTACTGGGCTTATCCAATATGTCCGCAGATAATCGCTCGCGTTTTGAAACGGCCTTCACGCAATCTATCGAGGCGCGCGAAGGTGTCACAACAGGCATCAGTGCTGGAGATCGCTCACATACAATCCAGACGGCGATTGACCCAGAAAGCCGCCAAGATGATATTGTTTCTCCAGGCCATATGTTTCCAATTATCGCCAAAGATGGCGGTGTCTTGGTGCGTACAGGACATACCGAAGCTTCCGTCGATATATCCCGCATGGCAGGGCTCAACCCTTCTGCCGTAATTTGTGAAATAATGAATGATGACGGCACGATGGCGCGTCTTGATGATCTTGTGAAATTCGCACAGTTTCACGGATTGAAAATTGGAACGATTGAAGACCTTGTCGCCTACCGCATGAAGAAAGATCACTTCGTAAAGCACGTCGCATCGTCTGATTTCACCTCGCAAAATGGTGACGACTTTAAAATTCATGTATACCGAAATTTTCTCGACGGCAAAGAACATGTTGCCCTGTCCAAAGGTACACCTAGCCATGATACTGAAACGCTTGTGCGTGTGCACAAAGTCGATTTTGCGGGTGATATCCTTTATGAAGAAAGCCCGCGCTCGGGCCTCATTTGGGATGCAATGAAACAACTGGCTGCGCATGATGGGCATTCAGTTTTGGTGCTAATCCGTGAGGGATCTATTGATACGCTGCTGGAACGCCTCGGCGCACATAAGAGCATTGTGGATCGCAAAGAACAAAATATTCGTGAATACGGAGTGGGTGCACAAATCCTTTCCCATCAAGGCGTTCAGAAGATGCGTTTGATCACGAATACAATGCCAAAACTCATCGGGCTTGAAGCCTATGACCTTGAACTTGTCGGCATTACGCCGCTTGTAAGCGGAAGCAAGTAACTATGAAAATCCTTGTTATCGAAGCGCGTTTCTACGACAAAATTTCTGATGCTTTATTGGAAGGTGCATTAGATGCCCTGCAAAAAGCAAAAGCAGATATCACTAAAGTGACGGTGCCGGGTGCGCTTGAAATTCCACATGTTATTTCAATGGCCGAAGCGGCCAATGCTGGCTTTGACGGCTATGTGGCCTTGGGCTGCGTTATTCGTGGAGAGACGACGCATTATGATTATGTCTGCCAAGAAAGTGCGCGCGCCATTATGGACCTTGCTGTGAGTCAACAGCTTGCGATTGGCAATGGTATCATCACTGTTGAGAATGAAGACCAAGCTTGGGCGCGGGCCAGTAAAGACAAAAAAGACAAAGGTGGCTTTGCAGCTAATGCAGCGCTGAAGATGATTAAAATTCGATCAGAGCTTAGCACGAAATCATGAATAAAGGGCCGCATTCAAAGCTTCGCCGTGCCGCAAGATTAGCGGCTGTCCAAGCGCTCTATCAAATGGATGTAAGTGGTTCCCTTTCGACCTCCGTCGTAAAAGAGTTTATTGAGCATCGGTTCGGACACGAAGATGAAAAAGACTATATTTCGGCTGATGAGAACTTTTTCTCAGATCTCGTCGAAGGCGTGGTAAAATATCAAGATGATATAGATAAGAGTATTTCAGATAATCTCTCAGCGAAGTGGTCGCTCAAGCGTTTGGATTTAACTCTTCGCGCGATTATGCGATGCGCGGCTTATGAAATTCAGCGTCGTCCCGACGTTCCTGCGCTCGTCATTATTGATCAATATGTATCCATTGCCGCTGACTTTTTTGAAGGTAAAGAGCCAGGCTTCGTGAATGGCGCGCTAGATAAAATGGCCAAAGCCGTACGCGCAGCAGAGTTTGGCCTTATTGGCGGGCCGTCCGCGAGCCATGGATGAATTTGATTTTATAGCCGCTCATCTCGCGCCGCTCGCAGGGCCAGGCGGGCTAGACTTAAAAGACGATGCGGCGCTGCTAAAGCCTTCAGCCGGTAAAGATCTTATCCTCACAAAAGATACCATGGTTGAAGGCGTGCATTTCCCCATGGGACATTATGGCGGCGATACAGCTGAGAAGCTGTTGCGCGTGAATTTATCTGACTTAGCGGCCAAAGGGGCATCGCCTTTAGGTTATCTACTCGCGATTGCATGGCCTAAGGATATCGAACCTCGTTATTTTCAAGGCTTTGCGTCTGGCCTGCGGGATGTGCAGGACGCTTATGATTTTAAGCTCTTGGGCGGAGACACAACAGTCATTGACGGGCCTATGGTTGTTTCAGCGACCTTGATTGGCGAAGTGCCTGAGGGCAGCATGGTTAAACGAAGCGGCGCTAAAGCCGGTGATGATATCTGGGTGACGGGCACGATTGGTGATGCCTATCTGGGTTTGCAGACCGTGCTGGGGCAGGCCTTAGATCCTCAACCCAATGCAAGGGCCCTGTGGCATTTCGAAGAGGCTTATTACAGGCCTGAACCGCGTTTATTGTTCCGCAAATCATTGCGCCAATATGCTAGGGCTTGCGCGGATATATCAGATGGCTTGGTAGCCGATGCTGGGCATGTTGCGAAGGCTAGCGGTGTAAATTTTGTCATAGATGCTGACAAGATACCCCTATCGAGTGCCGCGGGGGCTTGGCTTGCGAGGCAGGTAAATCAAGATGAGGCCTTTAAGCAACTCATTACGGCGGGGGATGATTACGAGCTTATATTTTCCGCACTGACAAATGACGCCACGGCTATTCGTAAAGCCGCGAAAGCTATCGGGATGCGTCTATCAAAGGTTGGAACCGTTAAGAGCGGAGAGGGCGTTACGGTTACATCGGACGGTAAAGCCATGCGTTTCTCAAAAACAGGCCACAAGCACTTTTGATACGCCCAAAGAAAAACCCGAAAGAAGGACTTACCTTTTCTCGGGCTTTCAAGAAGAACGGGTTGTCGTTATTGACTAACGACCACCTGGTCCTCCTCCCCCCCCGGGAATGTCTTGTTGTCCGCCAATTTGTTCTGTTGGAAGGCGGCCAATTGTACCGAAAATTTGCTCCAGGACTGAAAGCTCACGGCCACGAGTCGGTGTCTTGCGGTTTACATAATCAACATATCGGCCATCTTCGATGCCGTATTCGGCAACTTTCGTGACCTGACCATCTTCGTTAAAGGTAATCGCCGTGATGTTACGGTCTTCAACTTTTGGACGCAGGTAAGCATAACGCTGACGCACGGCATTCATATAAAACCAAGTATCGTCTTTGATATCTTCATCAAAGGTTGATTTTACAGACGGATTTCCAAGGCGCGCTAGAACCGTCGCTTTGGTGTCAGTTGAGGGGTTGATTTCTTGAGGCTTCGCATCAACCGTAGGAACATAGCCATGTGTCCGAAGGACAGGGTTACAAGCTGTCAAGAGGCCTGCAAGAGCGGCAAGTGCGACAGTTTTAGCAATGAAACGAGTCATATAAAGCTTTAGTTTGTTTGTACTTTCGCTATGACCTAGCGAAACGCCCATTGGCTGGCAATAGGCTATGTGTAAATTTAACGGATTGTAAGTGACAGGCTTTTTAGGCAAATTATTTGGACGCAATGACCCCGCTCTAGAGGATGCAAAACGAATCTACAGTGTTCTTATGGGACAAGCGCGTAAAGCTGCGTTTTACGGAGAGACAAAAGCCCCTGATAATTATGATGGCCGCATAGATATTTTGACACTCCATATCGCAGTGGTTTTAGAAGCGTTATCTCATCATGGCAAACAAGGTGAGCTGCTCTCACAAGCCATATTCGACGCTATGCGTGATGATTTTGAAATCGCTATGCGTGAGGAGGGGCTTTCAGACACAGGTATTAAGCGCCGCATAAAGCCTATGATGCAGCTCTTTTTCACGCGGGTTAAAGCCTATGCAAAGGCGTTAAAGCAAGACGACCCTAGAGCGGAACTCCTGCTAACTTTGAAAGAAGGTTTGTTTGCTGAGAATGAAACAAATTATCCTGATGCACTTGCAAGCTATGCAGCATCATTTTCGCAAAATATGGCAGGCCTCACCCTAGGACAGATTGCGATGACGGATTTCACTCTTCCTGATTCTCCGCATTAGCGCTTTCGCGTGGTTTCCTTTCCTAATTTTAGTTAGCCTCTCAGGGCACTATCCCCTATAGACGCCTTGAATATAGATTTAGGAAGGGCTTTATGCTCGACGGTTTAATAGTTTCGATAGATGCCATGGGCGGTGATGATGCCCCGGGAATCGTGATCAAGGGGATAGAGTATTTCCTAAAGCATGAAGGAAAGAACCGTCGCGCGCGTTTCTTGCTGCATGGAGATGAAGCCGCGCTGGCCCCGCTCTTGGCAAAAGCGCCGCTCACTAAAGCTCGCTCAGAAGTCCGCCACACAGAAATCGCCATCGCTATGGACGAAAAAGCCTCGCAAGCTTTACGCCGCGGTAAGGGCAGTTCGATGTGGAACGCGATTGAATCCGTTAAGCAAGGCGAAGCTACCATTGCGCTCTCTGCAGGTAATACGGGTGGCCTTATGGCGATTTCAAAAGTTCGCCTGCGAATGAAACCTGGCGTCCAAAGGCCCGCGTTAGCTGCAACTTGGCCTAATGCAAATGGGATGGGCGTCGTACTGGATGTGGGTGCAAATGTGGATTGCGATGCAGCACAACTGACTGAGTTTGCGGTATTGGGGGAAGCCTATTACCGCGCACTTTACAATGTTGAGCGTCCGCGTGTTGGGCTTTTAAACGTTGGCTCTGAAGAGGGCAAAGGCAATGATACGGTTAAGGCCGCGCATGAACGCCTGTCCCAAAGTGAGCTTGGCCTAAATTACATAGGCTATGTCGAAGGCAATGATATCTCAATGGGCGGGGCTGAAGTGTTCGTCACGGATGGCTTTGCGGGCAATCTTGCGCTAAAGACAGCGGAAGGAACAGCCAAGCTCATTGGGACTTATTTCCGCGTGGCCCTACAGAATAGTGTCTGGTCCAAATTTACGACATTTTTGAATATGTTTGCCCTGCGTAAGCTTCGCAAGCAGATTGATCCGCGCAATGTCAATGGCGCCGTCCTTTTGGGGCTCAATGGTATCGTCATTAAAAGTCATGGCGGAACAGATCATGTTGGGTTTTCTACGGCGCTTGCTAAAGCAATTGGCCTTGCGGAAAGCGATTTTATGGATGAAATCGACCGCACACTTGATGCGCTTCACGAAGAAGATGTCGATATAGGATTTATCGCATGATACGCTCTGTTGTTAAAGGTATCGGCAGCTACTTGCCTGAGCATGTGCTCTCTAACGCAGAACTATCAGAACGTGTTGAGACATCCGATCAATGGATTCGTGAACGCACAGGTATCGGACAACGCCATATTGCGGCTGAAGGCGAATGCACCTCTGACCTAGGCTTGGCCGCAGCTCAAGCGGCTCTAACAGATGCTGGGATGAGCGCTGATGACATAGACCTCATCGTTGTTGCGACCACCACTCCAGATTATACGTTCCCAGCAACGGCCACGATTATTCAGAATAAACTCGGCATAAAACATGGCGCGGCCTTTGACCTGCAAGCTGTCTGTAGCGGCTTCATTTACGGCGTAAATGTTGTGGACGCGCTTTTGAAATCCGGCACCGCAAAAAATGCGTTATTGATTGGCGCGGAAACATTCTCGCGTATCCTCGATTGGGAAGACCGAACGACCTGCGTACTATTTGGCGATGGAGCAGGGGCTGTTGTTATTTCGGCCGAAGAAGGCACAGAAGACGGTATTCTCAGTACCTTTATTCGCTCCAATGGTGAGCACCGCGAATTACTTTATGTCGATGGCGGACCGTCTAAAACGCAAACCGTTGGCCATCTGCGCATGAT
>JAHDDT010000005.1:31099-37901 GCA_020629195.1 Hellea sp.
TAGAAGCCTTTGGTGGAGGCTTTACTTGGGGTGCGGCGCTGTTTCGGTATTGATTTGTTAGTTTTCGGGTTCTTGAACCGCTGATGGCATTTGGCCTAGAACATCCATCACCGATTTAATGAGCGGTATTTCATGCTGCATCGCACGGTAACCGCGTTCAATAAGTTCATCTGCTTTGGTAAATTCAAGCATCCCGATATGTCCAATACGCGGCGCAACAAATACGTCTGGCGGGTCACCCGCAAGACGTGAACGGGAAATGCGGTCCATGACAATGTTAAGCGTTCCCATCATGACAGAGCCGATTTTAGGGCCTTTACCAGGCTTTGAATCGCCTATCATCGACTTTATCAAAAGCCTGTCGGGACGGAGTTTGTTCAGGGATTGGGAAGCGAGTTCAAACGGGTCGGCGGTATCGTCTTGTTCTTCATCATCGAAGTTCATCTCATGGGAGCTACCAATTGGACCAAAGGCGTCACCATTGAGGCTTACGGCAATGACCATATGGGCGCCGAGGGCACGGCAAGCCGAGACGGGCACAGGGTTCACAAGCGCCCCGTCAATCATGTAACGCCCATCAATCTTTATCGGCTCAAAAGCGCCTGGCAGAGCGTAAGAGGCCCTAACGGCAGGAACCATCGGCCCACGTTGAAGCCAAACCTCATATCCTGTACGCAGGTCACAAGCGACAGCAGCAAATTTGCGGTCTAAATCCTCGATGCGCGTGTCGCCCAAATAATGGTTGAGAACGCGGGCCAGTCTTTCACCGCGCAAAAAGCCTGAGCCTCCCCAGCGCACATCCATATAGCTCATCATACGGCGCTTATTTAGCGCTCTTGCCCAATTCTCCAGCACGTCAAGCTTACCTGCGAGGTAAGCGCCACCGACGACAGCCCCGATAGAGGTTCCTGCAATAATGTCGGGTTTAATGCCCGCTTCAATTAGCGCTCTAAGCGCGCCAATGTGGGCCCAGCCGCGTGCAACCCCGCCGCCAAGCGCTAGTCCCAAGGGAGGTGTTTTATTCACGCCAAGGTTATTCGGGTCGAGTCTCATTCGATAAGCCTAACCTAAGCTGACGCGAAAATGAACGTCTATCTCATGGAAAATTCAGGCTCTGACAGTTAGGCCTGAACCAATAACAAAATAAAGGGCCGTATCATGAGAGTTTCAATTATAAGCGCCGCAGTGCTTTCGGCAGTGGTTTTAGGTTTATCTGGTTGCGCGTCTATTTCGGAAAGTGAATGCATCTCGGGCAGTTGGAGTGACATCGGATATAAAGATGGTATAAAAGGTAAGGCCAGAGATAAACTCACCGACTATGCAAAAACTTGCGCAAAATATGGGGTTCAACCTAACCGTGATGCTTACTTAAAGGCTTTTGAAAATGGTCTTGTTAAATATTGCACCTATGAGCAGGGTTATGAACTTGGCGAAAATGGCAACACCTATAATCAAGTTTGTTCAGGCAATAATGCTACTGGCTTTTCACAAGGTTATGATGAAGGTCGCGCCGTCTATGAAATTTACCGAGAACATAAGCGCCTTATCCGTGAATATGATGATACTCTAGAGGCTTTGGTGAATGTGAGGGGTCGCCTCGCAGGTGACATTGTGGACAAAGATGATGATGAAAACGTGATTCCTCTAAGCGCAAAAGAACGCAAACGGTTAGTCAAAAAACAATATCGCTTGGAAGGTGAACTAGATGATTTACGACAAGACGTTCGCGATTTTGAGTATGATAATAATTTACCAAGGCATGGGTTCTAACGCTTCAGCCGTGTTGACAATATAACAGAACTAACAGTGCGTTCCACGCCCTCTATTGCGATAATCTTATCTATCATTGCGTCAAGATCGGTCACACTCATAGCGGCGACTTCGGCTATGAGGTCGTGAGGACCCGAGACAGAATAGATTGCGCGTATGCCTTCGAGCTTTTCCATGTGAGAGATAATATCTGCTGTCATGCGGGGGCTTACCGTAATCATGACGTGAGCTTTGATCTCTTGATCCAAATATTCAGAGGATAATTGCACCGTATATCCGGCGATAACGCCTTCAGTTTCAAGTCTTTCAAGGCGCTTTTGCGCTGTAGAACGAGAGACGCCGAGTATCTGCGCAAGCTGTGTCGTGGTAGCTCTTGCATTACCGCGCAGTACAGAAAGAAGCTGCTGATCTTTGAAAGTTACGCGCATTGTCACAATTATTCCTCAATTTGACTAATAATATACTGCATTATGCTCATTATAATACTGCAAAAATATGAAAAAATTTGCTTATCTTATTTAAAGGCGACTCAAAATGTTGGGCGCCAAAAGGGTGAGGCATTTCGGAGCTTAGATTGAGCGCAATTAAGGACACATATCTCTTTCGCCCAATCGTATCGGATGACGCGCCTGATTTACTAAAACTCGTGAGCCAATCTAGCGGCGGATTATCCAGCCTTCAGCCGCGCTTGGCTTTTCTGAAAGATTATATTGAGACGTCTGAAAAGAGCTTTGCGGGGAAAAAAGACCTTGAAGACCCGCATAAATATTTAATTGGGCTATTTGATATTCGCGCTAATCGGCTGATTGGCTGCGCGGCCGTGAAAACTCAAATTGGCAAAGATAGTCCCTTTATAAATTTCGATATTAAAGGTGATGGACCAGACCAATGTCTTCAGGCGTCCTCTCGCTTTACAGGTGCAACCGAAGTTGGGTCTCTTTTCTTACATCCTGATTACCGCGCTGACGGGTTAGGGCGATATCTTGCCAAAGTAAGATATTTACTGATGGCGTCGGAACCTTGGCGTTTTGGAGATAGCGTCATCGCAGAGCTTCGCGGGATATGCGGCGCGGAAGGTAGCCCGCTCTATGACCATCTTTTTGAATATAAATTAGAGAAAACTTTTCTTGAAGCGGACGCAGAATATTATGACCGTAACCCAGAGGCCTTGGGGGATATTGTACCTATCGGATGCATTGATACTTTTGAAATGCCATTAGATGTGAAGGCATCATTGGGACAGCCGCACCCTTCAGGCATAGGCGCGATGCGTTTGTTACAGCGTGAGGGTTTTATATTTTCGGGCACAATAGATCTTTTTGATGCAGGCCCAATCATGTCCGTTCACCGTGATACAATTCGAACAATTATGCATGCCAAGACAGGAGCTGTCATAGCTTCGCCTAGCGGTGCCCAAGGTGAGCCGACATTAATTGCGTCGGGCAAAGTGGCTGACTTCCGCGCTATTCTAACGCCCGCAACAATAAGCGATAATGGTTTGCTTGTTCTGCCAGAGGCCATTCACAAATTAGGCGCAGAAATGGGCGGCGCTGTCAGATATTGGCAAGCAGAACCTCGCAGGACTGCGGCACAAGAGACACTAGTCAAAGCTCACGTCTAAACTTATTTACACAAAAACAAAAAAATGGAGCCTCGCATGGCATCTGAACCCACAATGACCCACCAATGGGATGACCCGCTCTTTTTGGAAAATGCTCTTTCCGAAGATGAGCGTATGATTCGCGACATGGCGCGGAACTATTGCCAAGACCAACTCATGCCGCGCGTGAAATCGGCTTACAGCGAGGAGCGCTTTGACCGCGACATATTCAATGAAATGGGCGAACTTGGTTTACTTGGCGCTATGGTTGATGAAGCTTATGGCGGTATTGGGGCTAGCCATGTCGTTTATGGTTTGGTGGCCCGTGAGGTCGAACGCGTGGATAGCGGATACCGCTCCATGATGTCAGTTCAAAGCTCGCTCGTAATGTACCCGATTGAGTCCTTCGGCTCAGAGGAGCAGAAAAAGAAATATCTGCCAAAGCTTGCGTCGGGTGAGTGGATTGGCTGCTTTGGTCTAACGGAAACAGATGGGGGGTCTGATCCGGGAGCTATGCGAACATCAGCTGTGGCAGCTCCGGGAGGCTATATTTTGAACGGTTCAAAAATGTGGATTACAAATTCACCTGTCGCTGATGTAGCTGTTGTTTGGGCAAAACTTGATGGGGTCATTCGTGGTTTTATCCTTGAGCGCGGGATGAAAGGCTTCACTACGCCTGAAATTAAAGGCAAGCTAAGCTTACGCGCCTCTATAACGGGTGAGCTGGCATTTGATGATTGCTTCGTTCCCGCAGAAAATTTGATGCCAAATGTCAAAGGTTTACGTGGGCCGTTTAGTTGCCTGAATAAGGCCCGTTACGGAATTGCTTGGGGCGCTATGGGCGCGGCGGAGTTTTGCTGGCATGCTGCCCGTGATTACGCCATGGAGCGGATTGTGTTTGGCAAGCCGATTGCGGCAACACAACTGGTGCAGAAAAAGCTCGCTGATATGCAGACTGAAATCGCTTTAGGGCTTCAAGGCGCCTTGGCTTTAGGCCGCGCTTTAGATGAGGGCGCTTGGAGCCCCGAATCCATCTCGCTGATGAAGCGTAATAATTGTGGCAAGGCACTCGATATTGCCCGTGTCTCTCGCGATATTCACGGCGGGAACGGGATTAGCGAAGAGTACCACATCCTCCGTCATGCAATGAACCTTGAAACCGTCAACACTTATGAAGGCACACATGATATTCACGCGCTCATTTTAGGCCGCGCCCAGACAGGGCATCAGGCTTTCTTTTAAGAAATCAGGTTATCACAGGTGGAGACATCGCCGCGTATAAGCGTCTTGGCAGACCAAGCGTTACTATTGATGGGTTTGCCGTTTCGCACATTACGAGGATTATAGGAATAGAGACAGGAGCCTGAGGCATAGACAACAAAGCAGCTTTCGCCGCCAGACAAATCGCCTGAATAGGTGAAACAAATAATGTCTTTGGAAATGCGCCAATTACCTTCATCTGTTACATCACCTTCGCGGTAATATGTGCTGCCATCTGCATAAAAGCTCTCTGTAAATTCATTCGTGCCAGAACGCTCGCGAGGGCGTTTATAGATTCCGTCCATCGTTTGACCGATAAAGGCGTCATAGAGATACTTACCCGTTAGGCGTTCCAAGTTTGGAATTTCTTGCGCCGAGGCGGGCAGGGCAATGAGCGCTAAAGCTAAGCCTGCAATGAATTTCATCATGATATTGATGCCTCGCATTGGGGTTGCTCACCCTTATGAACACTTCTTGCGGTCCAATAATCTCTGTCGAGTTCGTCTTGCCGCTCTATATTTTGGTCGGAGTAAAAATAGTAACAATTTTCGACACGATACACTCGAAAACACCCCCCTGGCATATCCGCGGCGTCATAAAGATAGCAGAGCGTATCTTTTAGTATCAACCAAGTGCCGGGGTCTTGACGCCCGTTTTCTGTATAACTTATGCGGCCATCAGATTTATGCGTTTCCTCATAAAAACGCGTCGGTTCACCTTCTTCTGTAAAGTTATAGGCGCCGCTATGTGTTTTTCCTTTAAAGCTATTCCGTAAGTCATCACCTAGAAGCCGATTTGCATTCGGCCTAATATCTGTCTTCTGGCTTTGAGCCTGCGCTGATATCGGACACGCTAAGAGAAGCGTGGTGAGAGTGATTTTAAGAAATTTGTGGGGCACAATCAGGGCTATCTCCTTTTATGACGCTACGCGCCGTAAAGCCGCTTACGGGCCTGTTATTTACTGAGCGTTGATAATGATAATAGCAATTACCGCGCCGATAAATATTGAAGCATATCGGATTATAGCGTGCAAATTCACCGCGCTCATTAGGGTCATAGGTAAAGCAAAGCAGCTCATCTTTGATCGTATAACGGCCCGTATCTGTGTGACCGTCTTGCACATGTTTGACGCCGCCATCATTTTGAGTAGTCTCTTCAAATCCGAAAGTGCGGAAATTGACGCGTTTAAAGTTATAAGTGCCGCGATGTGTTTGCCCCTTAAAAGCTATGATTAATTCGGCTTCTGAAAGCGCGGCGTCATATTCTGGATCAGGCATATTGACCTGTGACTGTGCGGGTTGACCTGTAAGACAGATGCCTACCAAAAGGCCAAGTCCAAAGATGAGTCGTGATAACATCATAGCTATGTTTTAACATGAAAAATCATTTTGGCTATGTTAGGCTACAGTATGACAAATGACTCTCCAAGACTGCGTAGGGCTAGCCGCTATCAAAAGCAGCAAGAACGCAAAGCCGCACAGCGTGCAGCGGATAACAAGCTTTATGGCGCTATGTTTGCGATGATGAGTATATTAGCTTTGCTAGCTGTTTTGATCGGCGCGCTAATGCTTTACGGTGGTAATGTTGATGTCAGCGGCATGGGCGATTTAGCAGAGCCGTGGATAGGGCCCCTTACAAAGCTAGAAGTAAGTGGCTTTGTATTTGTGGCCTTGATTGCGGGTGTCCTATATGTCCGGATGCGCAAGAAGTAAAATTATATAAATTTGACGAAACTGTTACCCAGATACGTGAATAGGACTTGCGGCTCATAGCACTTTCCCCTAGACGTGCCGCGCTAATTTAGGCGCAATATTTATCCTCAAGGAGGCCTTTATGGGGTATCGTTTTGCAATCGTCGGCGCGACAGGAAATGTCGGGACGGAAATGCTCGAAATTCTGGCCGAGTCTGATATTGAAGTAGATGAGGTCTTTGCTGTAGCCAGCCGTAAATCTGTCGGACGGGTCGTGAGCTTTGGCGATAAAGATATTAAGTGTGTCGATCTTGAGACATTTGATTTTTCAAAATGCGATATCGCTTTAATGTCCGCTGGGGGTGACGTCTCTAAAAAGTGGTCGCCAAAAATTGCCGAGGCTGGCGCTATTGTTATTGATAATTCAAGCGCATGGCGTATGGATCCTGATGTTCCTCTTGTCGTACCTGAGGTCAATGCT
>JAHDDT010000005.1:38001-41577 GCA_020629195.1 Hellea sp.
AAAAAAGCCGCCCAAATGGGGCGGCTTTTTCTATTTTTAACCTAAGCAGCGGGTCTTAACGACGGCGCGGCTTTTTCTTGGAAGGGATGAGGCCTTCGATTTGAGCGCGCTTGCGTGCGAGCTTGCGAACGCGTCGAACAGCTTCTGCTTTCTCGCGGACACGTTTCTCGGAAGGTTTCTCAAAATGCTTACGTGCTTTCATCTCGCGAAGGATACCTTCGTTCTGAAGTTTTTTCTTCAGAGCGCGGAGTGCCTGATCGACGTTATTTTGACGGACGTAAATTTCAACCATGTGGTTTTCAACTCATTTCTAGTTCTAAAATTTAAAGCTCTGAACAATTTCAGTCTTTATGGAATGGGCGTCTCTTAGCGATGCATCACGGTGACGTAAAGCGATGAATCCGATAAAATGCCGTATTTGGGCATCTTTTTGGTTATTTTTCAGGCTTTTGTGATTTGTTTCGTTTTCAAACTTTAATCCATGTTCGTATTTGTAAATGGCTGCCGAAATATTGCATTTGCGCCAATGCGTCTGATTTTCAACACTTTTTAAAGTTTTGTGCTTGCCTCAACCCCACAGAATTTGCTTAAAGAGCACACCTATTTAGGGGGGAATTCTATGAGTACGGGCACTGTCACGCGCGCAGACTTAGCCGAAGCGGTTTACCGCGAAATCGGTTTGTCCCGAACCGAGAGCTCTGAACTTGTTGAATCTGTTATAGATCATGTAAGCGAAGCCTTACTTCGCGGAGAGCAGGTCAAGCTAGCTGGTTTCGGGACTTTTTCTCTGCGGGATAAAAAAGAACGGATGGGAAGAAACCCAAAAACGGGGAAGGAAGTGCCAATTACCCCTCGGCGCGTTCTTGTCTTTAAGCCATCACAAATCTTGCGGGAACGTGTCGATTCGGCATTAACACAAAAATAGTGCTAAAGTCTGATTCGTAAGCAAAGGAATCGGGATGCAGGCCAAAACTACACGCGCCTTTAGAACCATAAGCGAAGCTGGTGAAGAGCTTAACTTGCAGCCACATGTCTTGCGTTTCTGGGAATCTAAGTTCCCTCAAATCAAACCGATTAAAAGAGGTGGTGGGCGCCGATTTTATAGACCAGAAGATATTGAGTTTCTACGCGGCATAAAGATACTTCTACATGATGAGAAGCATCCAATAAAAGATGTCCAAAAGCTTATCAGAGTTAAAGGCGCCAGCCGTATTATCGAGCTTGGACAATCTGTCGAAAAAGCCGCCAAAGACAAAGAAGTGTCCGAAACGGTACTTATACCCGAACGCATTCAGAAGGCTGAAATGGTTAGGCCTGTTAAAGAAGAGCAAGAGCGTGTTGTACCTTTTACTCCTCGCCAGACAGAGACCCGTGCTCCCGAACAACAGCCTTCAGCTGCACATATTGTTGAATATGTTGAAGAAGAAACAGAATTACAAGATAATGGCTTGTCTGCCGAGGAGCGTTCTAATCTTGAGAGCGCTTTAGAACGTTTAGTGTCTTTGCGCCGCCGTTGGGGCGAGTTTAAAAATCTGACTTGAAAGACATAGGGCTATTGCTCTCTCTCGCTTAGCCGACTATAGAGCCGCTTCGATGAGAGTGTCGGAGTATAGCGCAGTCCGGTAGCGCACTAAGCTGGGGGCTTAGGGGTCACAGGTTCGAATCCTGTTACTCCGACCATCATCTCTCGAAAAAATGTCACAGCGCCAAGATGTACTCGCTGCCGTATATATTTATCATGACATATCCTTCCCTCAACAAGACAGATGCTAGTATCAAAAATTGGCTGCTTTTCATGGTCGTCCTTGTGACCCTCATGATTGTGCTGGGCGGCAAAACGCGCCTCACGAATTCTGGTCTTTCCATAACTGAATGGGCGCCGATTTCAGGAGCCCTGCCACCACTTAGCTTGGAGGCTTGGTTATCAGAGTTTGAAAAATATAAACAAATACCGGAATTTTCAGCTGAGCATTCCGACATGGACTTAGATGGGTTTAAAGTCATATATTTTTGGGAATGGAGCCATCGGCAATTGGGCCGCTTGATCGGCCTCGCTTACGCTTTGCCATTTTTCTATTTCTTTTTTCGCCGCCGTTTGCCCCAAGGCCAAGCTTTGAAGTTCTTCGGAATTATGTGCCTTATTGGTGTACAAGGCGGTATTGGCTGGTGGATGGTGGCCAGCGGTCTTGTCAATGATCGTGTGGATGTTAGCCAATATAGGTTGGCGACACATTTGGGTGTAGCCTTTATAATTTTAGCTTGTCTCGTTTGGTTATGGCGTAATCAAGCGGAAGGCTGGCCAGAACGATCTGCCTCGACTTTACCTAAAAAAAGAATGAAGCTTTTGGCTGGCCTTGTATTTTTGCAAATTGTGGCAGGGGCGTTTGTCGCAGGTCTTAAAGCCGGGCGGACCTATAATACATGGCCTCTTATGGACGGTGATTTTGTTCCGGCAGGCTATGCCTCTATGAGTCCTTTCTGGCGCAATATGTTTGAAAATATTGCGGCCGTTCAGTTTAATCATCGTCTTCTGGCCTATATAATTCTGGCTGTCACAATCTGGGCGTTTCTGGCCGCGAGACCGCATAAGCGCCTTAAGACTTATATGATCGTGTTCAAGTGTTTGCTGCTGTGGCAAGTCCTTCTGGGTATCTACGTCTTGCTGACAGGAGATGCTTTATGGCTAGCCTTGCTTCATCAGTTTTCCGCTGTGTTTCTTTGGATATCGCTGGTTATGGCCTTACGTGTTGCGCACAAAGCTTAAGGTTCAGCTTTGGCGAGCTCTTCTAAAGCGTAGCTGCGCGAAATAAGAACAAGTCGTCCTTCATTCTCATCGGCAACCAAAATCACGCCTTCATTAAAAACACTGCCCATATTGGCAGAGGTGACCGTTACCAGACCGACACTATTCATGCCGCCAATACTAAGCCCATTAGTGATTTCAACTGATTTTCTTTCCTTAGCTAAGCTTAAAATTAATCCAGCTGAAGGGTCTGGTTTAAGCGTGTAGTCCTCATTTAGACTCAGGGCATTATTCGCTTCGCACAAGTTACGCTCATTATCGATAGCCTCAGCTGGGCTTAGGGTGAGTGATGTATCTTCGAAAATTTCAATGGATAGCTTCTGCGATGCATTGGATGTGGATACAGCCCAAATAGTATCTGCGCTTAAATCGGCAGAGGCGCAGAACCGCTCAAATCTTTCATCGCCTTGCGACACTGCTAATGGGCTGAAATTACCTTCATTGTCAGATTGCACAAAGGCCTTGATTTGCCCTTGCGGTGTCAGAGCCAGAAAAACACCAGATTGCTTTTCGCGGGCGAGCCCGATGACATCACTATATTTGCCGAGCGCCACTATCTCTGACTCATTACTGTCTGTTGTCGCGCGGTGTAGAGTGCCTTTGTTATCGAGCAAGATTATGTGTCCAAGCCAAGAGGCAACGCTATTCGGAATGAATGTTGCTGCGCGGATAGGTGAAGGCGTTTGAATATCCGAGGTGGCGCGGAGTTCTATGTCGGCATTAGCCGCATCTATGTTGGGTGAGGGTACTTCGCCATTTTGGCATGATATGAG
>JAHDDT010000092.1:0-5882 GCA_020629195.1 Hellea sp.
CCAGAGGAATGATCGTCACTGCTTTTGCAGGACAGAACCCGGCTTATCGACCCTCTGGCATATCACTCACGATAACCGCTCTTCTGGATTTACCGCAAGCAAATCCATGAGGGCTGTAGTGTTATTGGGAGCTCTGCATAGCTCGTTTTATGAAATTATGCTCATAATCTAGACGGATTACGCTCTTGTCATTTCTTAGTCATGTTGTCGTAGTTTCATAAGTGCAACGTGGGGATATCACGAAAATGTGAGGTTGATTTTGGAGTATATATGCGATCGCTTTTTATTGTCACTGTTTCCAGTTTTGCGCTTTTAATCGGGGGTTGTGGTTCCGATAGTGAGGATAGCGCCACGGCGCCCGTTAACATAGCGCCAGTTGTAAACGCTGGCGTAGCGCAGTCTGTGACAGAGCGCCAAACGGTCCAGTTAAGCGGTAGTGCCAGTGATGCAGATAGCTCGAACTTAACCATTGAATGGACGCAAATAAATGGACCGATGGTAGAGTTAAGCGCCGTGAACACGCTCAACCCGACCTTCCAGGCCCCAAATGTCGGCGACTCTGTTGATATTACCTTGAGATTGAGTGTGAGTGATGGGACGAATACGCGGAGTTCGGACGTTGTGATTTCCGTGGCTGACACAAATCGCGATGGCACATCACCACAAGGCATTCCCAATGACCAAGGCCGAAGAGATAGAGCGCGAAATGGACGGGATAATAACCGCCCCATGATCGGCGGGGTAGAGGTTCGTACCTATGACGGCACGAATAATAATCTGACGAATACGAGCTGGGGCGCAAGCTTCGAGCACTTACAACGCTTGGGCGCGGCGGACTATGCCGACTCTATTTCAAGTTTGGCAGGCGCAAACCGTAAGAGTGCCAGAGAGATCTCAAATCTGGTTCATAACCAAGACGAAGCAGAGTCTATTCCTAACACATTTGGCGGCTCTGATTTCGTTTGGCAGTGGGGCCAATTTATGGACCATGATTTGGACTTAACGGATGGCGCCGAAGAGTCAGCTGACATTGTCGTGCTTGCCAATGACGCCCTGTTTGATCCTAACGGGACTGGCTCCGTTGTTATTCCTTTCAATCGCGCGCTCTTTGACCCGAGCACAGGGACTGACGCAAATAATCCGCGTGAGCAGGAAAATGAAATCACAAGCTGGATTGACGGCTCCATGGTTTATGGCTCCAGCGATGAGCGCAGAGACGCGCTTAAAGACCCTACTAATCCCCACCTTTTAGCAACAAGTGACGGTAACCTATTGCCGTTCAATACGGCGGGTTTGTCCAATGCGAATATTGGCTCAGAAGTCTTATTCCTTGCAGGCGACGTGCGCGCCAATGAGCAGGTTGGCCTCACGGTCATGCATACGCTCCTTGTCCGCGAACATAATCGTATGGCGGCAAATTTGATGGATAATAACCCGAATGCCGATCCCGAAGATATTTTTGAAACTGCGCGGCGACTGTTGGTCGGAAAAATACAATATATCACTTATAATGAGTGGCTCCCGACATTGATTGGAACAGGCGCCATACCAGCCTATGCGGGATATGATGACACCATAAACCCAACCATATTTAATGAGTTTAGTGTGGCAGCATTCCGACTTGGGCACACAATGCTCAACGAGCAATTGCTCCGCCTTGACGAGGATGGTGAAGAAATTGCCGAGGGGCATGTTGATTTGATGAATGGATTTTTTGCGGGGACAAATCTGCTAACCGATGAGGATGCGTTATCGCCATTCCTCAGAGGGTTTGCCTCTCAGGCTCATCAGGCTATCGATGTAAAACTGGTCAATGATGTGCGAAATTTCCTCTTTGGGCCGCCTGGTGCTGGCGGCTTGGATTTGGCCTCACTTAACTTGCAGCGCGGGCGAGATCATGGGGTGCCATCTTACAATGCCATGCGAACGGCAATGGGCCTAACGGCACGCGCGTCTTTTGCAGAGGTATCCTCTGACGCGACCACCGTCGCGGCCCTAGAAGCGGCCTACGATAACGTCGATGACATCGATCTTTGGACAGGCGGCCTGGCAGAGGACGCGTCGGGGAATTCTCAACTCGGGGAACTCTTCCAAGCTATTATGGTCAAACAGTTCACCGATATCCGCGATGGCGATAGATTCTGGTATGAGAATTATTTGGATCAAACCGATATAAATATAGTTGAGTCGACGTCATTGTCCGAAATTATTCGCGATAACACAGATATAGGCAATGAGCTGCAAGGGAATGTCTTCCGCGTGCCGACACCATAGAAGTATTCAAGAAAAAGCCCCAGCAAAATCGCTGGGGCTAAGCTGATTTACTCCGGCACCGGAAACCCACGGTCCCGCATCAATGGCGCGATATCCGCATCGCGGCCTCTAAAGGCGCGGTAAGCATCTGCTGGGTCCATGGCATTGCGCGGTTCAAACAAATATTTCACTAGCTTAGCCGCGACGTCTTTATCGTAAAATCCGCCAGGGGCTTCTTTGAAGGCTTCTGAGGCGTCTGAGGTCAGGACATCCGCCCACATATAGCCGTAATAGCCTGCGCTATAGCCTTCGCCTGAGAAAATATGCCCAAAGTGGGTAGAGCGATGGCGCATGACGATTTCTTCGGGCATGCCCAGCTCTTTCAGCGTTTCGCGCTCAAAGCTATCAGGGTCGATGCCTTTCGGGTCAGTCGTGTGATAGCGCATATCGACGAGGGCCGAGGCGAGATATTCTGTTGTCGCAAAGCCTTGGTTGAAGGTCGCGGCGTCTTTGATTTTCTGGCGAAGTTCGGCGGGCATCGGCTTGCCCGTTTCGTGATGGACCAGATAATTCTCTACGACATAATCGGTTGAGAGCCAGCGCTCGAGCAGCTGCGATTGAAATTCTGTGTAATCGCGCACGCCGCCATTGAGCGTGGGATAGGCGACCTTACTTGAGAGGAAGTGCAGGGCGTGACCAAATTCATGGAAGAAGGTATTGGCATCATCCCATGAAATCAGCACGGGCTCACCGGGTGCCGCTTTTACGAAGTTAGAATTATTTGACGACAACACATTCGTTTTTCCGTCAAAGGTCGTGTGGGAGCGGTAGCTGGTCGCCCAAGCGCCGGAGCGTTTGCCGGGGCGGGCAAAGGGGTCGAGATACCATAGGCCGACATTCTCGCCCGTTGTCTTATCGGTTACTTCCCAAACATTGACGTCGGGGTGAAAGACGGGGACGGAGCCTTCGGGGACAGGCGTGAAATTGTAATTAAAGAGCTCGCCTGCGACATAGATCATGGCGTCTGTGAGTTTGTCGAGCTGCAGATATTGTTTCACCTCATCGCTATCGAGGGCATATTTATCTTTGCGGACTTTCTCCGCATAGTAACGATAATCCCACGGCGCAATTTCTATATCAGCGCCTTCCTTATCCGCAATGGCTTGCATATCCGCGACCTCTTCTTCGACGCGGGCGATAGCGGCGGGCCAAACGGCTTCCATAAGCTCTAATGCGCGTTCGGGCGTACCGGCCATGCGGTCTGCCAATCGCCACTGGGCGTAATTATCATAACCGAGCAAGCCTACACGTTCATCACGAAGCTGCAGGATTTCTGCGATGATGGCATTGTTGTCATGCTTATCCCCATTATCGCCGCGTGAGTAATAGGTTTCCCAGACTTTCTGGCGCAAATCTCGCTCATCGGAATAGGTCAGGAAAGGGGCCATAGACGAGCGCGTATTGGTAATGGCATATTGCCCGTCTTTGCCATTGGCGGCGGCTGTCGCGGCGGCGGATTTGATATAGCCCTCGGACAGGCCGCTCAGCTGGTCTTTATTGATATACAGGACATAACCTTCTTCATCGGCGAGGACATTATTGGCGAATTTAGTATGCAGCTCTGAGAGGCGCTTATTGATGGCGGCATAGCGGGCTTTGTCTTCGGCATTGAGCGTCGCGCCGTTGCGGGCAAAACCGTCATAGGTGAGCTGGACGAGGCGCTGTTGGTCGGGGCGCATGTCTTTTACGGCGTCACTTTCATAGATAGCTTTCACGCGGTTAAAGAGCTTTTCATTTTGCGTGATCTTGGAGCTGAACTCTGAAAGTTTTGGAGCCATCTCGCCTTGTATGGCGCGAAACTCAGGCGAGGACATGTTGGAACTCCAAATGCCCCAATAACGAAAGACGCGGTCAAGCTCTGCGCCGGATTTTTCCATTGGCAGGATAGTGTTTTCAAATGTTGGCGCGGCAGGGTTATTCGCGATAGCCTCAACCTCTTTGAGGTTTTTCTCCATACCCCATTCGAGCGCAGGCTTAAGTGCGGCCAAATCCATTTTATCAAAGGCCGGCACGCCGCCATAGGGGCCTTTAAATTCTGCGAGCAACACATTGTCGATGGCGGGCATCTCAACTTGAGGCATCTCGACTTTCATGACTTCGGTTTTGGGAGCTTCGGAAGGAGTCTTTGTTGAATTATCCGTACAGGCTGAAAAAGTAAGAGCTAAGAGGGATGTGGCGGTGAGAAGTGTTGTGCGCATGATAAAACCTTTTGTGAATCTTTCCCCTGTATAAGCATATTTAACGGCCTTCCAAGGGCTGCCTAGATTTCACGAGGTCGAGACCCAGAAATCTGGCCCAGAAACCATGATATTTTTCATATTTATACTTAATATTGTTATAAATAGGCATTGTATCCCATAATATCCCATGCTATCCCATAAAAATGCGTCGGTATTAGGCATTGGCGTTAAAGGGAAAAATTGGGATGTTTTTGTCCACTGTGACGAATAGCTTGGATGCTAAGGGGCGCGTTTCCGTTCCTGCCGATTTCCGCGCGACCATATCTGAGACACCCTCAAAATCGCCCTTTGACGGTATTGTGGTCTGGCCGAGCCTTGACGGTAATTACCTTGAAGGCGGCGGTATTTCTCTGCTCGAAGATTTTCAAAACTCTCTGGATCAGCGCGAGCATTACGATGCGGAGCGTTCGGCGCTACAATATATGATCTTTGCGTCCTCGCGTCAGCTCGCCTTTGATGGTGGTGGGCGTGTCTCTTTGCCAAAAGATTTGCATGAATATGCAGGGCTGAACGGGAAGGTGACCTTTGTGGGTTTAGGTCGCCGCTTTGAAATTTGGTCGCCTAAGGCGCTCGAAGACCGCAAAGAAGGATTGCTGGCTCTGGCGCGCGAAAGTCGCCACCTGTTAAAAACAATTCCATCAGCAGGTGCGTCGTGAAGCACTATCCCGTCATGCTCCCCGAAGTCTTGAGTGCGCTCGCGCCGCAGGATGGCGAGGCCTATGTGGATGGGACTTTTGGCAATGGCGGTTATAGTGAGGCTTTTCTAAAGGCGGCTAATTGCAATGTCATCGGGCTAGATCGTGATCCCAATGTGCAGCCCCGCGCGGCGGAGCTGTCTACGAATTATGATGGGCGCTTCCGCCTGATTGAAACGCCCTTTTCTAAAATGGATGAAGTTGGTCTGTCTGAGGTTGATGCGGTGGTGCTTGATATTGGCGTGTCTTCCATGCAGCTCGATCAAGCGGAGCGCGGCTTTTCTTTTATGCGTTCGGGTCCGCTTGATATGCGCATGGGGAATACAGGGCCGACAGCTGCGGATGCTGTGCGAGATTTATCGCATTCTGACCTCATTCGCATTTTCCAAGTTTACGGCGAAGAGCGCCGCGCCCGACGTGCCGCTGACTTTATCGTCCGTGCGCGCGATGAGGGTGACATCACGACAACGGAAGAGTTGGCCGATATTGTTGAGCGTGCTTTAGGTCGTTCGGGGAAAAACCATCCTGCGACGAAGGTCTTTCAGGCACTGCGAATTTTTATCAATGATGAACTTGGCGAGCTTTACAGAGGACTTTGCGCCGCAGAAAAAATACTTAAGCCCGGCGGACGGTT
>JAHDDT010000092.1:5982-7917 GCA_020629195.1 Hellea sp.
GTGGCAAGTCTCTCTGATTTGGAGGCGTTGCTATGAGCGGCGTCTATATTCCGTCCCATATCCGCGCCGCGCGGCGCATGACAGGATTTATCTTGTTCCTGATTGGAGTCTCGCTGACGGTTGGGCTTTATTATGTCAAAACAAGATCGCAAACGGCGCGAAAACAATCTGCAGCATTAGAGCGTCAAATCTCTCAAGAGGAAGCTAATCTGCGCGTTCTTCAGGCTGAAATCGCTTATTTGGAAAGCCCTCAGCGCCTTAAAGAGTTATCACAAGAGCATCTGGGGCTTGAGTCAATCAAGGTGAAAAATGTTATTGTTGCGGGGGATTTGATTGAAGAGTTTCCGTTACGTCCTGAAATTGTTGAGGCTGCTAAGATGAGTGACGGAGGCGCACCATGAGCTTGACGCCGCAGGATCACTTCCCACAAGCTCGCAAGATGACGGTGGCGGATGATGAATTTATCTCCGTTTCTGAGGGTCGTATCCGTATTCGCATTGGGGCTTTCATATTTATGTTTGTGCTTTTGCTTGTGGTTATACGTCTCGCGGAAGTGTCTCTCTTTGGTGACAAGCGCGGCGCGAACCTTCTCCCTAAAGAAATCACAACCACTCGGGCGGATATAACGGACCGCAATGGCGAGGTTCTTGCGACGACCCTTAGTACTTACTCACTTTATGCGGAGCCGCGTAAGGTTTGGAATGTCGAAGAGACCGTGCAGAAGTTAATTTCTGTTCGGCCTGAGCTTGATATAAATGTTTTGCGCCAAAGGCTCTCAACGGAGCGATCTTTTGTATGGATTGAGCGCGGCTTGACGCCAAAAGAGCGTCAATCTGTTTTTGCTCTAGGTTTGCCGGGCTTGGCCTTTCGGCAAGAGCCAAAACGGGTCTATCCGCGTGGAAATCTTGCCTCACATATTGCGGGATTTACCGATGTTGATTTAAACGGTTCTGCGGGCGTTGAGCGAGCCTTTAATGATAGGCTGGCGGAGAAAAATGCTCCCGCTTTGGCGTTATCAGTTGATATGCGCGTTCAATACGCCGTCGCAGATGAACTGCAAAAAGGTCTGGAGCGTTTTGAGGCTCTCTCCAATGCAGGCGTCGTTTTAAATCTAAAAACCGGCGAGATTGTTTCAATGGTGAGTTTGCCTAATTTTGATCCGAATAATCCTGGCGCAACATTGCCCGAAACTCGCTTTAATCATGCCTCAATGTCCACTTATGACTTGGGTTCAGTGTTCAAACCTCTCACCATGGCGATGGCTTTGGAAGAGGGAGTGTCCAGCTTAACGGAGCCCCATCCAGTGCAAAAGCCCTTCAAAGTGCGCGATAAATTTATCCGTGAGGATCACCCAAGTCAGGTGCCGCTCGCCATGCCGGACATTTTGGCGCAAAGCTCTAATCGCGGCACAGCTATTTTGGCTTTGCGAGTTGGCGGTGAAAAACAGCGCGAATATCTCAAAGCTCTTGGATTGTTTGACCGCGTTCCATTCGAGCTCGCAGAAAGCGCTAAGCCTCAAATTCAAAACCGCTGGATTGATTTGACAACTGTTACTGTGTCTTACGGGCATGGTATATCAGTTACGCCATTGGGTTTGGCGGCAGCGATTGGCGCGACGCTTAATGACGGTTTATATGTAACGCCGACTCTTCTTAAGCGCGATGCTGCCAATGCCGCCGCGCCGCGCCGCGTTTTTTCCTCAAGCACGTCAAGACATACGCGTGATATGATGCGTTATGTGGTGACTCACGGAACAGGGAAAAAGTCCCGCGTCAAGGGTTACGGCGTAATGGGTAAAACTGGCACGGCCGAAAAACCTGCTATTGGAGGTTATGATGAGAAGCGTTTGGTGACTTCATATGTAGCCGCTTTTCCCTATGAAGATCCGACTTATGTGGTGATGATTACATATGATGAGCCCAAAGCCGTAGAGGG
>JAHDDT010000093.1:0-1980 GCA_020629195.1 Hellea sp.
ATGGACCTCGCGCGCGACGGCGAAAAGCCTCAGGTTAAGTATTTTGTGAACCCAGAAATCCTTGAGGATGTTGAAGATAAAAACCTTTACGAAGAAGGCTGCCTCTCTGTGCCGGATGTGTTCGATACGGTGGAGCGCCCAGAGCGAGTAAAACTCACCTATCTCGATTATAATGGCGAGCGCGTGACCGAATGGGCTGAAGGTCTATACGCGACCTGTATTCAGCACGAGATGGACCACCTTAAAGGCGTCGTCTTTATCGACTACCTCTCGCGCCTAAAACGCAACCGCGCGGTGAAGAAAGTTCAAAAGGCAGAGAAGCTGAAAGCAGCGGGGTAATGACCCTCTCTGTCGTCTTTATGGGCACGCCGGACTTTGCCGTGCCGTCTCTCGCCGAGCTGATTTCCAATGGCTATAATGTTGTGCGGGTTTATACCCAGCCGCCTCGTCCTGCAGGACGCGGCAAGAAGCTCACCAAATCTCCTGTTCATCAATTTGCTGAAATTATGGGTATTCCCGTTGAGACGCCTGAGAGCTTCCGCAAATCCAAAGTTATTGACGGGCTTGAAGCGCTGAATGCCGATGTGGCCTGCGTCGTCGCCTATGGTCAAATCCTGCCGCAGCGCGCGCTCGATGCCCCGCGTGACGGCTGCCTTAACCTACACGCGTCGCTCCTCCCAAGATGGCGCGGCGCGGCCCCTGTTCAGCGGGCGATTATGGCGGGCGATAAGCAAACGGGCGTTCAAATTCAGCAAATGGATACGGGGCTGGATACGGGCGATATTCTGCTCTCCGAGACCGTGGACATCCAAAAAAATGACACCGCCGCATCCCTCTTTGATCGTCTCTCGCGCATTGGCGCAGGAATGTGGCCGCGTGTGCTGGGCGGGCTGGAACGTGGAGCCCTTCGCCCAACACCACAAACGGGCGAACCAAGCTACGCGCATAAAATCGACAAGGCTGAAGCCCGCATAAATTGGAACCAATCGGCGGAAAAACTCGATTGCCACATTCGCGGCCTCGCCCCCTTCCCCGGGGCTTGGTGCGAAATCGACGGTAGGCGCGTCAAAGTCCATATGTGCGAATATGTAGAGATTGAAGACACGCACGGCCACCCTTACGGCACGGCTTTGGATGATAATCTCCTCATCGCCTGCGCACTAGACGCCATCCGCCTGCTCGAAGTTCAACCTGCAGGAAAACCGAAAATGAGCGCCGAAGATTTCCTGCGCGGGACGGCGGTGCTCAAGGGAACGCAGCTCACCTAATGCCCCGCTATAAACTCACTATTGAATATGACGGCGCGCCTTATATGGGCTGGCAGTGGCAAGACCATGGGCCGAGCGTGCAAGGCGTGCTTGAGGCGGCGGGCGCGAAATTAAACAAGGGCCAGCCCGTCGAGGTTTATGGCTCGGGCCGCACCGACTCTGGCGTTCATGCCCTCGGCCAAGTCGCACATATGGACCTTTCCAAAGAAATCCGCCCCGACAAACTTCGCGATGCCATGAACTTTCACATGGTCAAAGAACCTGTTACCGTGCTCGACGCCGAGATTATGCCCGAGGACTGGCATGCCCGTTTTGATGCCACCGAGCGGCGCTATCTTTACCGCCTCATTGATCGGCGTATGAAGCTCTCGCTCGATCAAGGTCGTGTCTGGCGCATCCCCGTCAAGCTCGATGCCGACGCTATGCACCATGCCGCTCAGGTCCTTGTCGGTAAGCATGACTTCTCAACTTTTCGCGACACGCAATGCCAAGCCAAAAGCCCCGTCAAAACCATTGATGAAATCACGGTGCTGCGCGCAGGTGCAGAAATTCACTGTCATTTCCGCGCGCGTTCATTCCTGCACAAACAAGTCCGCTCCATCACAGGAAGCCTCGCCGAGGTCGGCATGGGCAAATGGAACAGTGCGGATATGCGCGAAGTGCTGGAGAGCAGAGACAGAACCGAATGCGGCCCCGTCGCCCCGCCCGATGG
>JAHDDT010000093.1:2080-7858 GCA_020629195.1 Hellea sp.
TTAAATCACCTGCTCAAAACCCAACAATATCACCACCAATCCCATTGCATTGATTGTGCAGCCAATGAGTATCGCCGCGCCTATAGGAAACGGAATGACTGTCTGGGCGAGGCGGATGTCTATTAATAGGATACAGAGAAATGCGGCCAGCGCGATAGAGTTTGCGACAGCAAATGGCACGATGCCCATCAGGTTTAATCCGAATGTTCCCGCAACAATAAAGGTGAGCCAGAACACGCTCCAATGGCGGGATATTACCCACGGCCTGAACCTGTCTTGCTTATCAAATATCATGGCAAAAATATAAGCGGCCGCTGAGAAAGTCAGCAAATAGAGCAATAGAATAATTGCGAAGGGAGCAAGCGGTATGGCGCTGACCTCAGCCTCAAGCAGCTTTGCGCGTTCTGTCTGCACCGCATGGGCGATGAGGTAAAAGGCGGGAATGGTCAGGAGCAGCGCGACGAAACTTTGTTGCAAACCTTTGCGGGTCAAATCGAAATGATCCGTCCAATCAGCACGGCCTGCCAGTGCTTTGACACTGCCAAAAAGAGCGGCGACGATATTCATGCAAAATACCGTTTCAGCACATCTTTATAGATGGCCGTTAATGTCGTGATGTCGGCAACGTCGACGCGTTCATTGACTTGGTGCATAGTCGCGCCGACGAGGCCAAATTCAGCCACGGGGGCATAATTCGTAATGAAGCGCGCATCCGAGGTGCCGCCCGATGTGGAGAGTTCAGGGCGGCGGCCTGTCACGGCTTGGGTGGCGTCTTGGAGAATATCTGTCAGCTTTCCAGGCGGGGTTAAGAAGCTCTCGCCCGAAATGCGTATCTCCGCCTCTACGGTACCGTCAAAACCTTGGCGCGCATCCTCTAAAATCCCTTCAAGCCATTCCGTCAGGCTCGCTCCGCTATGGGCAACATTAAAGCGGATATTAAACCGCGCCCGCGCTGTTTCGGGAATCATATTTTCTGTCGGATTACCGACATCCACCGTTGTGATTTCCAGATTAGAGGGCTGAAAAAACTCAGAGCCATCATCCAAATGCCGCGATTGCAACATCCCCAAAATACCGAGGAGTGTTGGCACAGGGTTAATACCCAAATGCGGATAGGCCACATGGCCTTGCTTGCCGGTCACGGTGATGTCAGCATTAAAAGACCCACGTCGTCCGTTTTTCACCATCTCGCCCATTTCATTCGGATTGGTCGGCTCACCCACAAGGCAGTGGTCAATTTTTTCGCCGTCTTGTTCTATTGCGGCGAGAAGCTTTTTGGTGCCGTTTAAAGCGGGGCCTTCTTCGTCCCCTGTGATGAGGAAACTAATTGAGCCACTGGGCGTCCAACCCGTACTGAGTAAATCAGATACCGCACCCACAAAGGCCGCAATCGCACCTTTCATATCTGCCGCGCCGCGCCCCAACAGCTCGCCATTTTTAATCTGTCCTGCAAAGGGGTCTTGGGCCCATTTCGCTTCATCCCCCGCAGGCACAACATCGGTATGCCCCGCAAAACAGAAATTAGGCGCTTTGGTGCCAAGCCGCGCATAAAGGTTTTCCACCCGCGCATTCTTACCTGTCGTGCCCTCGCCAAAGGCATAGCGCTTACAGACAAACCCCATCCCTTCCAGCTCATGCTGCAAAGTATCCAGCGCCCCCGCATCGGCAGGCGTCACGGAAGGCCGCTTGATAAGGGCCGCCGCAAAATCGACAGGGTTTATAGGGGATGCATTTGTCATATTGTTGGGTTTAAAGCGGGGATATAATCCCTATGCAAGCGATTTACGTCACCGCGATATATATTATCTTAACCTTAGGCGCAGAAACACTGACGCTTTAAGAAAGATTACAGGCTATTTTGTTACACCTCAGAAAAACAAAAACAGGGGTGGAATATGACGCAGCAAAACGCGCAAAATTTGGATATGAATGCCTTACGTCAAAGACTGAAGCAATCAAGAACCGAAAGTCCTCAGGCCCAGGCATTACAAGGACGAAGCTATATCCCTAATGCTCAACATCAGAGTTATGCCCCGCCGCCGAGTCAAAATCCTCATATACAGCGCCAACCCTCGATTAGTGACAGGCTTGAGCAGCATAAAACCTTATTCGCTCATCTTCACAATTATTGGCATTACTACCTCACGGCCATGACCTTCGCCTTATTCCACACCATTGGGGCTTTTCCGCAAGCGTTTCCAGGAACAGGAAATATGGAAAGTCTCTATGGCCGTGCCCCTATGATCGCTTTTTTCTTTTTAACTCTGCCAAGCGTTTTCGTATTTTTTGTGGTGAGCAGCCTGAGGCGGTCTCTTCAAAACGCAGCTCGGATTACAGAAAGCAAAAACTGGTCTCAAGTCCAATGGATTGGTGCCGCTATCGGATTTGGCCTTTTATTCTACTGGACCTTTTTAAGAGCTGACCCCCTTGAGCAATTTATGGTCGAAGAAGCGATTAAAGGCCCGTTTGAACTCACCCCTCGAGAATGGATTATGGCGGGCGTGAAATGTGTTGGCGGCGCGGTGACAGGCTCTATATTAGCTCGTAAATTTTTCGGCGATTATTCAGAGGATTAGTGTAATCCTATAGGCATGACCCCCAATGCAGGAGATTGCCCCATGCCGAAAATCAGTCTTAAAGATGTGCCTGAGACAAGCGGGACAAATTACCCCTCGCCTTTTGATGGGCCTTGTCTTGACCGCAGCAAGAAAGCCGTAGGTGACTTTGGCGGATTAACGCAATTTGGCGCACATATCATTACACTGCCGCCTGGCGCCTGGTCATCTCAACGTCATTGGCATAGCGCTGAGGATGAGATGGTCATGATCTTGGAAGGTCACCCCATCTTAATCGATGATCATGGACAGACGGAGCTAAGCCCCGGCGACATCACCACCCACCCCGCCGGGGATGGCAATGGCCATCATATGCAAAACCTCACAAATGAGGACGTCCGGTTTCTTATCATTGGAAGCAGAAACCCCGGAAGTGACCACGCCCATTATCCCGACATAGACTTAGACTTACCGGCCAATGGCACAGCTAAGCGGGTCTATCGCCGGAAGGATGGAGCGCCCTATTGAGCATTGCACCACCCGAAACCGCTAGCGGTCTCAGCGCTACGTTGCAATCGGTTCTTAACCGATTGCGGGCACTTCGCGTTCAGGCAACTGACACACAATCCCCGTCGGGCCGTGCATGCAATAGCCTTGCGGATTTTTGGCGAGATATTGTTGGTGGTAATCCTCCGCCGCGTAATAAGTCGGAGCATCGCGCAGCTCTGTTGTGACGGGGCGGCCATAGGCCTCAGCATAGCGGTCTGCAGCCTCATTCGCGCGGCGCATTTGATCATCATTATAGGTGAAAATAGCGCTACGATATTGCGGCCCGACATCATTACCTTGGCGGTTACCTTGGGTTGGATCGTGATTTTCGAAAAAGACTTTCAGGATTTCATCAAAGGAGATGACCTTGGAATCGTAAACCACATGCACCATTTCGGCGTGGCCTGTCGTGCCGGTGCAGGTCTTCTTATAATCAGGGTCCGTCGTATGTCCGCCAGCATAGCCCACGGACGTCACATGCACACCGTCCAGTTTCCACAAAATACGCTCTGCGCCCCAGAAACACCCCATGCCGAGCTGCACTTGCTCCGTCCCGTCAGGGAAGGCTGAGAACATGTCTTTGCCATTGACGAAATGTGTAGTGTTTTCGCAAAGGTCGTTTTGGAAATTTTGGATGTCATGCGCCATAAAAAGCTCCTGCTAAGGTTTGATTATATCAATACGGCTTCTATTGACGAGCGGTTCAAGCCGCCCTGCCAATACACGCGCCATATCGCGCGCTTTTTCGTCCGTATCGATATGGTCTTGGCGCACCTCGATTGCAAGATGGCGTAGGCCCCGCGGCGCAACATGTGCATCAATCGTATGGTTTAAATCATGGGCTGAATAAGGCTCATTCATTCCAATCGTGAAATGACGCCCCAAACGCATAAACATTTCGCGCAATTGCTCAGCGCTGTCTGCGTCATGTTTAACCAACAATCCGATATCAAGAAGACGGCAATCCCCCAAATTTGGCTTGGGCGTAAAACTATGAACCGAAAGCACAAGCGGGTCTTCAAATCCGTCCAGCGCTGTTTTTAAAGCGGTATGATAGGGATTATAAAACCGCTCAATACGGTCTTGGCGAGCCACATCGGAGAGATTCTCATTCCCAGAAACAAGCGTACCGTCACTCACCACAGGGATGAGCCCTGGCGCCGTAAGGTCACGGTTCAAATCAATGACTAATCTCGAGACACCCGCAAGCTGTCCCGCGCATCCAAAATGCGCGCAAAGGTCTCGCACGATAGTTTCAGTTCCGATGTCCCATGCAATATGACGCGTCAAATCTTCACCCGTAAGGCCAAGATTATCAAACTCTTGGGGAATATACCTTGAGGCATGGTCGCCAAAAATGAAAAGCGGCGTCTCTTTGGTGGCAGAGATTTTATGGAATGCGGATGTCATAAGCGTGTCATAACAAAGTCAGCCCCTTTGGCTAGGGGTGTTACAAACCTTCTACAGTTTCTGCGACTAATTGATCGACAACTGTTTTGAGAGCGGCCCTCTTACGCACCCCCTTAGACACTTCAGCCTCATAGACCGCGAGTTGACGGCAGGAACTGGAGCCCCGCTTTACGATTTCACGTGCATGATAAACCTCATTCAGACAGCCCAAAGCCTGAGCGTCTTCGGCAATCCATTCTATAAGCTCTTCCAGAAGATCTGGAAACGGCACCACGTCCCCGCGCCCCAAATCAATGAGGCCGCCTTTTACCCCATGCCGTTGCGCCATCCAACGGTTCTCTTCTATCAAAAATGCTGGATAGACACGCCATTTCATATTGGTTTCTTTCAGCCGTAATATTCGCCGCGTCAGAGATTGGTAAATCGCGGCGACGGCCATCGCATCTTCAAGTTTTGTGCAAATATCACAGATCCGCATTTCAAGCGTAGGAAACTTAGCAGAGGGGCGAATATCCCACCAAATTTTAGAGCTATCCTCAATGGCACCTGCTTTGATAATAGTATTAATTAAACGCTCATACTCGCCGAAACTATCAAGCTCTTCAGGAATACCCGTGCGCGGCATGCCATCAAAAACTGAGAGCCTGTAAGATTTCATACCCATTTGCCGGCCCTCCCAAAAAGGAGAACTGGTCGTCAAAGCTAACATATGGGGCAAAAAGTAACGCATTTGATTCTGCACATCGATGCGGCGCTCAGGGTTCTCTAGGCCAACATGCACATGCATACCGCAAATCATCATGCGCCGTATCGCGCCCTGCATATCCGCGTCGAGCTGTTCGTATCGATCGCCCTCTGTTGCCTGTTGTGTTTTCCAAGGCGTGAAAGGATGGGTTGACGCCGCCATAAGCCGCATATCATGGTCGATAGCAATCTGGGCAATCATGCCGCGTAAATCGGCAATTTCCTCGCGGGCTTTTGAAACCGTATGGCAAATACCCGTCGCGATCTCAATTTGACAGCGAAGAAACTCTGGCGTTACGCGCTCTCCAATGCGCTCACGGCAGATTTTCATAAAGCCTTTGGGCGGGTTTTTAACCGCCGCGCCCGTATCTGGACAAACCAAAAGATATTCTTCTTCAACCCCGATTGTCAGCAATTCGTCCATTCACCCTCCTAGTCATGAGCCTAACAAGGGAAATAAGATCTGTCGAATCGTTCTAAAAGGCTTGAGAAAGCGTGGCGATAAGGATATACGCCGCGC
>JAHDDT010000006.1:0-6619 GCA_020629195.1 Hellea sp.
TCAAAAGGCGGAAGATCGGGATTAGGAGCAGGCATAAAGACGAATCCATTCACATATTGGTTTTGGGCGCCCGTAACATGAGAGGCATTTTACGACAAGCCGCCATTAGGTTCATAACCGGGCAATAAAGCTTTAAGCGCTTTTCGAATGGCGGGTTTATTGCGGCGGTCAATCGCCTCGAGCAATTGATCGATGCGGCGCAACATAGACGCGGGGTCCGATACATTGCCGCTAAAACGCATGACCCCTTTGACATAGGTTGTTTCCAAAACCTCGTCATCACCTGTTAGAGCCTCTGACATTTTCTCTCCGTCGCGAAGATCTGTATATTCTATTTTGATATCTCGGTCAGGAACAAAACCTCTTAATCGAATAAGCTGCCGAGCGAGCCTCGTTATGTTTACAGGCTCACCCATTTCCAAAACAAAGATAGAAGCCTTACTTTGGGATTGATTGGAGTTAAGCGCCGCCGCTTGAAGAACGAGCGCTGCGGCCTCCTCAGTTGTCATGAAATAGCGGTTTACATCTTTATGCGTTACCGTCACCGGACCGCCCATTGCAATCTGCTCTTCAAATAAAGGGACAACAGACCCGGCGGAGGCCAGAACATTACCAAACCTTACAGCCGAAGCCGAGAGTGCCGATTGCTGGGCTTCAGAGGCCATGGTTAGCAATTCGACAATGCGTTTGCTCGCGCCCATGATGTTGCTGGGGTCAACGGCCTTATCCGTAGAAACCAATGTAAAGCTCTTAGCCTTATATTTAACCGCCAGATCAATGATTGTTTTTGTGCCCCCTACATTGTTTTTCAAAGTTTCGATCGGATTGGTTTCCCCCAGAGGCACATGTTTAAATGCTGCCGCGTGCAGAATAATCTCAGGCTTATGGGTTTTGAATATCTCTTCCATACAAGGCAGATCGCACACATCCCCCAGATGTACCCCCCATTTTGTATCGCCTTCATCTGGCAAGAGGTCCCGCATAAGCTGGTCGAGTTTATATAAATTAAACTCCGAATTATCGACGAGGATCATCTTAGCAGGCGATAGAGCCGCTATCTGACGAGATAGCTCTGAGCCAATTGACCCGCCTGCCCCCGTAACCATGACGCGCCTGCCTGTCATGAGACGTTTAACGGGCGCAATATCCAAAGCTCTTGCCTCACGACCAATCAAGTCAGCCGCTTCAAATGGCGAGAGCTTTTCTCCGGGATTTTTTGCAATCCTTGCGAGGGGCGCCCCGATTTCAGACGCAGTCTTCACGAGCTGATAAGCTTGAGCCCTATCTGGCGCGACGTCAGTCGCTAAGAGCATAGGTTTGTTAGTTTTATCCAATCCCAGCCGCGCATAGACCTTTGGAAGCGTTTCCAAGTTTCCTAAGACAGGCACACCGCGAATGGAACGGCCCTGATAGCTATCATCCGTTTCTATAAGCCCCCGTATATTATATCCTGGGCCGCCGCTTTGCCGAAAACTATCTCGCAGGTAAGTATAAAGAGAGGCTCCGCTACCAATCAAAATGGCATCTTTACGGTTCGCGCCATAATTATGAAATAAGCCGCGAATATCACCATTTTGGAACAGCATCACGACAAGGCGGTTAACCGACAAAATAACGAAAAACAGTGCGCCTGATATGAGAGGTGCAGAACGCGGGAAATGCTCGGCTCTATCGACGAAAAGAAATAAAATCAACGGCGTCAAAATGACTGCCAAAAAGACACCTTCGAGGAGTTTACGAATATCCGAAATAGAGGTGAAACGCCAAATTGCTCTATGAACACCCAATGATAACCACAAGACGATGACCAAGCCCACCATAACGAAAGCCGCATTTTCATCTACATTGTTAGGAATCGTTTTGTTGAGAAAATCATAGCGCCATTGAATTGCGCCGTACATGCAGAGCCCGCCCAAAATGGCGTCAAATAAAATAACGGCTGTCTTTGTCAGCCATGGCATACGCATCAAGCTCATTTTCGGGCTTCCAGCTTACGGAATGACCAGCGCACACGATTACTGCGGGTTTCTCCATCACTGTCACAAAAAGCATTGCCAGAGATGATAATTTGTTGACATTTTACCGGACGGTGCCCCGCGCCAAGATAAACAGAATCTTCAAGACTTAGAGGGCCGCCATCCGTCCGGAAACGCCAACCCGCCTTGCCATTTTGAACTAATAACGCGCTTTGCTGATCTTGTGAAAGACTGACTCGAACATCCGGATGGAAATGGAAACTGATCTGAAAAGGCTTCTCCACATTACTCAGTGGTACAGCCCCTAAGGGCACGAAAAGGCTGTCTTCGCCGCGGATATCATCGCCTTCAACGGACATGTAAAAGCGGCGGCGATGAGAGAGCCCCGTCTCCTCTCGATAGCCATCATGAGAGGTTTCAAGCCATGTACCTGAGACTTGTTCTTTACGGGTTGCGCTAACGGGATGAGCCGAAAAAGCCACAGCTTCGCCCAAATATTTTGTCCTGAGACCCTCTTTCAGCAGACTCCCTGCAGATCGGTTATCCAGAGTAAGGCTACTATGTGCAGCCGTAGTTCTGACAGGCCGGCGGAAATTTAACGGCTGCTGCTCATTCCAACCGCAACTCACGACCAAGCGTCCAACCTGCGTTGAAAGTTCGAATGCAAGTGGAGACAAATGCGCCTGAACATCAAAAGGATGCGGACTTGTCTCGCCCGTATCTACCATTAAAACTGTCCCTTCGGCTTCGATGCGCTGATAACCTGTATGCGGACAATAACCGAACGGTTTGGAGCTAGTCTTAGGCGCTGCTTTTTTAAGGGCGACAAGCCTAGCGAGTTCACCCTCTCCGCTTCCGTTAAAAGTGACAAGCTTTCCGTCGGCCGCTGTAAAAAAGGAAACGATGGGTGCTAGGCGGTCAATCGCCCGGCTCATGGCACGCGATCCTTCAACACCGCGAGATTCGAGTAAACTATCCAAAGTCAGTAATATTTCGAGCGCTTCTATAGCTTGCGCAGGAGAGCGGGAAATATGGCCCCCATCCGGCAATATTTGAAGCTCTATTTCATCATCGAGCCAATCAAGGCCGCGGCCTAAAAACCCATCAGATTTGTCCTTCAACCTCGCGCCGCCCATGGCCAACACAGCCGCCGCTTTAAGGCGCGGAAGCCCGGGACTTGTGCGGCGATAGACTTTTCGAAGACGCTTAAGCTGGCGCAAGACGGAAGACCTACGTGATTGCGCCGTTTCGGAAAGACTATCCCCACTAAGCAAAGGCGACCATACAGCTAGCCAATGAAATAATCTGTCCGCCAATATATCTGGAGACCAAGCAAAATGGTTCCATTTACCGTAAACAGATATCCATTTGTCTATGAGGCTTCTAGCCCGAATAGCCGCATTTTTATCCTTAGATACCGCAAAATGATTAAGCCAAGAAAATCCATGCAACCACGTTGCAAATCGAGTAGACGGCACAGCGACTGTCCATGGGTCCCCCTGCCCGCCAACATCCAATGTTTGGCCTGCATAATCGAAATGACCTTTGAGAAAGCTATCTGCTTTTTTCTTATCCCCATAGAGAAATGATGGGCGTATATCATGAAAAACAGTTGGTTTTCCAACTGTCATATTTACGGCCCGAAGCGGTCCGCCCAAGTCAACAGCCCAGCGTTTGTAATGATAAACCGCTCCGCCCTTTAATAGCTGTGATAACGGAATACGCCGCGACATTTTGGGGTCCGTACTCTGGGTTTAAGCGACCTTAGAGGCCGCCATAGATTGGTGTCTCAGTGCTGCTATATTTTCAGAATAAGTCCCTGCGCCTTTGAAGACAGCACTACCAGCAACAAGAGCCGTTGCTCCTGCCTCAATACATTGCTGTGACGTGACAGGATTTACGCCGCCATCGACTTCAAGAATGATGTCGCGTCCACTTGCTTCTATTTTGTCAGCTAAAATTTTGATTTTACTTAACTGAGACGAAATAAAGCTCTGACCCCCGAAACCTGGATTCACGCTCATAACCAAAATAAGATCAAGCTCGTCAATAACAGGATCAACGACATCTGGATGCGTGCCAGGGTTTAGGACTAAACCTGCTTTAGCGCCACCCGCTTTGATTGCCTGAAGCGTACGGTGTAGATGCGGTCCTGCATCAGGATGAACACTCACATAATCTGCACCAGCATCTATAAAAGCCTGAATAAGCGGATCTGCGGGTGCAATCATTAAATGCACATCAAAAGGTTTTTGAGTATGAGGTTTTAAAGCCTTCACGACCATTGGGCCAATGGTCAGATTAGGCACATAATGGCCATCCATAACATCAATATGGATCATATCTGCACCTGCCGCATCAATTGCGCGAACTTCAGCCCCAAGATCTGCAAAATCAGCAGACAAAATAGACGGAGATATAAGGATTTTATTTGGCATTAAGCTCCATTATCAGCCGCACCGTCCCTAGGCAAGCAGAGTCGCTCATTGAGCGAGCGCATAAAAAAACCCGCCTCGGTCAAAACCGGACGGGTTTTTCAAAGTTTGGCTGAATTACTTACGGATTGGAAGGTAATCAGTCGCCGTGTAAGTGCCTTCAGATGTATATCCATAAGATGTTGTCCCCGTAGCCGAGGCATCACCTGTGTAAAGCTCGACTGAACTTCCTGTATAAGAAGAAACAGACCCGCCTTGCATACATGTTCCGTCAGACTGAGCAGTTGTACCCGCTGGGCAATTTGCTGGAGCTGTTGTGCTTGAGCTATAAGTTGACGAACTATAAGACGATGACGAGCCGAAACTGTCATATGTATCAGGAAGTGTGGGTGCAGAATAGCTTGTTGAACCCTGAAGGCACGTGCCATCTGACTGAGCTGTTGTTCCAGCGGGGCAATCAGCCGGCATTGATGTCATTACTGATGAAGATGATGAGTATGACGAACTACCATAGCTAGTTGTCGGCGCAGAATATGTTGTTGAAGACCCGAAGCTACCTTGCATGCATGTTCCGTCTGCTTGAGCCGTTGTTCCGGCTGGACAGTTCGCAGGTGCCTGAGTGTAAGTTGGAGCCGCTTGATACTGAACCGGGGCTGGCTGCGTGTAAACTGTTGTAGGTTGCGGCGCACATGTACCCATTTGAGCACAATCCACATAGATAGGGCCGGGTGCGACATGCATTGGAGCAGTATGTGTTACAGCATTACCATAGCGCGATGATGTTTGTCCCATCGGCGCAGGTGCTACGCAAGCTTGGCCACAATTACGGCCGCTTTCGTAATCATAGACGTTACCATAACGCGATGATTGTGCATTGGCAGAGGCTGTAACAGACAGACCTGCAAGAGTAATCGCAGCAATCGCGCTGGACTTTAAAATTGTGTTCGTGCTCATTTGGAGCCTCCCATTTTGAAACATTACAAAGCTCAGTTGCAAAGATTAGACCAAAACAAGGTTAATGTAGCCTTACTTTACCAGTATTTATTCTTCCCGCTCAAGCCGAGCCATAAAAAAGCCGTCCATACCCCCCTTATCTTCAAGATAATATGGCAAGGACCTTAAGCCGCCTTTGAAAAATGTTGCCTCAGGCAGAGCCAATTGAGGCACCTCTAAAATTGGAATAAGGCGAAATTCTGGCGCATTCTGTAAAAACTTATCCACGCGCGGCTGTCCTTCCACGGGTTGAAGCGAACAGGTGCAGTAAAAAAGTGTCCCGCCAGGAGCTGTAAACTCAGCCGCCTTGGGGAGTAATTTATCTTGAAGGCGGACAAGATTAGCGACGTCTTTGGGAGTCTTATTATATAGCACGTCTGGGTGACGGCGAAATGTGCCTGTTGCGGAACAGGGCGCATCTAGCAAGACAATATCAAAATCAGCCGCCTCAGGGGCCCACTCCAACGCATCAGCACAAATAATTTCCGCTTTTAGCTTCGTTCGCTCGAGATTTTCTTCAAGCCGCTTCAATCGGCCTTCTGATTTATCAACGGCCGTCACGATTGCGCCCTTAGCCGCGAGCTGAAGCGTTTTACCGCCAGGTGCCGCGCAGAGATCTAGCACACGTTTGCCTTTCACATCGCCGAGAAGCTGCACAGGTAAGCTTGCAGCAATATCTTGCGCCCACCATTCGCCGTCCTCAAAGCCGTCAAGGGCGGTGACATCGCCAATTTTATTAAGCCGAACGCTCTCTGCACCTATTTGGACGCCGCCTAATCTTTCAGCCCATCCAGCGGCATCAGATTTAACCGTAACATCCAAAATAGGATCTTTCATGAGCTGTACCGCCATTTTTCGGCCCGCTTGGCGGCCATAGACGCGCTCCCACTCGCCGCGAAGCCAGCCTGGAATATTGACTTTGGGCGGCTGCGCCCCTGCATATTTCTGACCTTCTTTGACGATATTGCGCAAAACGGCATTGGCCATATTCGCAAAGCCTTTAGAAGACCCCCGCGATTTTAGCATCGCAACCGTCTCGCCAACCGCAGCATGGGGCGGCGTCCCTAGATATAAGAGCTGGGCCGTCGCTGTTTGTAGAGCGGCATAGACCAGTTTCGTTGGGCGCTGCCGGACAAATGGCTTAAGCGCGGCATCAATCTGCCCCATACGGCGAAAGGTTGTCGCCGCAATAAGCCGTGCAAAAGCGCGGTCTCT
>JAHDDT010000006.1:6719-23793 GCA_020629195.1 Hellea sp.
ATGTATCTATTACGCGTGTTCATGGCATGGCGCCAACGGCAGGTCTTTCTGACGCGCCAAGCGGCTTTACAAATGGATGTCATCCAACATCGACAAATTATTGCCGATCTGATGAAGGGGCGCCTGTTGCAGTGACAATGGCCCCTCAACCCGTCGTCGCTCAGCCTTATGTCGCGGCGCCGATGCCAGCTCCTGTCGTGGCCCAGCCATTACGCACTGTCGTTGGACAAGGCTATGACGCCTCTAAATTTGCGCCGCGCCAGTATGGTGAAAATACATTTACGCCAGGTATTGTACATGCGCCGACATCATATGTTGATCGTTCGCCGACAAATGCACAAGCCGCTCTAAATTCAGGCCGCGCAGTTGCCCAGCCTATCGCAAATGGCGGTATGACACCTGCTTACGGCATGACAGCGCCGCTTCAAGCAGCGCCGATGCAGCGCGTGGTTACCCTCCCTGGAACCATGGCCCCGTCAATGCAGGTAGCGCCTTCAATGCCTATGGTCCGTCAAGCTACAGCGCCTGTTCTAACACAAAACGGAACATATGCCTCTAATGTCGGTTCAGATGGGTCTTATTGGGAGAAAGTCTCAGGCCCAACAATGTTTGGGAATACAATGGCGACGCAAGTTATCTGTAAACGTAAACTACCAACACAAGTCGTAAACCCAGTTGTTAATGTACCTTACGCCGTGCCAACGCCAGTTGCAACGTGCGGCCCTGCGCCTCATGCAGCGCATCAAGGTCATCAAGGGCATAGCGCACGTTATGGCGCTCAGCCTAACGGCCGCTGGACTTATTAAGACTAGCACATAAAATTGTCTTTTCGTGGGAAGACAGGAAAGCGGTTCTCATCGGGATGTGAGGGCCGCTTTATAGTTTGGATTTATAGCGCCTAAACGGAAAAGCCTTAAGGACTTATGCGCTATACTCTAAGGAGCCGTAACTTTTAAAGGTGCAGCCTCGTGCAATTCAAAAGCATTATGGAGCGCCCTCACCGCAAGCTCTGTATATTCAGCATCAATCAGCACAGAAATTTTAATTTCAGACGTCGCAATAACCTCAATGTTTATGCCTCGCTCTGCTAAAGCCTCGAACATAGTTTGCGCGACGCCTGTATGACTACGCATACCGATCCCAACGACTGAAACTTTGGTCACATTGTCATCCGACTTGATATTCTCAAACCCGATTGTTGCTTTAGATGCCTCTAGGGCTTTAAGGGCTTTGTCGAGATCGCGCTTCCCAACAGTAAAGGTCAAGTTTGCGGCATTATCAGAGCGTGATATTCCTTGGACAATCATGTCCACAATGATGTTAGCATCTGACATAGCGCCACAGACCTTGGCGACCATGCCCGGCGTATCGTCAAGACCTAACAATGTGATTTGGGCTTCGTCGCGCGAGTAAGCGACCCCTGATACAACGCGTTCTTCCATGGTTTCATCCTCATTACAGACTAGAGTTCCGGGGTTTGAATCCCCGACTTCGGCCATCGATGTTAAAACACGGATAGGCAGATTATAATTTAAGGCCAACTCAACAGAGCGGGTTTGCAGAACTTTTGCACCCAGCGAGGCCAGTTCCAACATTTCTTCAAAAGCAATTCGGTTGAGGCGGCGCGCATCTTTGGCGATACGCGGATCCGTCGTGTAGATGCCGTCAACATCGGTATAAATATCACAGCGATCAGCTTTTAGTGCCACAGCCAAAGCCACTGCAGATGTATCAGACCCACCACGGCCTAATGTCGAAATACGCCCATCATCACTGATGCCTTGGAAGCCTGCGACGACGGCGACGTTGCCAGCTTCCATCGAGGGACCGATGGCAGAGCTTTCTATTTCTGCGATGCGCGCCTTTGAATGGGCCATATCTGTGCGCAGAGGGATTTGCCAGCCGAGCCATGAACGAGCTCTAACCCCGCGCCGGCGAAGCGCAATTGAAAGCAATCCTGATGTGACCTGCTCGCCTGTTGCCACAATAGAATCATACTCATCTTCAATCGCGCCGCCATGAACATCTTCATTACCGATGCGGTCAGCATCAAGTTCATCAACAAGCGCCACCAGACGATTGGTTTCACCAGACATAGCAGAGACAACAACGGCGACTTCGTGACCCGCTTTGACTTCTGCCTCGACCAATCTGGATACATGACGAATGCGTTCCAAATTGGCAACAGAGGTGCCTCCAAATTTCATGACGATACGCGCCATTATTGAGTCCTTTGTAAATAATCGCGCTTCATACGCGCACAGGAAATTTTTTCAAGAGAAAGAATGTAAACGCTTAAAGGCCCTGTGGGCTCGTCTGGATAATGGCTATATGTGTTAGCTTATCTCAAACCTTAACGACTTTTTTCTAGCGAGCGATCTTAAGCTGATAGAAGGCAGTCTTCACCGACGATAAATAACTTCACCTGATCAAGAGGCTAAGCAGCGCATAGCGCATCGGCTTTTTTGACCTGATGTCTATTCAGCGCTTCAGTCACGTATTCTCGGAGATCGGATTTGTTCATAATTGCTGTTACGCCAAGAGCCTCAGCGCTGTTTAAATGCTGGCCATAAATGCAGGAGGAAATAATAATGATCTTAGCCTTACCACATATAGGTTTTAGTAGCGGTAGGGTTTCAAGAGCACTCTTAAAGGGCGTAAAACGATCATCCAAAAATATGTAATCATACGCTTCAGAGTTCAGCGCCTCTTTTGCTGTGTTGAAGTCAAAAGCGCTGCTGAGGAGTGCAGGTTCCTTTAAACCTGCCGTAATGTAGCAGTTTAGGATCTTATGCTCTACAGCGTCATCATCTATCAGTAAAATTTTCATCTCGTCCTACAGTCTTACGAGAATATCATAGTATAATTCTGTTACGATTAAGCAAAAAAACAGGGTTAATATCAGTTCATGTTTGAGCCTGAGAGGCCACTGTACCCATAGGCTTATCTCTTATTCAAGCTCTGGCTGCATTTAGTGAAAACTTAAATTCGACCCCCTTTTCACGTGTTTCATTTAGCTCAATTCGGCCGCCGTGAAGCGTGATGATACGTTGACATAAAGCCAATCCAATTCCTGTACCTTCCCTATGGGATTGCAGTTTTGAGCGGCCAAAGAGGTCAAACACATGCGGCGCAAATTCTTTGTCAATACCAACGCCATTATCAGCAAAGCTTAAATGCCATTGCCCTTTATTCTTAGAGGCTGAGATGTCAATAATAACGGGTACAGAATGATCACGATATTTAATCGCATTCTCGACAAGATTACTGACAACTTGAGTCAATAAAGCACGATCTCCGCGCACGTGAATTAAATCATTCGGGCAATTTATAACGCCGCCACACGCTTGCAGCTTAGACATATTAAGCTGCGCGACGTGATCTATCACAGAAGATAAATTGACGGGGTCAAGGCGTGCAGTGCCTGGAGATGAGCGCATAAATTTAAGAAAACTCCTAATCAGACTATTCATGTTTTCAACGCCGTCACTTATTTTCCTAATATAGGCCTGTCCCTCAGGTGGGAGGCAGTGACCGTGCTCCACCTGAAGCAATTCTGCAAAGACCGAGATATGCCGTAAGGGAGCCTGTAAATCATGAGAGGTCAGTGAGGCAAAATCATCGAGATTTCTGTTTATAGCTTCTAAGATGGCCTCTTTTTCCTTGAGCTCAGTGATGTCTGTTGAAACAACCAAAATTCGATTTTCGCCTGTCAACGGATCGTTAAACGGAATTTTATCAGTCTGTGTCCAACCCGGCTCACCTTCGTTTGGGGTGTAGCGCTCGACAATGCCAAGAAGGGGTTTTCCCGTATTGATAACTTTTAAATCATCATCATGATAGGCTTTGGCGCTATCTCCAAATAGGTCATATGTGTTTTGGCCTTCAACACTCATAACATCCATACCCATAGATTCGGCAGCGGTCGCATTGAGCTTCAGAATAGTATTTTTATCATCCTTATACCAAACTTTGGACGGCATTGAATCTAAAACAATGCGCATTTCGGACTGCATTGTTTCAAGCGCCTTGTTACGCGCTTCAAGCTCGAGCGTAAGAGTGCGTTGCTCCGTTACGTCGCGGGCCAAAGATTGATACTCAATAAGCTGAGAAAACTCGTCAAATAAAGCGATTATAATCCATTCAAGATGGAAGACCGTGCCGTCATCTTTTATGCGTGAGCTGTTTATAGTGGCGCGAGGGGCTTCAGGTAAGAGGGTTGAAAGCTTGTTATGTAATGACTTGCGCTGCTCTTCTTGAACGATGTCGAACAGACATGTCCCTAATAAGTCTTTTTCTTGACCCTGAAAAAAATCAGCAAACATTCTGTTCACATAGGTCAAAGAAAAGTCCGGCGAAAACCGGCAAATGAGCTCAGGATGCGTGTCCAATATAGAATTATATTTATGCAGCATGACAACCAAACACAGAAAAACTCAAACCTAATCGCAATCGTAAATAGAAGAATAGTGTTTCAAATTGCCTAACACAGACATCCTATTGATATGGGACTCCCTAACTCCTAAGAAACCTATCGAAACTGAGGACTAAACATGGCTCATACTCACACCTCACCTGAAACAATCAAAACTGTTTCTGTGGATCCAGCCGAAATGGAGAGCTTCTCTCGGATGGCCGCTGATTGGTGGGATCCGAAGGGCCCTTTTAAACCCCTGCATATAATGAACGGAGCCCGGCTCGGATTTATAAAAGATACACTCTGTGATCATTTTCATCGCGACCCAGAGAGCGATCTACCCCTGAAAGGATTACGTATTCTGGATATTGGATGCGGAGGCGGCCTATTATGCGAACCGCTGACACGCCTAGGGGCCCAAATGACGGGTGTAGACGCCCTAGAGCGAAATCTTAAAACAGCCAAAACGCATGCCGAACAGATGGGTTTGGAAATTGACTATCGCCACGGCACAATCGAACAAATGGTTGCCTCTTCGGGGAAAAAGGGCGGCGATAAACCTTATGACGCTGTGCTAAACATGGAAGTTATCGAACATGTAGCAAACCCGCCTGAATTTATGAATGATTGCGGGGCCATGGTCAGAGAAGGCGGACTTATGTTCTGCTCAACAATAAATCGTACTTTTAAGGCCTTCACCTTCGCGATATTGGGCGCAGAATATGTCTTGCGCTGGCTACCGAGGGGCACGCATCAATATCATAAATTCGTTAAACCTGAAGAAATTAAGCGCTGGTTAGTATCTGCAGGTCTTTCACCTCAGCCAAGTATCGGCATGAACCTTAATCCAGTGACCAGCACATGGCGCTTTTCTGATGATCTTTCGATTAATTATGTGACTGTAGCCTCACGTTAATAAATAGAGTTAAAAAGTCCTAACGGCGCAGATGTTTTGCCTTCAGGTTTAATTCAGGGGATCTATCTTATTTGTGACATAATGTTGTTTCATAACAATGGTGTAAGAAGTTAATATCCGTTAACCATAGTGAGAATTAATTAATGGAACTGTATCAACCCCGTAAACGTTGGTACATTATTAACGTAGTCTTTTAAGGAGGCAATTATGTTATCGACCAAAGTTAAGATGGCCAAACTTTCCCGTTTTCGCGCCCCGACCACTCGTATCCTCTATGGCGAGCGTCTGAGAGATGTCACGCAAATTCAAGCGTCTATTGTTAAGCATGGGCTCCTAAATCCCCTCATAGTCATATCCCGCGGTCAAAAGCTCATTGTTGTTGATGGTAAAAAAAGATTAGCGGCCCTACGGCGGATGAGGTTTTCAGGCGAATTACCACGCTCCCTCGTGCGCGTACCTTATATTTTGGTCAACCATGAGGAAGGACAATATGAGGCTAACGAAGCTAATATAGCCACTAAAAGATTACGCCCTATGAGCCTTTTATCAAATCAAGAGCGTTTTGAAGAAGTCGCTAGATTACGCCGTAAAGGCTACGGGCTTATGGAAATAGCCTCTGAGCTTTATGTGTCAAAATCCTGCGTCAAAGATTTGCTTTGTGTTGCTCTATTATCTCCACGTCTGCGTCAAGCCTATTTTGGCGGCACAATATCGATCAACCAAGCCCGCGCCTTTGCAAGCCTTCCTAATACGGATGCTCAGGATCAATTGTTGATAGCTTTGGGCCCCTTTGCCAATGCTCCTGAAATTTTAAAGGCCATAGAAGACGGAGAAACCGTTATTGAAATGGCAGATGACAACGTCATTATTTTGCCAAGTCGCCGTCCGCTTACGCCTTACCGTGCGGGTCCAGACAGACTCGCAGCCTAACTCTGAACTTAATTAACAGTTTTCTTAGGCTTGGGCGCAATGATTTCTGGTAATGGCGCTATGCCAACACCTTCTTCTTTCAGCGCAGCCGCCTCTTGGGCGCTCGCTTCTCCGTAGATCGGGCGTTCTTCTTTTTCTCCGTAATGGATAGCCCGCGCTTCATCTGCAAATTTTTCTCCGACATAATCACATTTATCTTCAATTTCTTTACGGATAGTCTGAGCCGCCGCATTCATCACGGCGAGAGCCTCCTTACGTTTTGAATGGATCGCAGTCTTCTTACGGGAGGTCGACACATTAGGTGCCATGATTGCCTTTTCCAATTTGGCAGACCCGCAAAACGGACAGTGCACAAGACGTTCCTTTCGTTGAACATCATAATCTTTTGAGCTTGAGAACCAAGCTTCGAACTCATGATCGTGCCGACATATAAGGTTATATTTGATCATTTTTTATAGACTGGGTTGTGGTTCCATGCTGGTAGTCTGCGGCGAGCATCCAATACATCTTTAATATCTATATCCGCGACCAATATATCTGGAGCGTCATGGCTTAAATGTGCGCGAACATCGCCCCAAGGCCCTATAATCATTGAGTGGCCATAAGTCCTACGCCCATCCTCATGTAGCCCCCCTTGCGCAGGCGCAATAATAAAACTACCCGTCTCAATCGCTCGGGCTCTTAACAAAACTTCCCAATGAGCCTGTCCCGTAGGCTTTGTAAAAGCCGCCGGAACTGTGATGATATCAGCTCCAGATTGTGCGTAATGCCTATAAAGCGCAGGAAAGCGAAGATCATAGCAAATCGACAGGCCCAATTTCGTCTTGTTTACAGACGCAATCACGGCTTTTTCGCCAGGGTCATAGATCTGACTTTCCTTCCATGTTTCCTCTTTTGAAACCGTCACATCGAAAAGATGGATCTTATCATAACGGGCCGTCACTTTGCCTAAACTACTAAAAAGATAAGATCGATTCACAGCGCGGCTTTCAGCGGTCTTAATAGCCAAGGACCCTATGAGAAGATCGATTTTTAAATCCTTAGATAAGCGGCTAAAATACTCAACGCCCCGGTCATTCGCCTCTTCATCAATAGCCTCAAAAAGGCCTTTGGAAGAACGCTGCAGAATATGAGTCATTTCAGGCGTTGCGATAAAGCTTGCGCCCTGATCTGCTGCCCGGCGTATAAGCGTTTCTGCGGCCTTCAAATTGGCGTCTATATCAACACCTGACCTCATCTGTATGGCTGCAATACGCATTTATGTCAGCAATGGCTCCAAGCCGCCCTTGGCATCAAGCGCATATAAATCATCACAGCCGCCAATATGTTTTCCATCAATAAATATTTGCGGGAATGTGTTTGCGCCTTGGGCCCGAGACCTCATTTCAGCACGTATCTTACTATCCATATAGGCCGGGATATCAATAAATTCGGCTCCCTTGCTCTTAAAAAGCGCCTTAGCGCGAGAACAATAAGGGCACATCATTTTTGTATAGATTTCAATTTTGGCCATGGCCTTGATCCTTAAACATTTCGGCTATTATGTAGGAAGCGGGGCCGCTTTGACAACCCGAGCTAATGTCAGAGCGCAGACTTTTGCGGCCCCCGCCCGTTTAAGGGCTCTTGCGCAAGCTTCAAGCGTTGCGCCCGTTGTCATCACATCATCAACAAGTACAATATTACTCCCCTTAAGGCGCGCCATAGCTGCTTGTCTGACACTAAAGGCTCCTTGAACGTTACGGCGGCGAGATGAGGCTGAACGCCCACCCTGTGTTGAGGTCGCGCGATTGCGCATTAAGATATCTGGATCAAATGATGGCGTTGATATTTTAGACAAAGAGCTCGCAAGCAAAGCAGATTGATTATAGCGGCGCTTAACCCGCCGCGAGATATGCAGCGGAACAGGAACAAGATAATCTGCATCTTCCAAAATGGTTCGGCCTGCGCGGCACATATGCGCCGCAAAGATTTTAAGCCCCTCTGTACGGCCACCATGCTTAAAACCCAAGACTAAGGGACGAGAAGCATCGTCATATTTAAATCCTGCGCGACAGACATCATAGACTGGCTTCTTAATACTACAGCGTCCACAAAGGGCTAATGCGCCCTCATCAAATTCGAATGGAAAACCGCAAATGTGACAGCAAGGCTCGTCTAAAAATGTAACGGCGCCCCACATATCGCTTTCAATCGTGCCCGCTTCCAAACTGCCCGTTAATAAGGATTGCGGCGGCAAAATGGTGTCAACGGTTCGCCGAACGATGTCCATTATGTGCGGCGTTATATGCATTTGCGCTATCAAGGCCTTTATCTTTAAGTTTAATAAGAGCATATGCCAGATATGACTGCTGCAAAAGCCCCTCCGAAAATATTTGACGAAGACGCATTGGCTTTACGCAGATTACGGGCCGCAAAACGAGAAGGCTCATTTTTGATGGATCGTTGCGTCGCTGACCTTATTGACCGCTTGCAGGATGTAAATCGCGACTTTGGAAATGTTTTGATTTATGGTCCTCAAGCCCTAGAGACAGCCATAAGGTCCGAATTGCCTGATGGTAAAATCGAAAACATTTCAATTTGCGATACGCTCGATACCCTACCCAGCAGTATGGATTTTGATCTCATTATTTCATTATTGCGACTGCAAAGCCTTAATGACTTACCCGGCGGCATAATCAGGCTCTCGAAGTGCCTGAAATCTGATGGATTATTTATTGGGGCTATGTTTGGAGGCGACACTCTGACCGAGCTGCGCCAAGTTTTTTACGCGGTCGATGAAATTCATTTAGGGGGGCTGTCAGCGCATATCTACCCCATGGTTTCACACACTCAAGCCGGAGCCCTTCTAGCCCGCGCAGGTCTTAACCAACCTGTTATTGATACAGATCGTTTTACTGTGTCTTATGGGCATTTCGATACCCTTATTTCTGATTTACGGGATCTGGGCGAGACAAATATATTGTCTGAACGCCTAAAGACCCCCTTGGGCCGCACCTATAAAGTAGCGCTTGAAGCGGCATATAAGAATATGTTTTCAACTCAAAACGAAAAGCTCACTTGCAGTTTTGAAATTTTATGGCTGACAGGCTGGACACCTCATGAGAGCCAACAAAAACCCCTCAAACCTGGAAGCGCAAAAATGCGCCTAGAGGATAGCCTTAAGGATATTCGTAAACTGCGGTCGTAATTTTAGTCGCTTAAATACCCATCTCCAGCCGCAGTGACTTGTGTCGAAACCGTCGTAAATTTATTATTGATATCCTGCCCCATAAGGCTGGCACTCGCTATCAACGCTATGGATATCAACGCCGCGACCATACCATATTCAATAGCTGTCGCACCAGATTCGTCTTTTAAAAACGTCTTAAACATATCCATTTTTACCTCACAAACCTCTGCCCTTTAGGCAAACGGTCACTTAATTCCCTCGCGAGCGGAATATCCGCTGGCACTAATTTCAAAGTTGTCAGCTTGTCAGGAAAAACCCATTTTAGAGTTTGTCCTTCACGGGGCCGGGCGAACCCGTCCCATTGCCGACATAAGAACAAAGGCATGAACAGATCAAAATCGTCATAAGCATGAGACGCAAAGGAGAAAGGCTGCAAGCAACGTTCACACGGCTCTATACCTAATTCTTCGCGCAACTCCCGCACTATGGTCTGTTCAGGCCGTTCTTCAGCCTCAATTTTCCCTCCAGGAAATTCCCACAAACCCGCGTGAGATTTACCTTCAGGCCGCCTGCACATAAGGATGCGCCCATCTGTGTCGATAAGAGCGCAAGCTGCCACATACAGAACCATTTGAAGTCATCCTAAGAGTAAGTGTTTAAATTTTTCGTACGAAACATCGTTAAAAAATGATTAGCTACGGTAATCCGCATTTATATCTATATAGCCGTGAGTCAGATCACACGTATAAACAACCGCTGAACCTGTACCGAGTCCAAGGTCCACCGTAATGTCTATCTCAGACTGTTTCATATAAGCGGCTCCATCATCTTCTGTGTAGCTTTCAGCAATTTGCCCATTTTGCGCCAGTAAGTGCGGTCCCATCCAAATTGACAATTTATCCCGCTCGGCAGGTTCTCCAGCTTTACCAACGGCCATAACAATACGCCCCCAATTTGCGTCCTCACCTGCTATAGCTGTTTTCACAAGCGGCGAATTTGCAATACTCATTCCCACGCGCTTCGCGCTTATATCGCTGACTGCTCCCTTAACAGTCACGGTAACAAATTTTGTAATGCCTTCACCATCTTTGATGACCTGCATCGCCAGATCAAAAAGAACATCTTTTAGCGCGGCCTTGAAAGCCGAAAAGCGCGGGTCAGACATATCTGAAATGAGATCATGACGGGCCGCGCCACTGGCAAACAGTAACAGCGTATCAGATGTGGATGTGTCGCTGTCTACTGTGATGGCGTTAAAGGTTGATTGCGTTAGTTCTAACAATAATTCTTGTAAAACAGTCTGCGCTATTTTCGCATCCGTCGAGACGAAAGACAGCATAGTCGCCATGTCCGGCGCGATCATTCCCGAGCCTTTAGCAATTCCATTTATACGGACGGGAATGCCATCAATTTTCGTTTCGGCACTTGCGCCCTTAGGATGGGTATCCGTGGTCATAATAGCCCGCGCGGCCGCTTCCCATCCATCACCTTCAAAGTCTGCTTGAATATCAGGAAATTTCGCGACAAGCTTTGAGGCCTCAAGGGGTTCTCCAATAACGCCTGTCGAGGCCAAAAGCACCGACTCGGCCTTACCACCAAAATGCTGAGCCGCCCCTTGAGCTGTTTCAAGAACAGCATCTCGGCTTTTTTGACCCCCAAAAACATTTGCCGTACCCGAATTTACAACAAGAAGGCGAGGTCCGTCACAAGAGCTCTTAAGAGCTTGACGCGACCACTCAACAGGCGCTCCAGGACACAGGTTCTGGGTAAATACACCCGCAACCTGCGTGCCTGGCTGAGCCTTTAAAACCCAAAGGTCTGTCCGCCCTTTATATTTAACCCCTGCCTCAGCTGTTGCCATTTCAAATCCGGCGATAGGGGGTAAAGACGGAAAGTGTGTTGGCGCAAAAGGTGAAATTTTACTATCATTCATTTGTAGAGCTTTCCGTGTCTGTTGCAAGGTCGCCTGACCTTACAGCAGCCTGTCCGAACAGAAGCTTAATGTCGCCCTCGGACCGCAATGATTTCAAAATATTTTGAATTTCGTCATAAGTCATGAAATTCACAATTTGGCTTCGCATGTCTTCAAAGCTGGGCTCTGGAGCTTCGCGGCGGTTCTGCACTTGCACAATATGCCATCCATAATCCGTTTTAAAAGGCTCTGAAACCTCACCTTTCGGGGTCGAAAATGCCACTTTTGTAAAAACCGCCTCGAACATATCATTTGTAAAATATCCAAGATTTCCGCCTTTATCTCGGCTGCTTTCATCTTCTGACATCTCCCGTGCGAGGGCTGCAAAATCAGCCCCACCATCCAGCTTTTTGGAAATTTCTAGGGCCGTTTTTTCATCCTTAAGTAAAATATGACGGGCCTGAACTTCATCGCCGCGGTCTCTAAGACTTGCCTGCTCATCATACATGCGCCGAATTGTTGACTCATTGACAGTATTTTTCAAATGATTCTCAACCAAAACATTGCCCAGAATACGCTCTCTTGCAGCCGATAAACGGCGGCGTGTTTCATCATCCTGATCCAAAGACTGCCGCAAAGCATCCAATGCCAAAAGCCGTTGGTCTATCAATTCATCAAGAACTTTTTGGAAGATCGGTTGTCCAGGCGTAAGCGGGGAGCCTTCTTCAATCAGCCCTTTAGAGGCCGCTGTACGCTCTACGTCTGAAAGATAAATTTTTGTTCCATCAACCTCGGCAACTTCGGTATCACCAAGCCGGACAACACCCTCCCCGAATGGCGTGCTGTCTGACATGACAAGCCTATCTTGACAGCCAACAAACACCAAAGCGCCAAAAAGCGCTGCAACGGTCATAAATTTAAGTTTATTCACAGCTGTCCCCACTATATTTGACTGTTTTAGTTTGGGCCATTTCATTGACTTAGAGCATGAGCGTCCCTAAGTCACCACAAAGCATATGTTCAGCGGCGCTCACTCATAAGCGTCTGCCCGTAAGGAGCCCCCATGTTAGGGATAGCCAAAAAGATTTTCGGCACGGAAAATGACCGGAAACTTAAAAAACTACGTCCGCTGGTGGACAGCATAAACGCCCTTGAGCCTCAATTCGAGAAAATGACAGATGATGCTCTCAAGCTTAAAACAGAAGAATATAAAAAGCGTCATCAAGACGGAGAAACTTTAGACGACTTACTTCCAGAAGCCTTTGCGACCGTTCGCGAAGCTGCCAAACGGACATTAGGCCAGCGCCATTACGACGTTCAGCTCATTGGCGGTATAACGCTCCACCGCGGCGAGATTGCTGAAATGCGTACAGGTGAAGGTAAAACACTTGTTTCAACCCTTGCAGCCTATCTAAATGCGCTAACGGGGAACGGCGTCCATATCGTCACCGTCAATGATTATCTCGCAAGCCGGGACGCGGAATGGATGGGACAAATTTATAACTTCCTCGGGATGAGCGTTGATTGCGTTAATAATTACGAAGCCTACGGAAATGAGCGCAAAGCCGCTTATAATTGTGATATCACCTACGGAACTAATAATGAATTTGGCTTCGATTATCTGCGCGATAATATGAAATATTCCGTAGAGGAAATGGCGCAGCGCGGCCATGTCTATGCCATTATCGATGAGATTGACTCTATCTTGATTGATGAAGCCCGTACGCCTTTGATTATTTCAGGTCCAACGGATGATAAGTCTGACTTTTACCGCTCTATCGACCTCATCATTCCCAGCATCACTGAGGACGGTTATGAGCTTGATGAAAAAGCGCGCACAGCGACGTTCAACGAGGTCGGTAATGAGCAAATAGAGGGTATTTTAAGAGAGCAAGGTTTGCTGCAAGGCGATAGCCTCTATGACATCGAAAATGTCACTATTGTCCATCATATCAATCAGGCCCTTAAAGCGCATAAGCTTTTTATCCGCGATAAAGACTATATCATCAAAAATGATGAAGTTGTTTTAATCGACGAATTTACAGGGCGCATGATGGATGGTCGTCGCCTTTCTGATGGTTTGCATCAAGCGATTGAAGCCAAAGAGCGTGTGGATATTAAACCTGAAAACGTAACCCTCGCCTCTGTCACATTGCAAAATTACTTCCGTCTCTACGACAAGCTTTCGGGCATGACAGGTACGGCAGAAACCGAAGCCAGCGAATTTGCTGAAACTTACGGTCTTGAAGTTTTGGTCATTCCGACCAATCGCCCGATACAGCGGATTGATAATGACGATGTTATTTACCGCACAGAAGGTGAAAAATTCAAAGCCATTGTTGATGAAATTGAGCGCTGCGCGAAAAATAAGCAGCCTATGCTTGTCGGTACAGTCTCTATCGAAAAATCTGAAAGTTTGTCACGTTACCTCACGGAACGCGGCGTTGAACACCGCGTGCTAAATGCGCGTTTCCATGATGAAGAAGCCTCTATTGTGGCCCAAGCGGGTGTTCCCGGCGCTGTAACTATCGCGACCAATATGGCCGGTCGCGGTACAGATATTCAGCTTGGCGGTAATTTGGACATGCGTATTGAGCAGGAAGTTGATCCCGCCCTAGATGAAGGCGATCGTCAGCGCGTCATTGATAAAATTAAAGATGAAATTGCAGTTCTGAAACAAGAAGCCCTCGCCGCAGGCGGCCTATACGTTTTAGGCACGGAACGCCATGAGTCACGCCGTATTGATAATCAGCTTCGAGGTCGTACGGGCCGTCAAGGTGATCCAGGACGGTCTAAATTTTATCTGTCAACCGAAGACGATCTTATGCGTATCTTTGGAGGTGACCGCCTGAAATCTATGATGGGTAAAATGGGCTGGGAAGAGGGTGAAGAACTCACCAACCGCTTCATGTCCAAAGCCGTTGAGCGCGCGCAGGTTCGCGTAGAGACGCGCAACTTCGACATTCGAAAAAACCTGCTCAAATATGACGATGTCATGAATGATCAGCGTAAAACAATCTTTGAGCAACGCATGGAGTTTATGACCGATGATGACGTTTCTGACGTTATTGTCGATTTCCGGCATCAAGTTTGCGAAGACTTAATCGAGGAATACGTCCCGAAAAAAGCCTATGCTGAGCAATGGGATATAGAAGGCCTAACTGAGAAAGCCAAAGAAACACTCGCCATGGAAATTCCCTTCGCCGATTGGGCCAAGGAAGAAGGTATTGCCGATGAAGAGATGCTTGACCGCCTTAAGAAGTCAACGGACACAGCTTTCGAGCAGTTAAGTGCTGATATTGATAATAATGAAATGCACCGCGTTGAAAAACAGCTCTTATTACAAGTAATCGATCAAAATTGGCGCGAACATTTACAACAGCTTGATAACTTGAAATCTGTTATCGGCATGCGCGCTTATGGTCAGCGTGATCCACTTAATGAATATAAATCCGAAGCCTTTACGCTCTTTGATACTCTACTCACGGATTTGCGCGAAGGCGTTACCAAGGCTGTCACGCGGCTTTTGATAAATGTACAAATGCAGCGTCAACAAGAACAGGTCATAGCCCAACAGCGCGCTCAAGCCTCTGCACGTTCGCCTATGGATATGCTGAATCAAGCGGCTCCCGCGCCTGAGTTATCAGAAGACGATTTTAAAGGTGTGTCGCGTAACAGCCCCTGCCCCTGTGGGTCTGGCGAGAAATTTAAGCATTGCCACGGCAAAGCTAGTTAAGCTTACGAGGCTATAAGCGGCGTAACATCCGCATCGGGCCAAATTATTTCGCATTTTAAGCGCATCACACACGCCCTTGCCCATAGCTGCATCAATTTCCATCGATGTTGCACAGCCTTGCATCACTATGTTTTAAATTAAGCGGACTCATCTGAATAGCGTCGTAAAACTGTCATCTTATCTCTAACCGAAAGTCACAGATTTTCATGTCCCGTCATTTCAGGCGGACAAATATAACGGAGATAAACATGAAAAAGCTTCTTTTGGGCACAGCTTCACTCTTAATGGCAGCCACAGCCGCAATACCGGCACATGCAGGTGATATCAGCGTATCCACCTCCATTGATTATGTGACTGATTATGTTTTCCGCGGCGTAAGCCTTGCCGACAGCGCTATCCAGCCAGGCGTTGAGGTTTCAGCGGGTGACTTTACAGTTGGCGCTTGGTTCTCAACAGGTGTCGGTGATACCTCTATTTTTGCAGGCGATGAAGTTGACCTCTATGCAAGCTATAGCCTCCCACTATCCGGTAGTCTCAGCGCGGATGTCGGCATGACATATTATCATTATCCACAGGGCGGCAGCCTTTTTGAAACAGAAGGTGGCGGCGCAGGCACATATGAAGTTTTCGGTAGTTTGGGCTTTGATGCCCCCCTCGCACCATCCGTCTCAGCTTATTATGACTTTACCTTAGAAGCTTTCACGCTCGAAGGGGGTGTCAGTCATAGTGTCGCGACAGGTGATAAAACAAGTTTTGATCTTGGCGCAACTGTCGGTCTCGTAGATGGCGATGGTTTCTCATATGAATATGGATCAGCTTCAGCCTCACTTGGCTATGCCTTTACAGACGCCGTTTCCGCTTATGTTGGCGCAAATTATGCGTTGAGCTCAGAAGAGACACTCAATTACAAAAAAATTCTTCAAGGCAATGCTAAAGATAATCTGTTATTCTTTGGCGCAGGGATTGCCGCAGGCTTTTAAATAACGCCTTCACAGGGGAGACTTAAGGTCCTGCCATTTGGCGGGGCCTTTTTTGTTCATAGGAGCGAGCGGCCTATATCAAGAAATTTATCACGGCGACGTTTTATAAGGGTCTTGCTATCTAATTTACTGAGCTCATCTAAAGATTTCACAATCGCAGCCCCGACAAGCTTAACGGCCTCGCCTTGAGCCCTATGTGCGCCGCCAATAGGTTCTTTTATGATCTTATCAATGACGCCGAGACGCTTTAGGTCTTTCGCCGTAATTTTCATAGCATTTGCTGCATCTTTAGCGCGAGCGCCATCGCGCCAAAGAATAGACGCGCAGCCTTCGGGCGAAATTACGGAATAAATCGAATGCTCAAGCATCATGACAGCATCCGCGGTCGCAATCGCAACCGCCCCGCCTGAGCCGCCTTCGCCGGCAATCACAGAGACGAAAGGCACTTTGACTGAGAGGCCTTTATCAATGCTGCGCGCGATCGCTTCAGCTTGGCCGCGCTCTTCCGCTCCGCGTCCTGGGAAAGCCCCCGCCGTATCGACAAAACTAATAATCGGAATATTAAACCGCTCGGCGAGTTCCATCAGGCGCACCGCTTTGCGGTAACCTTCGGGTTGGGCCATGCCGAAATTGTGCTTCAGCCGCGTTTCCGTATCTGTGCCTTTTTCATGACCCATGACAACAACACTGCGTCCGCGAATTTTACCTAATCCGCCAAGCAGCGCATGATCGTCGCCAAATTTACGATCCCCCGAAAGCGGCGTATAATCTGTAATTAAGCCCTCTATATATTCCTTGAAATGCGGACGGGCAGGATGGCGCGCAACTTGGGTTTTTTCCCACGGCCCTATTTTAGCATATAAAGTTTTAAGTTTGTTTTTAGACGCTTCGCGCAGCTCCTCTACGCCATTAGCGGCCTCGCCGCCTTCTGCAAGAAGCGCTTCAACCTTACTATCCAGCTCAGCCACAGGCCGTTCAAAATCAAGATAAGTGCGTGCCATAAATAAGGGCCTT
>JAHDDT010000006.1:23893-40818 GCA_020629195.1 Hellea sp.
CTCAGCCACAGGCCGTTCAAAATCAAGATAAGTGCGTGCCATAAATAAGGGCCTTCATTATTAAGCCGCGCACAATAGCGGGGTTGGTGGGGAGGTAAAGCGTTTTTAAAGCACCCAGCTCTTCTCGCTCACTTCATGCCCATATCTCTGCACAAAGAGACGCTTTATCCGTCTTTGCCATTGATGTTCATCTTCGAGTTTCATGCCCTCGGCGAGAATGACGGTGTCGGTGAAGACCTTTGACGTAAGCGGCTTTTTCTTATCCTTCAGCAAATCCGCGCCCTTAACCCCTGCGCAGAAATCCCATTTTTCGCAAAGTTCCTCAAGAAAGAGATTTAAATCTTCGGCAAGGTCAGGATGGTGAAGTGTTTTTTTGGGCATAATCTTTAACTTGCAAGTGGGTGTTTTGTTTCGACGAGCTCCCGCATACGCTCATCCAGTACATGTGTATAGATTTGCGTTGTGGAAATATCCGCATGGCCGAGCAATGTCTGCACTGAACGCAGATCAGCGCCATTCGAGAGCAAATGGGTGGCAAAGGCATGACGCAAGACATGAGGTGATATTTTGGCCGGGTTCAGACCCGCCTCTCTGGCGAGGTCTTTAAGCATTTGCGCAAAACGTTCTCGCGTTAAATGTCCCGCCTTGCTCGAACTTGGAAACAAAAATGTCTTGGCTCGGTCTTTAGCTATCACATTTTTCGGTAAGCTCTCTTCTCGCAGTTTCAGCCATTCGCTAATCGCGCTTTGCGCTGCGCCCGTAAGAGGGACAAGTCTTTCGCGGCCGCCCTTACCCTTAATCATCAAACAATTATCACGGCGGTTTGTGGCGCTAAGTTTTAGGGTGACTAGCTCACTAACTCGCAGACCGCCCGCATAAAGAATTTCTAACAGGCACAGCATACGCATACCTTTGAGCGTCTTATTTTTTTCCGCTGTTTCAAAGAGTGCGTTCACGTCGGTTTCGCTCATAATTTTAGGTAAGGGCCGCCCTTGTTTCGGACCGCGAAGGCTATGTGCAGGATTATCTTTTCGCAGACCTTCGAGCTGAAGAAATAAGCAAAACTGTTTCAGCGCAGAGAGTTTTCGCGCCGCCGTTGAAGGCGCTATACCTTTGCTGGCCCATCTGGCCAAAGCGCCTTCTAGTGAGCCCGTACCCACAGTAAGTAAATCTTTCTTACCAATAACCGAGGCCCAATCCGTCAGGTCACGGCGATAGGCTGCGAGTGTGTTTTCAGATGCCCCGCGCTCAGCACTCATCATCTCAAGGAAACCGTCTATGAGGCGGGCATTATTCATAGGCCTTTAGCAAAGTCCTCTGCGGCAAGGCGTCCTGCAAATTGTGGTAGTCCCGCTATTTGTAAAGCAGAAATGACTGCCGCCAATGAGGCATCATCTAATGTACCGCGATCAATCATGGCCGCCGCGCGTAGCGCCGTTTCAGCGCGTGAGCCTTCTTTTGCTGCGGCGTTTAACGCTAAAATATCACCCGCTTTGAGGGTTACACCGCTACCGCTTGCAACACCACTCAGCGCCGCTTCGGCATCGCCCGATAAGCGCGATCCCATAGCAAAAGCAATAAACGTATCCCGAATAGCTCTGCGTTTATCAGCGCCCTCTTCTGTAAGGCGGGTCTCAATATCTTCACCAAGACTGCCAAGTGTGAAACCATTGCCAAGAGCATCTGCTATTAGGGCCATGCGTAATTTTTGAGGGCCGTCAGGCAGAGCTTGATAAAACCCTTGCAGCGTACCAATGTCACCGCGTTCGATGGCTGCGCGCGTAAATATTTTTATATCCGCTTCGGCTTGAAGGCTTGCGGGCAGAATCGCCATATTAGGTTCAAAAAGCTTTGCAAAGCGCGAGAAGACACCTTTCTTATCTGCCGCCGTCAGAATAAGCCCCATAGCTTCAGCCGCCACCCGCGCATCGCCGCTTGAGGTCGCTAGCTGAAAAATTTGAGCTGTTCCTTTTGGGCTTATGTTAGCTTTTGCAGACGGCAAATCAAAACCTGTGCCGCCTGCAAGATCATCATCATCAAAAGACAAATCAGAAAAAGCACTGGTAATTTGCGCATCACTGAGGTTCTCAGCAAATTCAAAAATGGCTTTGATACGATCTGATGGTTTAGCCGCCAAATCAGTCGCGGTCTCAACTGAAATTTTGGCGTTATCACTCCCAGCTCGCTCCATCATCACGCGCAGTAAAGGGGCTGAAGACGGGCCTAATTCAGGCACTTTTTTTGTTACACCCGTCAAAACCCGCATCAGTTCAAAATAAGCCTCATCCTCATAACCCGAATTTTTTAAAAGCTCTGTTGTCAATTCAGCCGCTGAAAGCTCATCTCGCTCTATATGGCAAAAGGCGCGGAGCTTGGCCCAATAAGGCTCGCCGCGCCCTTGTGTAATATTGTCAGCTGTCTCACACGCTTGGGTAACGTCACCTCCCGCCAATGCTAAATCGGTGCGCACTGCTGGGTCGCGGGTTATGTCTGGATTTCTCGCAGCAAGGTTTTCCAAGGCGGCTTTATTTCCCATTGACATCACGGTTTGCAATCTCATGCGGTCATAATCTGATGTATCGCCTTCTGGCGGTACACCAGCGGATAAAATAACCGCTTCAATCATATCGCGGACAATCGCTTTATCTGACGATAGGGGTAGCTCTTTCATGAGACGAACTGCCGTTTTCGCTGAAGTGCCTTGCCAAAGCGCAGCATCAAGCCCGCCACTGCGCGCATCAATAACACCTGCATCAAAGGCTTGGGCCTCACCGAGCTGACCTGTTTCAATAGATTGCGCGAAAGCCAAGGATGGCGCCAGAACAGGCATAAGCGCAAGAGCGCTCGTGAGGAACCAGGATTTCATCTTATTTCTCATAAGTATCAGGGAGCTCTATTGTTTGTATCTCTTGCGGGGCGTTGTCTGGCGACGCGCCTGATAACAACCAGAAAAAGACGCCTATAAGCAGAACGAGTAGGATACCGCCGCCAATTGCTATTTTTTTCATCTGACAAGCCTTTTTAAAAATTCGCGCCCATATTGCGCTTTAAGTATTGAGCATAAGTTGATTTGTGACCATATTAAGCCAAATTTCCGTGTTTACCACCCGCGCCTTGCATATTGCGCTGCAGGTGAGAACACGAGGCAAAGGATAAGGCTCATGAGCCCGGACATAACCACACGTCCCATCGCCCTTGTCGGCTTGATGGGTGTCGGTAAAACAACCGTCGGTCGGCGGTTGGCAAAAAAACTTGGCCGCGACTTTTATGACTCTGATGATGAAATTGAGCTCGCTTCAGGCCGCACTGTGGCAGGGTATTTCCGTGATCATGGTGAGGCAGAATTTAGGAATGGGGAACGCCGTGTGATTGAGCGTTTGCTCGATGGGGCGCCGATTATCCTCGCAACGGGCGGCGGCGCGTTCATTCCCGAAGACACGCGGAAAATTCTTAATCAAAAAGCTCTCACCATATGGCTAAAAGGCGATTTTAATACCATTATGGAAAGGGTCAGCCGCAATAGAGAGAAAAGACCTTTATTGCGTGTCGAAGATCCCCGCGCAAAAATGCGGGAGCTTATGGACATCCGACATCCGATTTATGCCAAAGCTCATATCACAGTTCCCATTGCGCGAGGGCCGCATATTCGAACCGTTCACAAAGTGATTCGCGCCATAAGAGCTCATGAAAGTGAAAACGCATGACCGCTGTCACTGTGAACTTGGGTGAGCGAAGCTATGATATTCTCATAGGCGAAAACTTACTTAAACAAGCGGCGGATCATATTACGCCGCACCTCAAAGCAAAACGCGTTGCTATTGTGACAGACGAAAATGTTCACGCCCTTCATGGTAAAACGCTGGAAACTGCCTTGGCGGGGCTTGAAACTCACATGATCATCCGACCCGCTGGAGAAAGCCAGAAAAGTTTTGAAGGATTACAAGCGGTTTTAGAGGTTCTCTTTCGCGCTGGGTTTGATCGCAACGATACGCTTATTGCTTTTGGCGGGGGCGTCATTGGTGACCTCACAGGTTTTGCAGCCTCCATATATAAGCGCGGCTGCTCGTTCATTCAAATCCCGACAACACTTCTATCGCAAGTCGATAGCTCGGTTGGCGGCAAGACCGCGATTAATAACGAATTTGGAAAGAACCTAATTGGAGCATTTTATCAACCCAAATTGGTTCTAGCTGACACGTCTGTTTTAAAAACGCTGCCCCCAAGAGAATTAAAAGCGGGCTATGCCGAAGTCGTAAAATACGGTCTCTTAGGTGATAAATCATTTTTTGAATGGTTGGAGAGCCATGGCCAAGACGTCTTAGATTTAGACCCCGCCGCTACAGCGCAAGCCGTAGCGATATCATGTGAAACGAAAGCCCGTATTGTAGCTGCCGATGAGAGAGAGCGAGGGGAACGCGCACTCTTAAATTTGGGCCATACTTTCGCCCATGCCCTTGAGATAGAAGCTGGATATTCGGGCGACCTTTTACACGGTGAAGCCGTTAGTGCTGGTATGGAAATGGCCTTTGAGTATAGCGCCGCGCAGGGCCTCTGCACGCTAAGTGACGCCGAAAGAGTGAAAGCCCATTTCAAAACATTAGGATTAACATCCATTCGTGATATTAAAGCTTTGCTTAAAGATGCTGAAAAACTGCTGACTCATATGAACCAAGATAAGAAAAATGAAGGCGGCGCTTTAACGCTTATCCTCGCACGCTCTATTGGCGAGGCCTTTGTACAAAAGTCCGCGCCGCGCGAGGCCGTTCTAAGTTATCTCACACATTTATCAGAGACCGTTAATGCTTGACGCTTTTCTTCAGCCCGAAAATCTTATCATGCTGGGCATTGTTCTTTTTCTTCTTTGCTTTTCAGGCTTCTTTTCAGGGTCTGAAACCGCTCTGACGGCCGCCTCACGCGCCCGTATGCATTCAGCAGAGAAAGACGGTGATAAACGCGCTGGAGTCGTCGCAAAACTTTTAAATATGAGAGAGCGTTTATTGGGCGGCATCCTGCTTGGAAATAATATGGTCAATATTCTTGCCTCAGTTTTAACAACGGCAGTCTTTACCAATATTTTTGGAGATGGGGGAGCAGCCTTGGCAGGCGCAACGATTGTTATGACGCTCCTCATCCTGATTTTTGCCGAAGTTCTGCCAAAAACTTACGCTATTTCGCAACCTGATAAAATGGCCCTAAAAGTGGCGCGACCCATCAATCTGATCGTGAAAATTTTTGCGCCTGTTGTTTCTGTCGTGCAAGTCATCGTCAATACGACCCTGCGCCTCTTTGGTATTGATACAAATGCAAGTGCATGGACGGCAGCTGATGAAATTAAAGGGGCGGTTGATCTTCATTTAGAGGAAGGCGCGGTGGCAAAACGCGCAAGAGATCAAATTTACGGCGTCTTGGAAATTGGTGAACTTGACGTCGAAGAAGTCATGATTCACCGCAAGAACGTCACCATGATTGACGTGGATCTTCCCGCAGATCAAATTGTTAAAGAGGTGCTCGACACAGGCCATTCCCGCGTCCCCGTTTATTCTGGCGACCAAGACAATATTATCGGGGTTTTGCATGTGAAAGACATTTTAAAAGCCATCTCCAAGGGCGGGGGTGACCTCATGACCATAGACGCCCGCAAAATAATGCGCGACGCATGGTTTGTCCCCGAAACCACATCCGTTGTGAAACAGCTGAGAGCCTTTCAACATAAGCGCGAACATTTCGCGCTAGTAGTGGATGAATATGGCGCATTAATGGGCGTGCTGACACTTGAAGATATTCTCGAAGAAATCGTAGGGGACATCCAAGATGAATATGACGAAGACGTTGAGGGTGTGCAGCGCCTTAAAGAAGGTAGCGCTCAAATCCAGGGGCATATTGCTGTGCGCGACGTCAACCGCGCTATGGATTGGAAACTTCCCGATGAAGAAGCCGTAACGATCGCGGGTCTCGTAATACATGAATCGCAAACCATTCCAGAGGTCGGGCAAACTTTTGCCTATTATGGCTACCGGTTTGAAATATTGGAAAAACTGCGCAATCAAATTGTTTCTTTGAAAGTGAGTAAGACATTTGAGCCGGATCAGCGCAGTGAGAGTTAAGCTAACTTTTATGTCGGCAGCCATACTGCTTGGAGCGTGCGGACAGATTTCTGAACCTGAAGCACAATATTATATATTTGAGAATGCTGAAATCATTACGATGAACCCATCGCAACCTTCTGCATCAGTTTTGGTTATTAAGAACGATAAAATTCACTCTCTTAGAAATGATATTGATATTCCCGTCGATGAATTAACGCCTGGGAAAGTCACAAGGATTGATCTCAAGGGAAAGACGATATTACCGGGCATTATCGATAGTCATGTCCATGTGCGTGAGCTTGGCATGGATGCTGTGAAAGCCAACTTGGTGGGCGTTGAAAATGTTGAACAGATTGTTGACCGGCTAAAGACGCATTACCCCGTCCCCCAAAAAGGCGAATGGCTCATCGGTCAAGGTTGGGATGAAGGCATGTTTGCCTCTATCGGTTATCCTGACCGCGCAGCGCTTGATGATGCCTTTCCAGATAACCCCATTAAACTTGAAAGCCTTCATGGTTTTGGCGGGTTTTATAATGGCGCGGCCTTGAAGCTTGCCGGTATAGATAAAACGACAGCTGAGCCTGAAGTCGGAAATATTCTTCGCCGTGAAAATGGAGAGCCAACAGGCGTGATGCTGACCCTCGCGCAAGACTTGGTAGATCAGCATGTGCCAGAGCCTAATCAAAGCCAATTGGAACAAGCCATCTTAGTAGGACTAAGCACGATGGCTGCCGCAGGTGTGACCTCTATCCACGAAGCCGGAATGACACCACAAGACGTATCAGCCTTCAAAGCTCTGGCGGCGCGTCAGGAACTTCCCATTCGTGTTTACGGCATGCTAGACGGAAATGACGCGCCCTTAATGAAAGACTGGTTTGCAAAAGGGCCGCTGGATGATCCCAAAGACTTTCTGGATATTCGCGGCGTAAAAGTTTTCTATGACGGCTCATTAGGCTCTCGTACTGCACTCATGGCTGCGCCTTATTCAGATGAGCCTGATAAAGCCAACCCCACAGAACGTATAACGCCTGAAGCCGTTTTATCCCTTGGCGAAAGGTCTGCTAAATACGGATTTCAAATGGCAGTTCATGCCATCGGAGATGAAGGCAATAACCGCACACTTGGGCTCTATGAAAAAGCACTCGCCACGCAGCCTCCCCAAGATCACCGCTGGCGCATTGAACATGCGCAGATAGTTTTGCCAGACTTTTACAAGCGTCAAGCCGATCTTGGCGTGCTCGCCTCTATGCAATCTTCACATGCCGTAGGTGATAGTAAATGGGCCGAAGACCGAGTGGGGCCAGACCGCATTCGTTACGCTTATGCTTGGCAAACCATTTTAGATAATGGCGGAAGATTACTTATGAATTCAGACCTACCCGGTGAACCATGGACACCTATGGAAACGCTTTATTTTGCGGTGAATCGTAAACCCCTCAATGCAGCACCTGAGGCTGAAGGCTGGTATATGAAGCAAGCTCTTAGCGTAGAAGAAGCTTTGAAAGCCATGACAATTGAAAACGCATATGGCGCTTTTCAAGACGATACCTTGGGCAGTCTTGAGTCAGGAAAATGGGCCGATTTTATTATTTTAGACGCTAACCCAATTAGAGTCGCGCCCCATAGATTAAAAGAGATAAATATCTCGCAGACATGGGTCGCTGGACGTAAAGTTAAGCCTTAAATTTTAAGCCCTTGCATGCCCGCTTGTTCAGGGTGCTTGGCTACATAATCAGCTTTTATAGCTTTAGAGCCTTTGCGCGACCCATCATGGGAATATCCGGGCGGGCCAAAGATATAAGCCAAACGTTGATGAAGCTTCAGCCCCGGCTGCACGGCGTCTTTCAGAATATTATAGAGTTCCTTAAACGCAACAATGGCTGGGTTGTGCGAGGCTATAGGCGTAATGATACCATAGGTTACGGGATCGTCTTCGCGTTCTTCTACGAATGTGCCAAACATGCGGTCCCAAATGATAAGAATGCCGCCATAATTACTGTCTAAATAACGGGGGTTGGTTCCGTGATGAACGCGGTGATGACTTGGCGTATTAAAGATAAACTCAAACCACCGCGGCATCTTCTTGATAGCTTGGGTATGAATCCAGAATTGATAAACGAGGTTCACAGCCCCAATAAATCCAACGAGAAGCGGGTGAAACCCAAGCAACACTAACGGCGTTGAAAGTAAAACAAATCCTGTAAAATGGTTATTCCATGGCTGACGAAAGGCCGTGCTGAGGTTATATTCCTCAGAGCTGTGATGCACATTATGCGCGCTCCAGAACCAACGGATTTTATGCGCGGCCATATGTTTATACCAATAAACAAAATCCTGCAGTAATAAGCAAGCCAGCATGGCGCCGATACCAAAACCCCAATTGAAAACTCTGAATTGCCAAAACCACATTAGAACACCAAGACTAATCGCGCCCATCAAGACATCAGAGATTAGCTGCCCTCCTCCCATCGTCATCGATGTAATCGCATCTTTGCGATCATACTTACCGCCAAGACGTTTGCGGGAAACTAAGAACCATTCAATGGCCGTCAGCACAAGAAAGGCGGGCGCAGCGACCGCTAAAAGCATAGGGTAATCAGGCGTTTCAAATTCCATAAAACCACATGCAAGATTATCACACGAAAAGTCAATAAGCGGCTATAGCCTAGCCTCGCGCAAACTGTCATAAACGCGTCAAAGAAATCACTTAAGGGCCCGCATATGCGTGTTGTCATGGTTGGTACAGGATATGTTGGGCTTGTCTCAGGAGTCTGCTTTGCGGATTTCGGGCATGACGTTATTTGCGTTGATAAAGACCCCGCGAAAATTGAGACTCTCAATGCGGGAGGTATCCCGATCTTTGAACCAGGTCTTGAAGCTTTGGTCGCAAAAAATGTTCGTGCGAAACGCTTAAGCTTTACCACTGACCTTAAGGCCGCCATGAAAGAAGCTGAAGCTGTATTTATCGCTGTGGGCACGCCATCTCGGCGCGGCGACGGCTATGCAGACTTGTCATATGTCTATGCTGCAAGTGAAGAAATTGCAGAATATATGGAAGGCTTCACAGTCATTGTGACCAAATCGACTGTTCCTGTTGGGACAGGGGACGAGGTTGAAAAAATTATGGCAAAGCATCATGACGCCGAGAATTTCGCTGTTGTTTCCAATCCTGAATTTTTACGTGAAGGCGCTGCGATTACTGACTTTAAGCGGCCTGACCGTGTCGTAGTGGGAACAGAAAACCTAAAAGCCAAAGAGATCATGCGCGCAATTTACCGTCCTCTTTACATTAATGAGACGCCTATACTCTTTACATCTCGCCGCACGTCCGAACTTATAAAATATGCTGCCAACTCATTTTTGGCTACTAAGATTACATTCATCAACGAAATAGCTGATTTATGCGAAGCCGTCGGTGCAAATGTACAAGAAGTCGCTAAAGGCATTGGACTTGATAAGCGAATTGGCTCGAAATTTTTACATGCGGGGCCGGGCTATGGGGGCTCCTGTTTTCCAAAAGATACTCTGGCTCTAGCGCGTACAGCAGAGGAGGCTAACGTCTCGCTTTCTATTGTTAGCTCCGTAATCGATGCAAATGAAGCCCGTAAGCGCCGCATGGCTCATAAAATCATTGATGCCTTGGGCGGTGATCTAACGGGAAAAACGATTGCGGTTCTCGGCCTCGCATTCAAGCCAAATACGGATGATATGCGCGACGCGCCAAGCTTGACCATTATTCCACGCCTTCAAGATAAAGGGGCCACAATTCGAGCCTATGATCCAGAGGCAATGGAAGAAGCCAAAGATCTTCTCAGAGACGTCACCTATATGGAAGGTCCCTATTCTTGCCTGGAGGGCGCGGACGCACTTGTTATAATTACAGAATGGGATGAATTTAGAGCGCTAGATTTACGCCGTGTGAAGGCCGCTCTCTCAGAGCCTGATGTCATTGATTTACGAAATATTTATCGGCCCGAAACCATGCAAAATGCAGGGTTTAACTACACCAGTGTTGGGCGGCCTGACTAACCCAAGATTTTGGAACGAAATTTGCACATATTTCTATGAAATTAAGCATAGAGTTTGCAGTAATGAACCGTTAATGACGGGGAAAGATTTAAGGTTATATCTATGTGTGGCATTATCGGTATTGTAGGAACGACTGACGTTACAGAACGCTTGGTTGATGGCCTTAAGCGTCTTGAATATCGCGGTTACGATAGTAGCGGCGTAGCTGTTCTGGACAATGGCAACCTGAAACGACAACGTGCCGAGGGCAAAATTAAAGGGCTTGAAGCAAAACTAGAAAAAGCGCCTGTGGATGGGCAAATTGGCATTGCACATACGCGCTGGGCCACTCACGGGGTTCCTAATGAAACCAACTCACATCCTCATTTTTCAGGCCGCGTTGGTGTAGTTCATAATGGCATTATCGAAAATTTCCTCGATATACGCGAAGAACTGTCCCACCGCACATTTGAAACTGAAACAGATACAGAAGTCGCCGCGCATCTTGTTGATGAATATCTGAGCCAAGGTACAGAACCTGTAGAGGCTTTTTCAAAAGCCTTAAAAAAACTCAAAGGCGCCTATGCATTCGGCTTGATTATTGATGGACATACCGATCAAGTTTTTTGCGCCCGGGCCGGATCTCCACTAGCCCTTGGAATTGGTGATGGCGAAATGTATTTGGGGTCTGACGCAATGGCTTTAACTCAGCTCACCAGTAATCTGATTTATCTCGAAGAAGGTGACTGGGCCATTTTGACCCCGACAAGTTACCAAATCTATGATCGCAATGATAATAAGGTTAAGCGAGATATAACCGTTATTACGGGCGGCCCTGCCATGGCAGAAAAGGGTAACTATCGCCATTTCATGCTTAAAGAAATGTATGAGCAACCAGAAACAATCGGCCGAACGCTCACCAATTATATTGATGAGTATCGCCTCGCCTCTGATATGCCTGCAGAACTGGATTTCAGCGAAATAGACCGCGTAATCATTATTGCCTGCGGCACCGCGTGTTATGCTGGGATGGTCGCCAAATATTGGTTTGAACAGATTGCGGGTGTCGCGGTGGATGTCGATATCGCCTCCGAATTTCGATACCGCAAACCTGTGCTGTCACCGAAATCCCTTTTTATTGCCGTCTCACAATCTGGCGAGACAGCAGATACTTTGGCGGCGCTGCGATATTGCAAGGAGGCCGGCGTCAAAACAGCCGCTCTGGTGAATGTCATGACGTCCACCATGGCGCGTGAAGCTGATATTGCGCTGCCCATCAACGCCGGGCCTGAGATTGGCGTAGCCTCAACCAAGGCGTTCACATCGCAATTAACAGCTTTAGCGGCGCTCTCTTTGGCCGCCGCAACATCGCGAGGCAGCGTTTCCGAAGAGCAGCAACATGATCTGGCCACGGCTCTTATCAAGACCCCTCGCCTTGTGAAGCAAGCCCTACGTCTTGATGATGAAATTGAAGCGATGGCCTTTGAGTTTTCCAAATCGAAAAGCGCCTTTTATCTGGGCCGCGGCAGTCAAGTGCCTATTGCTTTTGAAGGCGCGCTTAAGCTTAAAGAAATTTCCTATATTCACGCCGAAGGCTATGCAGCAGGAGAACTCAAACACGGCCCTATTGCCCTTATTGAGGACGGCACACCGGTTATTGTTTTAGCGCCTTATGATGAGCTTTTTGAAAAGACAATTTCCAACCTTCAGGAGGTCGCCTCACGCGGGGCCTATATAATTCTCATTACGGATGAAAACGGTGCCAAACATACAGGCGATATGGCTGATGAGATTATCGTGCTTCCCACAGCACATGACTTTGTTGCGCCGATTATTTCAACCATTGCGATTCAACTTCTCGCCTATCACACGGCGGTGCATCTGGGTACAGATGTTGATCAGCCGCGCAATCTCGCTAAATCTGTGACGGTGGAATAGTGATTTCCCGCCTCATGCGTTTGCTTAATATCAGCGAAGAGGATGCAAAAATCCTCGCGTCCAAGATTGACCAACGTGTCTTAGCGCTAGAGCCTGAAGGACTGAGTAAGAAGAAAGCTTTAAAAACGGTTCTAAAAGAATTTGGATGGTCAAATAAAAATATAGAGCACTTTGTTTACGGGCCACCCAAACGATAACGCTTAAATAACGGTTTCATGTTATCTATCTCACGAGAAAGTAGGATAATATGAAAAAACTCCGTAAAGCCGTCTTACCTGTTGCCGGATTTGGAACACGCGTCCTGCCAGCAACCAAAACTATACCTAAAGAAATGCTGCCTGTCGTGGACCGCCCTGCGCTACAATATGTCGTCGATGAAGCTAAAGAAGCGGGCATTGAGCATTTTGTATTTGTTACAGGCCGCAATAAAGGGGCCATTGAAGACTATTTTGACCGTGCTTATGAACTTGAATATTCGCTAAAAGCCAAAGGTAAAACAGAGATCTATGATGCGCTTGATCGCGATACACCTAAGGCAGGTACGATGTCATTTGTGCGCCAACAAAGCGCTTTAGGTTTAGGCCACGCCATTTGGTGTGCGCGCGATGTGATCGGCAATGACCCTTTTGCAATTTTATTGCCTGATGTCTTAGTCAAAGCTGAAAAATCATGCCTCGCGCAAATGGTCGAAGCTTACAATGCTGTTGGCGGCAATGTAATTGCTGTAGATGCTGTTCCTGAGGAGCGCGTGAGCTCTTATGGTGTTATTGCGCCTAAATCCCGTGATGGGCGCCTCATTGAAATGTCGGGCATGGTTGAAAAACCACCTGTCGCCGACGCCCCATCTAACCTAAAAATTACGGGTCGTTACATTTTACAGCCTGAGATCATGGACATCCTAAAAGATCAAGAAGCGGGCGCGGGCGGGGAAATTCAGCTCACAGACGCCATGGCAACACTCATGAAACAGCAAGCCTTCCACGCCTATGAATATGAAGGCAACGACTATGATTGCGGGAGTAAAATTGGTTATTTCGAAGCCGTATTGGCTTATGCAAAAGACCATGCAGAAATTGGCGTAGAAGCCCGCGAGATGATTAAACGGTTTGGAACTTAGGCCCTCTACCGTAAGATCTGCTGCAAACGGGACATCAAAAACTGTTTGATACGGTTATCACGTTCCGGACTTTTACCAGACCACGCAATATGACCGGACGTCCAGCAGGGCGAATCTCATTATCAAATTGCTCGCGAGTGATGCCTTCGTGTGAAGGCACGGCAGCAATATTCTTATCAAAAATGTTCACGAGAGAGACTCCCCATTATACCATCCTACAAAACGAGCTATGCCCTCACTTAGATCTGTCTTTGGGCTAAACCCAAAGTCACGTTCTGCTGCGCTAACATTGGCGAAAGTATTACTCACATCGCCTTTTTGTTTTCCCAAAATTATTTTTTCAGCTTTCTTTCCACAAGCCCCCTCAACAGCTTCAACAAGTTGCATGAGTGTGTTGGGTTTTGAGTTTCCAAGATTATAAATTTCATGACCAGATTTTGGAGGGCTTGCCAATATCTTTGGCAACACATCTACAATGTCATCAACATAGGTAAAGTCACGGCGCATTTCATCAGGCGCAAAAAGCGTTATAGCTTCGCCCTTCATAATTTTATTCGTAAAAATATAATAGGCCATGTCGGGGCGACCCCAAGGCCCATAAACCGTAAAAAAGCGCAATCCTGTTTGGGAAATTCCGTAAAGCCGCTGATAGCTTTCTGCCAACATTTCGCCGCCAATTTTTGTCGCCGCATAAAGTGAAGCTGGGCTGCGCACTTTATCTGTCTCTACAAAGGGCCCATCTTCACGGTCACCGTAAACTGAGGAAGAGCTGGCATAGGTTAAATGCTCGACAGTCCCGCTATGACGTGCAAATTCCAATATATTTAAATGGCCCATAACATTCGCTTGAACATAAGCGCGCGGGTTATCAAGCGAGTATCTTACGCCAGCTTGTGCCGCGAGATGTAAAATCTGTGTAATGCCTTTACCTTTGACCGCCGCATCAAGAGCCTCATGATCTGATATATCGACTTGGTGAAACTCAAAGGCTTTATATGTTTTAAGCTCAGACAATCTGGCTTGTTTCAAAGACACATCATAATAATCATTTAGGCTATCAACCCCAATGACTTTGTGACCCTCAGAAAGTAATCGACGCGCGGCGTGAAAACCGATAAATCCAGCTGCACCTGTTAAGAGAATAATCATGGCCTCTCCTTATATGTTTCCGTTCACAGGAGCAAAGCCTTAGAATGTCATCGGCCCAAGAGAATATAAACCTGAAACAAAGTGCAGAGAAAATCCGCAATTGGGTAATCTATAAGGCTCTTCCTCTCTGGGCAGATCGCGCTCAACATAAGAGTGGGCGTTGGGTGGAGCATTTAAATCTGGACGGCACGCCTGATCTCTCAGCTGATTTGCGCTGGCGCGTGCTCGCACGACAAATTTATGTCTATGCCGAAGCGACGCGTTGGAACTGGTTTAAAGGTGAAGAGATTGCGCGGCAGACCTATGAGCATATGCGCGAGCGAGGTTATGTGCAGCGCGTTCGCGCCGATGGTACAGTTACGGAACGCCGCCGCGACTTATATGATCACGCCTTCTTTCTACTCGCAAGTATTAGTCTCTATCGCCTCACGAAAGAGCCGCAATATCTTAGCGCAGTTGAGGATATATGCCACACGCTTGATACCGAATTTAAACACCCTCACGGAGGATGGCGGGAGACGCCGCGCGGCGCTTTACCTCGCCGTCAGAACCCACATATGCATCTGCTCGAAGCTTTTCTCTATTTATATAATGAGACGCGCGACCCGAGACACCTAGCTTATGCCGAACATATTATTGATTTGTTCAAAGCGCATTATTTTGATTCAAAACACCATATTATTCGTGAGTTTTTTAATGAGGATTGGAGCTATTATTCAGGCGAGCAAGGCACGACGGCTGAGCCTGGTCATGCCATGGAATGGATTTGGCTACTCTATCGCTATGAATTCAGCTCAGGGCGCGACACAAAATTATGGCGGGACTCTCTTTATGCCAATGCCCTTAAACAAAGAGGATATTTTCTGAACGACGAAGAAGATATTAAAGGCGTCATTCGCCGCGAAACACGGCGTCTTTGGGTGCAAACCGAAGTGATCAAAGCGCATCTTACAATGGCCGAAAATGACGTCGCTGGCAGCGCCGATATGGCCGCCGCTTTCATTGACGGGTTATTTGAAACTTATCTTAAATCCGACGGAACATGGTGCGATCAGATTAATGCTTGCGGCGGACAAATTGCCAAAACAATTCCTGTCAGCACTTTTTACCATATTGCCTGTATGGCGTTTGAAGCCGAACGCGTATCAGGGCTAGGACGGCTTGATCCGCTCTAGGCGGCGGGGCAATCACGTGACGCTGAAGCGGGTTTGGACAGAACATCAATTTTCATAAAAGCAATATCCATCGTTTTTTGCTCGCCGCTATCACCTGGCCAAACACCCAAATAATCCAAGTCAGGATCTCCATTAGGCGGCTTAGGGGAAAAATCCAAAACAAAATCTTGCCAATTAGCTGTTAAAGTTCGGCGTCGCCAACCACTATCCCCGGCCCCAGCTGTGAAATATCCCATATCAAAAAGATCAAGTGGGTTTTTCCGCCCCGCCCGCGCGCGAACGGTAACCCTAATGTTTTGTCCCGCAAATGCGCGTTCATAATCTGGTCCCAAAGATGCGAAAACGCCAGCGGAAGCGGGCGCGTCACGGCGCGGGATTTGCGTCATGGCAATCACATATGCAGAATCTGTTGGTGTTGCCCCCACATATTCATAGTTCGTTCCCGGTGAGGCTGTCAGCGTTATAAGGTCATCCCCTTGTACAGAGAACCCATTTTCCCAAATACATGCATCTGACAGCTTCGTCACAGAGGATAAAGACAGAGCATACCAAATCATTCCTGCGATCAGCGCCAAAGCAAGGGGGTAGAAAAAACGGTCTTTTAACATAGGCTCTCATAACGGCGATCACAGCAACTGTGAAGAGACGTTTACGAACTCCGCGGCGCAATTTATAGTTAATCAATGGTAAATCGGAGTTATGGTGATATGAAAACTGACCTGAAAAAGATTATTCTTCCCATCGCCCTTATCACGCTAAGCGGCGTGGCACTGGCCCATCCTCATAAATCTGGCGAAGATGAAGCCATCCCCAAGACGGAACGCGTCTGGCCCTATTTTGGAAAAAAGGCAAAAGAGGACGAGGCAGAGCCTAGTAAGGCTAAAAATAGCGCCACAAGCCTTTCAGGCGAGGAGTTCGCGCAGCGCCTTGAAAAACGCTTTGAGGCCCATTCTGAAAAATTTGAACGTGCCATAAAGAAAGCCGAAGCCAAAAATGAGTTTATGAAAGGTGACCGTGAGATCAAAAATGCGGATGATATTCGCAATGCCGCCCGCGCTATTGAGGATCTTGTTTCTGAATCGGGGCTCATTTCGAGCTTCGCCGATATGATGATTGATCTTGCAGAAGATTTTGATGTCGAAGCCTCTGATGAAGGTTTAGCTCTAAATTTTGATGGTGAGCGTATTGGCCGCGTCAAAATGAAACGAGACAAACATACGGACAGCACATTCGATATTGAAGGCTTTGGACGCAATATGACGATTGAAAAAGAAGTCATTAAACGCGATGGGAAAACCAAAACACGGATTGTCATTGAGGTTGATGGAGATGAAGAATTTGATATCGACCTTCGGCCAAGATCAAAAAACTAGATCAAAAAGAGCATAGCCCGTTCGTCGGCCCGTTCTGTAAGAGCGGATTTTAAAGTTTCTGTTAGCTCATCTGTAAAAC
>JAHDDT010000007.1:0-13787 GCA_020629195.1 Hellea sp.
CCATCAACGATAAGGCGCAGACCTTTCATACCAAATGCGCCAAGAGATTGGCCCGCTGAGCCGCGAAGGCGAACGGTTAATTGTCCGTCTGGCAGACCCTCTGCGCCAAAGCTTTGATAGATATGCGAGCTGGTGCGTGTTCCAACAGCTCGGTGCGTATTCTCAACGGCATAGGTCAGATATGTCTTTTCACGTCGTTCAAAGAGTTGCTGTGAATCCGCTATTATATTTGTATCTAGAGTTTCTGGAACTTCAATCCGCTCATGACGCGTATCTTTAATTCGGGAGTTATCAACCCGGGCTAATATGGGGTTCAAATCCAAATCATCTAGGTTTTCAGATCCGCGAGAGACTTGTGCTAATAAATCTGTGCGCCCGATGATTTCATCAAGAGTTTCAAATCCAAGTTCTGCCAATATTTCGCGTACATCTTCGGCAATAAAGGTCATAAGATTTATAACCTTTTCAGGCGTGCCTGTGAATTTTTCACGAAGACGCGGGTCTTGAACGCAGACGCCAACGGGACAGGTATTAGAATGACACTGACGCACCATGATACAGCCCATTGCCACAAGGCTTAATGTCCCTATGCCATATTCTTCTGCGCCTAAGAGCGCAGCAATAACAATATCGCGGCCTGTCTTAAGTCCGCCATCTGTTCGTAGCGTAACGGAATTGCGCAAATTGTTGAGCTTGAGCACTTGATGAGCTTCGGAGAGGCCAAGCTCCCACGGTATACCTGCATATTTAAGGGATGTATTGGGCGAGGCACCTGTGCCGCCATTATGTCCCGCAATCAGTATGGTATCAGCTTTGGCTTTCGCTACACCTGCCGCGATGGTTCCAACACCTGACGAGGCCACGAGCTTTACTGCGACACGCGCGGTGGGATTGATTTGTTTAAGATCATAAATGAGCTGTGCTAAATCCTCGATAGAATAAATATCGTGATGGGGCGGCGGCGAAATAAGCGTTACGCCAGGCGTGGCGTTTCTGAATTTTGCAATCATCTCCGTGACTTTAAACCCAGGCAATTGTCCGCCTTCACCTGGCTTGGCCCCTTGAGCGACTTTAATTTCAATTTCGCGGCATTGATTCAGATATTCAGCCGTTACGCCAAAACGCCCTGACGCAATTTGTTTCACGGCAGAATTCGGATTATCCCCATTGGGCAAGGGGACATATCGCGCACGATCTTCACCGCCTTCACCTGACACAGACTTTGCGCCAATACGGTTCATGGCGATGTTGAGCGTGCCATGGGCTTCAGGCGACAGAGCGCCGAGTGACATGCCAGGCGTACAAAAACGGCGGCGAATTTCATTGACACTTTGCACGCGCCGTAATGGCAGGGGTTTCCCGGCTGGTCTTATATCCAGCAGGTCTCTGATTTGAATGGGCTTTTCATTATTCACCACATGGGCATATTTTTTATAAAGCTCATAATCCTCAGACCCGACAGCTTCTTGCAGCATATGGATCATTTCAGCTTTATAAGCATGGCGTTCACCTTTAGCGCGCACGCGGTAAAGACCGCCTACAGGAAGGCGTATAACGGACGGCTCATAGGCACTTTCATGAGCTTCTAGCGCTTTCGCCTCAAGACCTGCCAGGCCGATACCTGAAATGCGCGACGTCATGCCCGGGAAGTTTTCTCCGACCAAAGCCCGTGATAGGCCAAGGGCTTCGAAATTGTTTCCGCCGCGATAAGAGGAAATAACGGAAATGCCCATCTTGGAAATAATCTTTAAAAGACCCCCTTCAATGGCTTTCTTATATTGCGATGCTGCTTCATCTGCGCTCATATCTAACAGGCCGCGATTGACGCGGTCCGTAAGGCTATCTTGCGCCATATAGGCATTGACCGCTGTTGCACCTGCGCCAATCAGCACGGCAAAGTAATGCGTGTCCAGACATTCAGCAGAACGAATAATGATAGAGCAAGATGAGCGTAAACCATGAGAGACAAGGTGCGTTTGAACCGCTCCCGTACAGAGGATAATTGGGGCTGCAATATTATCTTCATCCGTATATTCATCGGTGAGGATAATGTTTTCGACGCCGCGGCGAACCGCTTCTTCGGCCTCACCTTTGACGCGCTGTAGAGTGGTTTTTAGCGCCGCGCCTTTATCGCTTGAAACGTCAGAAGCTGCAAAGGTACAGTCAATAATATGTGTCTTTTTGGGGCCCACCAATTTCTTGAATTTCGTCAGCATTCCTGTTGTCATAACAGGGCTTTCCAAGACCAACATTTCATTTGTCTGGGAGCTATCTTCAGCCAAAATATTACGCAGGTTTTTAAAGCGCGTTTTTAGTCCCATCACGCGGGTTTCGCGCAGGGGGTCAATAGGCGGGTTTGTCACTTGGCTAAAGTTTTGGCGGAAATAATGCGATAACGGGCGGTATATATCAGAGAGGACAGCTAGAGGCGTGTCATCACCCATGGAGCCGACCGTCTCTTTGCCTGTCTCAGCCATAGGCCCAAGAATAAGCTCCAAGTCTTCGAGCGTTTGACCGCAGGACATTTGACGCCGTGCAAGCTCTTCGCCTGAGAGCATTGGCGCGGGTTCTGCGCCTTTAAGTTTTTCGTCTAGATTAACGACCTTTTTGAGCCATTTTTTATAAGGACGTTTTTCTGCCAGCTCGTTGAGGATTTCAGTAGAGTCGTAAAATTTACCCTCTTCCAAATCGACGGCAATCATGCGTCCTGGTTTCACCGCACCTTTCTGAACAATTGTTCTTTCTACCATCGGGCACATACCAGCTTCGGAGCCAACGGCGATGATGCCGTCATTAGAAATCGAATAGCGCAAGGGGCGTAATCCGTTCCTATCCAAGCCTGCCATAACCCAGCGGCCATCATAAGCAGCAAGGGCTGCGGGACCGTCCCAAGGCTCCATAACGCCATTGCAATATTCATAAAGCGAGCGCCAGCTCTCAGGCATAAGGTCGCCGCGTTTGGCATAGGCTTCGGGCACTAATAAAGTTTTCGCCATAGGTGCTGTGCGGCCTGCGCGAACTAATAATTCAAAGACAGAGTCGAGCGCAGCAGAGTCAGAACTGCCTTTTTGAATGACAGGCTTCACATCATCTGCGCGTTCACCAAAAGCTGCGCTGGCCATTTTAATCTCATGGCTTTTCATATGATTGGCATTAGCTTTCAGCGTATTGATTTCGCCGTTATGGGCAAGCATTCGGAAAGGTTGTGCCAGCCACCATTGCGGAAATGTATTGGTTGAGTAGCGCTGATGATAAATTGCCGCGCGAGAGATAAAGGTCTCGTCTTTCAAGTCGGGATAGAAATTATCAATATCCTCAGCGAGGAACATACCTTTATAGATAATTGTCTGCACAGAGAGCGAGCAAGCATAAAAACTTGGAATTGCAGCTTCGATGGCGCGCTTTTCAATGCGGCGGCGAATGATATAGAGCTCGCGTTCCAACGTGTTGCCTTTACGTCCTTGCGGGTCACGGAACATGACTTGCTCAATAGCGGGGCGTGTTGCTTTGGCTTTTTCACCAATAACATCAATATTAATAGGAACTTGACGCCATCCATAGATATAAAACCCCTCTTTTAAGAGCTCGGTCTCTACGATTGTGCGCGCCGCTTCCTGGCTACTGAAATCTGTGCGGGGCAAAAAGAACATGCCGACCGCAATCTTGGCAGCTGTGGGTTTATGACCTGTATCTTCGACTTGAGCGCGGAAAAAACCTTGCGGAATATCAAGGCGTATACCTGCGCCATCGCCTGTTTTTCCATCGGCGTCAACCGCGCCGCGGTGCCATACATTCTTTAGGGCTTGAAGTGACATTTCGACAACGTCACGCCGTGCTGTTCCATCAATAGAGGCCACAAGACCCACGCCGCAATTGGCATGTTCGTCTTCGGGATTATAAGCATGCGCCGCAATTAAAGCCTCACGATCTGCTTCGTATTTTTTAAGCCAATCAGACATCTATTAAACTTTCAAAAAGGGTCAGTGTTTCTTCGCGGCTCATCCGAACGGCGTCGCCAGTAAAATTAAAAGCGGGCGGAATATTGTCCGCGAAATAATGTTTATCAATGGCGGGCACAGAGTCGGCTTCGTCAAGGCTACCAATCGACACGACCTTTGGTCCTGAACCATTTTGGAGGCGCCAGAACATTGCGCTTCCACAGTTAGAACAACTACCGCGCTCACCCCATTGCGATGATTTAAACCACTTTACAGCACCGCTAATCTCAAGAGTTTCAAAATCAACACCAACAAATGCGGTTCCTGTGAATCGTTGGCAGTCATCACAATGACAAGCATGGGCCGCAGAAGGGTTTCCCGATGTTTTATAAGTTGTCTCTCCGCACATACAGCGGCCAGTCATTTGCGTCATAATTTACTCCGCTGCGACTTTGGCGTCGGCAGCCATTTGCGCTTTCAGATATTTATGCATATGCGCGGCGGCGTCGCGGCCTTCGCGAATAGCCCAGACCACGAGGCTCGCCCCGCGCACAATGTCACCTGCCGCATAAACACCTGGCAAGTTGGTTTCAAAGGTCAGTGGATTGACGCGCAGTGTGCCCCAGCGCGTGACGGTAATATCATCAGTAAGGTTTTTCATATTTTCAGGCGAAAAGCCAAGGGCCTTAATAACGAGGTCAGCTTTGACATCAAATTCTGCGCCCTCAATCGCTTCGACACTTTCACGGCCTGAGGCGTCTTTTTTGCCAAGGCGCATCTTATCAGCGCGCACGGCAGAGACTTGGCCGCTCCCCCCATTCTCAAAAGAGGCGTGAATGGATTTTGGATTGGCGAGCCATTCAAAAGTTACGCCTTCTTCTTGGGCATTCGCTGTTTCGCGGCGAGAGCCCGGCATATTGGCGTGGTCGCGGCGGTAGAGGCAGGTGACAGATTTCGCGCCTTGGCGAATGGCGGTGCGTACGCAATCCATGGCCGTATCGCCACCGCCGACAACGACGACATTTTTTCCTTCCGCTGTTTCAGCCTGAATTTTATCACCGAGGCCGCGCTTATTGGAATTAATGAGGTATGGCAGGGCAGGGGTGACGCCATCTGCGCCTGCGCCAGGGCAATCAAGGTCGCGGGCCTTATAGACGCCTGTCGCAATGAGCACCGCTTGATGCTTTTCGCGCAGCTTATCAAAAGTAATATCCGCGCCAACATCGCAGTTCAGGATAAATTCAATGCCGCCCTCTTCGAGCCGTTTTGTGCGGCGCTGAACAATTTCTTTATCGAGCTTAAAGTTTGGAATACCGTAAATCAGCAAGCCGCCCGCGCGGTCATGGCGGTCATAGACCGTGACCTGCCAGCCCAATTCGCGCAGTTGTTCTGCGGCTGCCAAACCTGCTGGTCCTGCGCCGATAATGCCAACGGAAAGCGGGCGTTCTTTGCGCGGCTTAAGCGGGGCAACCCAGCCTTCTTTCCACGCGGTATCGGTTAGGTAGCGCTCAACTGAGCCGATTGTGACAGTCCCGTGGCCAGATTGCTCAATCACGCAAGAGCCTTCGCAGAGACGGTCTTGAGGGCAAATCCGCCCGCAAATTTCAGGCATGTTATTGGTCGCCGAGGAGACGTGATAAGCTTCTTCGATACGGCCTTCAGCGGTGAGTTTCAGCCAATCAGGAATATTATTATCGAGCGGGCAATGGTTTTGGCAGAAGGGTACGCCACATTGTGAACAGCGAGACGCCTGTTCTTCGGCCTTGGCATCAATATAGTCGCCGTATATCTCAAGGAAATCATCCTTGCGCACGGACGAATCCCGCTTTTCGGGCATATCCCGTTCGGTCTCGACGAATTGTAGCATCTGTCCTGATGATGTCTTGGCCATAATTGTTCCAGTGAAACGAATGAAGTTGCGCCTTATAAGCACCGCTATCTATCAAAGTGAGTCTAAAACTGCAATATGCGACAATTTGTCAAAAAAGGATAAAATTATAAAAACATTTTAAGCCTTAATGGAGCATAAAATATTGTTATTACTGTACTTTATTTGATACTAAAACAGAATTCATAACAATAGAGTGTTCTGGAACTTAGATAAATATACTCAACTAGGCGATTTTGCTGTACTTTAAAGGCTTTAATTCACACAATTTGGCCTCCCGTAAAGATGCATTAACCCTGCTTGCTTAGACCCGTATCATGTCATGGCTTGAGCTTATTATTTTGGCCCTTATTCAAGGGCTTACTGAATTTCTTCCAATTTCTAGTTCTGCGCATTTAGTTTTAGCGCCGCAGCTTTTAGGATGGGAGGCAGATCAAGGCCCTTTAATCGATGTGATGGCGCATTTTGGGTCCCTCTTTGCTGTGATGGCCTATTTTCGCAAAGATGTGGGTGGGATAATCACTGGATTTTTCGATTTACTGGGGCGTAAACTTAATAAGAACTCTGCATTAGCCTTAAACCTTATTATTGCGTCGCCACCTGCCTTGGCTCTCGGATTTTTTCTCAGCGCCGTTGGCTATGATGTTTTGCTACGCTCGCCGTTGATTATCGCTTTTACGACGATATTTTTTGGTGTTTTGCTTTGGGTCTCTGACATTAAGGGCCGTGAAGATAAAACAACGGAAGAGTTAACATGGAAGGGCGCGGCTTTGATGGGTCTTGCTCAGGCCTTGGCGCTGATTCCTGGAACATCGCGTTCAGGTATCACCATGACGGCGGCGCGCTTTATGCATATGAGCCGTGAGGAAAGCGCCCGTTTTTCAATGTTGATGAGCCTTCCGATTATAGGCGCTGGCGGGTCTTATGCGCTGCTAAAGCTAATAACACAGCCGAGCGGTACAGCGAGTATTATAGATGGTTTAGGGGTTGCGCTGCTTTCATTTTTGGCGGCCTATGCCTGTATCGCGCTCTTTATGAAATGGGTGTCCAAAATCGGCTTCTTCCCCTTCATGGTGTATCGCCTTCTCTTGGGAGCCGGATTGCTCTTATGGGTTTTCCTAGGCGCATAGAGTTAGTCTAAGGATAATGTAATGCGCCAAACTGCACAGTTAACTGGACAGCAAGACGGCGGGCCTTTTACAGGCGTATCCATGATCTCGCGCCTCATAGTTTCCTTTATTATAAGTCTTTCTTTTGCGTTGTCAGCGGCGGCAAATGTCTCATCCCAAGTGCGCGAAGCTCGCATTGATATTAAAGAGCTCGATAAACGCGCGAGTCAACTCATGCATCAGCTTGAAATGGTTGGTCTCGCGGTTGCGGTTGTGGAAGACGGAAAAATGACATGGGCCAAAGGCTATGGGGAGGTGCAGCGCGACTCCAATATGCCTGTCACGCCCGATACTGTTTTCCGCTGGGCGTCAGTCTCTAAAGGCATTGCGGCCGCCGCTGTTTTATCCCTTGAAGAAGAGGGGCATTTCTCCCTGGCGGAACCTGCAAAACTACATGCGGAGTCTCTGGAACTCCCTGCCTCTGATAGTCCGATCTCGATAGAAGACCTCCTCTCTCACCGTGTAGGTATCGTGCGCAATGCCTATGATAATCGCATTGAAGGCGGCAAAGATGCCAAGACGGTGCGCCGCGCGCTAAAAGAGCTTAAATATTTGTGCGAGCCTGGCACCTGTCATACCTATCAAAATGCCGCCTATGATGCTTCCTCCGAAATCATAGAAAGCGTGACAGGGGTGCCCTATAAAGCTGTTGTACAAGAACGGATCTTTGGTCCGCTCGGCATGACAACGGCCAGCACGACACTGGAGGGTTTGCAGCGGTCAAAATCATGGGCCCGTCCCCATGGGCGCTTTGGCAATCGCATTAACCGCGTCAAAGAAACCTATTACCGCGTGCCTGCCGCGGCGGGCGTGAACAGCTCCGTCAAAGACCTCGCAAAATGGATGGCGGCGCAAATGCCAGCGGAAGAGAAGCTGCCCGAAACAATCCTGACGGATATGCAAACGCCCCGAATTATGACACCGCGTGAGCAACGCTTTATGCGCCGCAAATATCGGGCGCTTGAAAATGCTCATTATGGCTTAGGGTGGCGGACCTATGACTATGCAGGCCATAAAGTTGTTGGCCATCGCGGAGGCGTCCAAGGCTACCGCGCGCTAGTTTTATTTGATCCTGAAAAACGCTCTGGTATTGCTATGATGTGGAATAGCCCTCACAGCCGCCCGATAGGATTACAGCTTGAATTTATGGATCAGCTCTATGGCCTCCCAAAACGAGATTGGTTAAGGTTAAGCAAATAGAGGAGCTTACAATGAGTTATATTCAAGGGTTTGTCATACCCGTACCCAAGGCAAATAAAGAATCTTACATAAAAGTAGCCGAAGCTTCGGGCGTTATATTTCAAGAATATGGCGCCGTTCGTATTGTAGAAAATTGGAGCGAAGCGACTCCGGACGGTAAGGTCACGGATTACAAGAAAGCTGTCCAAGCCGAAGCGGATGAAGCGGTTGTTTTTTCTTGGATTGAATGGCCTGACAAAGCGACCTGTGACGCGGCGGCGGAGAAAATGGAAAGCGATCCGCGCTGGGCAGATATGGGCGACATGCCCTTCGATGGCAAGCGCCTGATTTATGCGGGGTTCGAGACGATATTTAGCACGGATTAGAGCCCTCAAACTAGAGTTTCTCTTTTGCAACTTCCCCAAAAACGGCGGCGCAAATTAATGAAAGCGGGAAAGTTATGAAGGCCCAGAGAATAAGTTGCCCTAAAATGCAGAATATAAGAAAGATGAAAACGACCCCAACAGTGTCGCCGATGTCGTCTAAACCTTGGATTAGGAAAATCGCAAAAATGACATTGTAGCTAAATGCCACCCAAAAATTCGCGATCGTAGATTGCTTGAGGCTAATGGAAAATAAGTCAGACCATGCCAAACTTTCCATATGTTTAATTTTTGAAACACAAAGAAACGCAATTATCGGTGAAATAAATATGAAGCTGGAGATAATAGGTATTGATATTAGCCAGTAGGCGTCGTTTCGGTGCGTTTCGTTTAGGATAGGTAATGCAAGAAGAAAAAGCCCGATTGATACAGGAATAAGTGTGGCGATTATTCCGCTCAAGAAGAATCTCTCTCTTCTGAAATTCGTAACTTTATCCATTTCGATTGTGTCTTTATCACAAACTACTGTTTTTGATTGTGATAAATTCGAGGTTATTTCAAGGTAATAAAAAACCCGCTTCAATGAGCGGGTTTCTTTCAATTATTTACGTGAGGAGCCTAGCAGGGCATCTTTGTAAACCTGCTTCGCAGGTAAACCGCTCAGCGGTTACAAAGATGAGGTTAATACCCAGCCTTCTCAAGTTCCGCTTCAAATTCTGGAAGCGCTTTGAACAGGTCAGCGACTAAGCCGTAATCTGCGACTTGGAAAATTGGCGCGTCTTCGTCTTTATTGATGGCTGCGATGACTTTTGAGTCTTTCATACCGGCGAGATGCTGAATTGCGCCGGAAATGCCGACCGCAATATAAAGCGCAGGCGCAACGGCTTTACCCGTTTGGCCCACTTGCCAGTCATTGGGCACAAAGCCCGCATCGACAGCGGCGCGTGACGCGCCCATAGCTGCGCCAAGCTTATCGGCAATGCCTTCAAGCAATTTGAAATTCTCGCCATTGCCCATACCGCGTCCACCAGAGATAACCACTTTGGCCGCCGTCAATTCAGGACGATCAGATTTAGAGAGCTCTTCGCCAACATATTCTGATTTGAAAGGCCCAGCCGGATCAGCTAGCATTTTATCGCCTGCACTGCCGCCTTCGCCAGCGGCTGCAAATGCGGTTGTCCGCACGGTGACGACTTTTTTGGCATCTGTTGATTGTACAGTCGCCATGGCGTTACCAGCATAAATTGGGCGCACAAATGTGTCCGCGCTTTCAACGCCTGTGACGCTTGAAATTTGCTGCACATCAAGCTTTGCCGCGACACGTGGCATGTAGTTTTTATGCGTGGTCGTATCAGGCGCAAGGACAGCGTCATAGTCGCTCATAAGCGGGACAATGACAGCTTCCATAGACTCTGCCAGTTGACGCTCAAGCGAGGCATGGTCAACGCCGAGGACATGACGCACACCATCAATTTTGGCGGCCTGAGCCATAACGTCTTTCACGCCTTTACCAGCGACAAGGACATCTACATCTCCGCCCATCGCCGCTGCGGCTGTGACGGTTTTATGGGTTGCGTCTTTAAGGTCTGAATTATCGTGTTCAGCAACAACAAGAATAGCCATTAGATAACTCCTGCTTCGTTTTTAAGTTTATCGACGAGTTGCGCGGCGTCTTCGACTTTGATGCCGGCTTTACGCGCTTCAGGTTCTGTGACCTTCAGCGTTTTTAGGCGAGGCGCTGTGTCCACGCCATAATCGGCAGGTGTCTTGGCCTCAATCGGCTTTTTCTTAGCCTTCATAATATTAGGGAGAGACGCATAACGTGGCTCGTTCAAGCGGAGGTCCGTCGTGACAATCGCTGGCATTTGGAGTTTTACAGTTTGCAATCCGCCATCGACCTCTTTGACAACTGTAAGCTCTGATCCCGCTTGCTCCATAGAGTTAGCCGCAGATCCAATAGGCCAATCCATTAGCGCGGCGAGCATGCCGCCTGTTGAGCCATAATCATTGTCAATGGCTTGCTTACCAAGGATTACAAGTTCAGGGCCTTCTTCATCGCAAATCGCTTTGAGGATTTTAGCAACAGCGAGCGGCTCAAGGTCTTCATCTGTCGTGACGTGAATACCGCGGTCCATACCCATGGCAAGGCCCGTGCGGATCGTCTCTTGGGCCTTTGCGGGGCCGATAGACACAACGACAGCTTCTGTTGCTGCGCCGCTTTCTTTCATCTTCACCGCTTGTTCGACGGAAATTTCGTCAAACGGGTTCATCGACATTTTAACATTGGCCAGATCAATGCCTGACTGGTCCGATTTTACGCGGGCCTTAACGTTGTAATCAAGCACGCGCTTGACAGGAACTAGGACTTTCATATGGGTCTCCAAAATTTGCGGGAGGTCTAAATCTATATACGTGTCCTGCATATGCGGTAGATGAGCGCGGATATCAAGACGGGAAGCAAGGATTTATATGCACATAGTTGCATATAGCTTGCCCAAGCAAGCGTCAGGGCTAATGGTCAAGGGGTTGACCACTCCGCGCAAGGGATGTTTGGTATTACTTGCAGGCATGAAGAGGCCCCTGCGGCAGGGGTATTGAGAAGTCATTTAAAATTTTTGGCGGCAATACAGCAATACATATTGTGAGGGAGAGGGTGGGCGTGGCAGAAAAACTTTTATCTTCGAATTCACTATCTACTCTCGATTCACCCTATTTTTATTTTTCCCTGTTCTTGGGCCGAGGTCTGGGCCCCAAACATCTGACCCGGGATCTCCGGCTTCAGAGTCTGAGGATATCTCCGATATTCGCTTATCGAAAACGTAGTATAGTATAAAAAAGGACGCTCTAAAGCGTCCTTTTAAGTCTGAATTTAGAAAAAACCTATTCGCGATAGGTAAAGCTTTGCAGGTCTGCGCGAGCAGCTTGGCCCGGTGTGAATTTAAACATGCAGCTATCATCCGTATAATCCATAAAGTTATAGATTGGATCTGGCTCGCCACCTTTTCTGCAGGTGTCACGGCCTACTGGACACCCATAAGCGGGTGAACGCTCTGCCGCTGTATCAGAGACTTGGTCGCCGCCGCCATTACAGCCGCCTTGGAATGTATGATAGAGTCCAAGCCAATGACCGACCTCGTGCGTGCCTGTATCGCCTTCATTATATGGCGCTGACGTTCCGCCAGGAACGGATGAATTTAAGATAACAACACCATCATAATCTGGGTTTGACGCATAGCTGCTTGGGAAGGTCGCCCAGCCCAGAAGACCGCCGCCAACATTATAAGAATAAATATTTAGCGTTTCTGGCCCACCTACTCGTAATGCAGTTTTCATTTGCTGCTCTGCGGCACTCCCTTGGCTGGCAGAGTACCAAGCAGAATTATTTGTATAGGTCGTTTCAACAAGGTTAAATGTGAATGGTGTTGGCACGCCGCCTGAACCCCCTGAATAGGCATTCTCGATAACTTGCATCTGCGCGTCAACTTCGCCCTGCGTATTTCCGCCATTACCATTGTCGTCGCGGATAACGTGGAAATAGACATCAATAGAAACTGAACCGGCTGGACGAACGACAGGGTCACCGCCGCCATCTCCACCGCCGCCGCCATTACCACCGCCTGGTTTCGTCGGTTTCCCTTTCAGGGCGCTAAATTTACGGAATTGGTCTTCGGCAGCTTGCATTTGACTTTCTGTCAAATCCTCAGTGCCGCAACGTAAAAATTTTGCATTTGGATTTGCATTTTCCCAAGCGGATTGGTTTGGGTTTGGCTTAGCCATTGCCGGGGCCGTAAACATAGCCGCTGTAAATAATGCAGATGTCACGCCGCAAATGAATTTAGTTTTCGAGTTCATAAAACTCCCCTTCTTTCTTTTTGTTAATGCAAAACAGACCTCACGATTTCGTGAGGTGAGTCAATCTCAAAAAACAGCAAATAGAGGCATTTTTTGGCTAAAAGTTAATTTTCTGGTCGGCAAATCAGTTATTTTGAAGAGGCTGCCGCATGATTTGTAGCGATTAGAGTTGCGTTTTATGCGCTCGGTGAGCCCTTTCAAAAACGCAGACTAATGTTTCGACAGTAAATCCACCAATTCCGCGACCTTCTCTTCTCGCGCCTTCACATCATCACTCGCAATGGCGGATGCGAGGCAGTGATCTACGTGGTCTTTTAGCAGCTCGCCTTCGACGCGTTTTAGGGCGGCGGTTACGGCTTTGACTTGGGTGAGGATATCCACGCAATAGCGGTCCTCTTCTATCATCTTTTGCAGGCCGCGCACTTGGCCTTCTATGCGGGACAGCCGCTTGAGGCTGGAGCTGCGTCGGGCTTTTCTGTCTTTTTGCATGGGATGACCATTTTGTGAGTTGCGGAGTGGTTTGAAATATACCATAGGGGGGTATGCGATTTATGGCAACATTATTCACCAGCCTTGTCCTGCTGTCAGGCGTCGCAGAAGCACGCCCTGTCTCTTATCCTGATGCTTGGACGGTGATGCTGCGTAATGATGTCAATCAGAATAGCGCGCATATTCATTATACGCTGGATACCCAGCACAGTGTCGGTCTGCGCCTGCGCTATGACCGCGAGGATGATTTTGTCTTTACGGGTGCGCAGTTGAACCGCCTGATTAAACGCTGGAACAAAGTGGATAGCCAAGCCAATCTTTATGGCCGCATCGCCATCGGGCAAGTGTCTGATAATCTTGATGACGTAGAAATGCGTCTCAAGCGCGAGAGCGACGAAGGCCTATTCTTTGGCGTCTCAGGGGATTGGGAGACGCGGCGCTATTTTGTGTCTGCGGCGGCGGAGCATTGGGATAATGGCCGCTTTGGGGAATTTTCTGAATTTCATGGCCGCCTTGGCATTGCGCCTTATGTCGCCAATACAGGGGCGCTGCATACATGGATAATGGTGGAAGGGCATCACCGTCCCGAGAGCCGTAATAAGGTGGGCGCGTCGGCGCTCTTACGTTTTTTCAAGGGGCCCAGCCTACTGGAAGTCGGTGTTGACGACACAGGCGAGCCCCTGCTTAATTATATTCACCGATTTTAGGAGGTTCTTATGAAGCTTTTCACAACACTGACAGTGGCAGCTATGCTCTCACTCGCCCCTGCGGCGAGCTTTGCCAAAGACAAGAAAATGAACGGGCCGGAAGTGGTCGAGATGGCGGATATTTCTGTGGGGCTGTCCGGTCTTGTCTGTGACTTTTGCTCTATCGCGCTCAATAAGACCTT
>JAHDDT010000007.1:13887-36526 GCA_020629195.1 Hellea sp.
CCGCCCAAGCCAAAGCCTGTGCACGATTAAGAGCCATTGGCGGTTGGGTGCTTTATATCGGATTTGGCGTTTGGGCGATTGGAGCCTTTTCAGCGTTTATATTGCCGAAGGTTTTAGCTTAGGCGGCGCTTAAAAAGCCTATTAGCAAAGATAGAAACGCGCCAACATGTACAACCATGATGGCCTTATCTTTCCACATCATCCCAACAGCAAACCAAAGTATAATACCGACCAAAAAGAAATAGACATTCCATGGGGTATAATTCAGGCCCGTTAATCCATACCCAATTAGCTGAATCACTGTCGCAATCCATTTAACGATATCAACTTTTTTCATGCTTGCCTCGCCATTACTTGTGGCTACACATTAAATAGATGTGAAAGTGAAAGACTCAAAAGTGGAATTAAAGTTTCTAATTTTGAACTATCCTCGATCGGCGGCCATCACTAATTTGCGGTAGTCCTTCAAATCCCCATCATATCTCTTGGCTTTGCCTTTATTGACGAGCCATAATCTGTCGGCGGTGGCTTCGGCCAAGTAGACATCATGGGTAATTAAAAGCACCGCGCCCGGGAAATCATTTAGGGCGTAGATGAGCGCTTCGCGGCTATCGATGTCTAAGTGAGAGGTCGGCTCATCCAGGATAAGCACATGCGGTTTTTCGATAGACATTAGGCCGAGGAGGAGCCGCACTTTCTCGCCGCCTGACAGTTTTTCAACATTGGTGCTCACCTTCTCATAAGCAAAGCCCATGGCGGCGGCGGTGGCGCGCACTTTTGACTCAGAGGTGTCTTTGGGCAAAGCGCGGGCGACGTGATTGAGCACGGTTTCGCCTTCGGTCAGCTCATCCAGTTGGTCTTGGGAGAAATAGCCAATGCGAATGGCTTTGGGCGCTTTGCGCTCTCCGCTCATCAGGGGTAGGCGCTCGGCGATTGATTTCACCAGCGTTGTCTTGCCTTGGCCATTAGCCCCGATAATCGCAATGCGGTCATCCGGGTCGAGGCGGAGCGTGACATCTTTGAGGATAACAGCATCATCGCCATAACCCAGATTGGCTTTCTCAATCTCCAGCATGGGCGGGGCAAGTTTTTCTTTGGGCCCAGGAAATTTAAAGGGCGTGGTGCGCTCGGCAATCGGGATAGTGATGTCTTGCATCTTTTCGAGCATTTTCACACGGGACTGTGCTTGGCGCGCTTTGGAAGCCTTGGCTTTAAAACGGTCGACGAAAGCTTGGAGGTGCGCGCGGTCAGCATCTTGTTTGGCCTTTTGCGATTCAAGCTGCGCGTTTTTAATGGCCTGCATCTTCATCCAGTCATCATAACCGCCCGATGTCACCGTCAGTTTTTGATGTTCCAGCGCGAGCGTGTGGGTGACGCTACGATTGAGCATTTCGCGGTCATGAGAGACCATAATCACCGTATGCGGATATTTCTTTAAGTAGCCCTCGAGCCAAACCGCGCCTTCAAGGTCGAGATAGTTTGTGGGTTCGTCGAGGAGCAGCACATCCGGTTCAGAGACGAGCACGCCCGCAATGGCCGCACGCATCCGCCAGCCACCAGAGAACTCTTTCGTGGCGCGGTAAAAATCTTCATCCGAAAAGCCAAGACCGTTGAGGACTTTGGCCGCGCGGGTATCGGCGTTCCACGCGTCAATATCTGTCAGCCGCGTGTAAATATCGCCAAGCTTGTCTGGATCGGTTTCTGTTTCCGATGCGGCCATGAGCGCCGCGCGTTCCGTATCGGCGGCGAGCACGACATCCATAATGGTATCATCAGTGGCTTCGACTTCTTGCGCGACCCAGCCCAGCTTTGCGCCTTTATTCATGCGAATGGAGTCGTCCCCGCTCGGTTCCGTCACTTCTTCGCGAATAAGGCGAAGCAGGGTGGACTTGCCCGTGCCATTGCGCCCGATCAGCCCGACTTTCCAGCCTGCCGCGATTTGAGCAGATGCGCCGGAAAAAAGCGCGCGCCCCTGAATACGGTAATCCAAATTTGAAATCGTCAACATGGGCGGGGCTTTACTCTCGCATCACATGATTGCAAGAGGCAATCTTAACGCAAGAAATTGATTTTCAGTGTAAGCCCCGCTTAATCATAGAAAAAAGCTATGATAAATATACAAAATTTATACTTAAACTATGATATAATGAAATTATAGGAATTGAAAAAAATATTGGAACCGAACTATGTTTTTGTGCGTAGTTTGTAAGTTAACATCAAGAGAGTAATATAATGCATAAATCATTTCTTGCACTTCCGGTGCTCGCGCTGGCCTTAGGCGCCTGTGTCACTGACACGACAACTATCGAAACTGAAGAAGCCGTGGCAGAAAAAACCATGAAGACGTCTTCGCCTGAACTTTGTACCGATATGGGTCCGCAAACGCCGCGCGATATTTCAAGTTTATCTGGTAAGAACCTTATGGAATTTGCGATGGCGCCAGCATTTACAGAAATGAATTTATGTAACATCCATACGCATACGAATGCAGAGCATAAAGGCCCTGGGTTTAGTGTCTTTGTGAATAATACTGATAGCGGTGGCTACGCTTGTAATGATGCTGCTAGCCTCACGCAAACAGAACTATTTGACCCCTATCAAGGTAAAGGCGCTTATAAGGGCGTGAAGCCGGGTGACACTATCGAAGTTCACTGGGTACACACATCATGCGATATCGAGCCGGGTGAAGGTCTCGGGTCGTGCTTGACCGATACATGTACAGACCCCTTGCTACGTGTTGAAGCTCAGGCATTCCTTGTCGTGAACGATCCAGAAAATGCGCTTGATTTCACGAAAATGGATTATGCTGGAAAATCTGATGCCGGTTTCCATCAAGCTGGTATGATTCCATCAGATACGGGCACACCCGTCGTTTTCCGTGGCTCTACAACTGGGCCAAGTTATGACCAGTCAACATGTTCACCTATGAAGGTGACATGGAGCGTGCGCCCGAATTGCGCGCGAGTAGACATTAGCTCGCTTCACCGCTGGGCAGAGCAAGGCAATGTCTTTAACGAGAAAAAATCCCATGGCGTAAGACAGCTCGTAACGGCACCGGAATTACTCTCGCCTATCGGTCAGTAATATCCCACAAAATTTATCGGTCCCCCTTCCGATGACCTTGGCCCTGTTTCTGACAGGGCCTTTTTGGTGAAAAGGGGCATATTTGCACAGCTAAAGCGCTTGCAATTCTCGGGCGCGTTGTCTAAACGCCCCCATCCCTTGAATGAGGGACGCAGCGAGATAGGCTAAAGGCATGCCTATCCGCTCGAAAAGGCAGCCAAGCGGTTCTTCACCGCAAGGCCATAACTAGGAGACCGAAATGCCAAAAATGAAGACCAAGTCAGGCGCTAAAAAGCGTTTCAAACTGACGGCCAGCGGTAAGGTGAAAGCCGGACAAGCGGGCAAACGCCACGGTATGATCAAGCGTACCAATGACCAAATTCGTAAATTGCGCGGCACAACTGTGCTGTCTGAATGCGATGCGCGCGTCATTCGTAAAAAATATCTGCCTAACGGCCTAAAAAAGAAATAGGAGCGAGACATGTCACGTGTAAAACGCGGTGTCACTAAGCACGCCCGCCACAAAAAAGTTATCGACGCTGCCAAAGGTTACCGAGGCCGCCGTAAAAACACCTTCCGTATCGCCAACCAAGCTGTCGAGAAGGCCGGTCAATATGCCTATATCGGCCGTAAGCTCAAAAAGCGTCAATTCCGCGCCCTTTGGATCCAACGTATCAACGCCGCTGTGCGTGAGCACGGCATGACTTATGGACGTTTCATGGACGGCATCAATAAAGCCGGTATTCAGCTTGACCGTAAAGTCCTCGCAGACATGGCCGGTAACGAGCCGGAAGCCTTCAAGCTAATCGTTGAAACAGCTAAAAAGCACGCCTCAGCGCCGCATACAGTCAAAGCTTAAATCTAAGTCGACACTCAAGAATTAGAAAAGGCTCCGCAGTAGCGGGGCCTTTTTTGTGGACTAGATAGGTTTCCCGCTATTTTGGGAACGTCTCGCCTTGGCATGAGTTTGTTCTGTGTAACATTAACAGGAGCTACCTATGTCAGCAGATACTTATGCCATTTCGAAAATTGTCGGCACATCTAAGAAATCTATCGAAGACGCCATTGAAAACGGGCTGGCTACCGCCAGCGAGAGTGTTCGCGGCATGAACTGGTTCGAAGTGGTTTCAACACGCGGCTATATCGAAGAGGGCAAAGTCGCCTATTATCAGGTGACAATTGAATTTGGGTTTAAATATAAGCGCTAGCCGCCCCTCTAAGGTTTTTGAGGCGGGACATTTGAGCTCCAAACAAGTTGACAGCTTAGCTCGTCCTGCCTATACGCCGCCCAAATCCGCGCAGCTTTAACCTGCGCTCTGACCTGTGCGACATCCTTTATGGAACGATGCAGGCGGGGTCCTCCAGTCGACGTTATCGTTCACTGGGGCTCGCAGTGCTATGCGGAGCATATAAAACGATACGGGGTATCGATTTAAACGAAGAGTCGAAACCGCAAGGCTTCGGATGAAGAAGGAAGACAATGTTCGAGGCACTCGGCGATAAATTAGGCGGTGTATTTGACAACCTTACGGGGCGCGGTGCGCTGTCCGAAAAGGATGTGAATGCCGCTATGCGCGAAATTCGCGTCGCCTTGCTTGAAGCGGACGTGGCGCTGCCTGTTGTTAAAGACTTCGTCGAAAAAATTAAGGCTGAAGCCGTTGGCGAGAAAGTCATCAAATCGGTTAAGCCCGGTCAGCAAATTGTCAAAATCGTCCATGATGCCTTGGTGCAAATGCTGGGCGGGACACTGTCTGAGGATGAGGCCGATATTGAAGCATCGGCCGTCAGCTCACAGCTTAACCTCGCCGGCAAACCGCCCGTAGCCATTCTTATGGCGGGTCTTCAGGGCTCAGGTAAAACGACTTCAACCGGTAAGATCGGTAAGTTCCTGAAAGAGCGCGGCAAGCGAAAAGTGCTTCTCGCTTCGCTCGATACGAACCGTCCGGCGGCGATGGAGCAGCTGGGTATTTTGGCCGAGCAAACAGGCGTTGGGTTCCTGCCGATTGTTAAAGGTCAGTCTGCGCTGGAAATTGCTAAGCGCGCCATGGATGAGGGTAAAAAAGGCGGCTATGATGTTGTCTTCCTCGATACGGCGGGCCGAACCACCATTAATGATGAATTGATGGATGAAGTCGCGGCGATTGCCGAAGAGACCAAGCCGATTGAAACATTGCTCGTGGCCGATGCGCTGACGGGTCAAGACGCGGTTGAAACGGCGAAACGTTTTCATGCGCGCCTCCCGCTGACGGGGCTTGTCCTGACGCGGATTGATGGCGATGGGCGCGGCGGTGCGGCGCTCTCTATGCGGGCGGTTACGGGACTTCCGATTAAATTCCTCGGAACAGGCGAGAAGCTCGATGGTCTTGAGGCCTTTGACGCCGAACGTCTCGCGGGCCGTATTTTGGGCCAAGGCGATATTGTCTCGCTCGTCGAAAAAGCCTCTCAGGTTATCGACGAAAAAGAAGCCGAAAAAATGGCCAAGAAGATGGAGAAGGGGACGTTCGATTTGGACGACCTTGGAAAACAGCTTGGCCAAATGCAAAAAATGGGCGGCATGGGCGGCCTGATGAAAATGATGCCAGGCATGGGTAAAATGAAAAAGCAGCTGGATGCGGCGGGCGGTATTGATGATCGCCTTTTAAAGCAGCAACAAGCGATTATCTTGTCCATGACCCCGCAAGAGCGTAAGAAGCCTGAACTCCTCAAGGCGTCACGTAAAAAGCGTATTGCGGCGGGTTCAGGTATGAGCGTTCAAGAAGTGAATAAGCTTCTTAAAATGCACCGCCAAATGTCGGATATGATGAAGAAGATGGGGAAGGGCGGCATGGCCGGCCTGATGCAACAAATGGGCGGTATGCCGGGGATGCCAAAAATGCCTGGTGGAATGATGCCGGGTAAAGGCGGAATGCCCAACCCTGCGGAAATGGACCCTGCAGAGCTTGAGAAATTAAAAGAACAAATGGGTAAGATGGGTAAAATGCCTGGCATGGGCGGGCTTCCCGGTCTTGGTGGCGGCTTGCCTGGATTAGGCGGCGGCAAGCCAAAGCTTCCCGGCATTGGCGGCTTACCCTTTGGGAAAAAGAAATAACTAAATTTAACTGATTGCTTATTTAAAAGGAAAACATCATGGCACTCAAACTAAGACTGGCCCGTCACGGCGCTAAAAAACGTCCTTATTACCGCGTTGTTGTTGCGGATAGCCGCGCACCACGCGATGGCCGTTTCATCGATATCGTGGGTAAATATAACCCTATGCTCCCTAAGGATTCAGAAGAGCGCGTTATTCTTGATGTTGAAAAATGTAAAGAATGGCTCGGCAAAGGCGCACGTCCAACAGAGCGCGTTGCACGTTTTCTTGGCGCTGCTGGTCTTTGGGACTGGAAAGCGGGCAATAACCCTGAAAAAGGTAAGCCCGGCGCCAAAGCTGAGCAAATGATCAAAGATAAAGCTGAAAAAGCCGAAGCCCGTAAAGCCGCTGAAGCTGAAGCTAAGGAAGCGGCGAAAGAGGCGGCTAAGGCCGCTGAAGAAGCTGCTAAAGCGGCCGAAGCTGAAGCCGCCGCTGCCCCGGCTGAAGAAGCACCTGCTGCAGAAGAGCCAAAAGCTGAAGAGTAGTCTCTCTTCCCGGATAACTGTATTTTAAGCCGAAGAGTTCGCTCTTCGGCTTTTATTTAACGACAGATAGAAGGGCTGCACTAATGATATCTAATTCATCCTCTTCTTCGCGAAAAGGCGGCAGCATATCCACGCAAGCCCGCATAGCTTCCGTGCGTTTACTGACTTTATAAATAGCCGTTAGATAATCTCTTTTTTCGCGCTCAGATAAGGATTTCTCGATCATGCTTTCGAGTGTCATGAAGACGGTTTTTACACGCCATGTGTAGAGTTGTGACAATTCTTTTCCAGTCTCTGTCAAGGCTAAGAAGAAGCTTCTTGTGTCATTCTTATTGTCTTTTTTTACAACCATATTCGCTTTTTCCAACTTTGCGACAGCCCGTGTCACTGTGGCAGGGTCATAGCGTAACATAGCGGCAATATGAGCGGAGGTGAGGTCTGCACTATAAAATGCCAGACAGGCCAGAACCCGTATTTCGCGGAGTTTCAGCCCATGTGTTTCACCAATTGAGGGCATGACACATGTTTTTATGATGAAATCATAGTCGTCTGCTATCTTTTCAGATAAAGCTTGAAAGGTTGTATCTGCGTAGGATTCAGGATTTGCACTCAGGCTTGGCCTAATATCACGAATAAGTTTATCAGTGCTATTTTGAGACATGCATAGGTTCCCTGCGCTTTATTACACGCGTTCTTGCCCACATCTCTAAGATTGCGCCCTCAATGATCATCATTGAACAATCGACTATCTTGTTACGTCCTAATGGTTAAGCTACGATTAAGCTTTGGCGTCATTAAGCTTTTTTGTGGGTCCATCATCAAGCCAATGAAACAAAACACTTTCAAGGTGCATATCCCATAATGTGTGAGCAATGGATTGCTCAAGCGGCACTTTGCAGATGACTTCCGAGATAACGGGTTCGCCTTCGTTAATTTTTATGCGTCTTAGTTTTAAGGACTGCCCGTAATTGATCAAATGCGGGATATCCATCAAAACTAATGTATCAGAGAGACGTTCTATTTGGTCACTGCAAATAGAGGCATCGATAATAGCGAGGTCTGGGGTGTCCGTTACAAGGAGTTTATAAGCGGTTGAAACTCTCCCGATAGGCCCAAATATAATTTGGCGATCTTTGTACAGATGCTGTGCAATACGATGCCCAAAGGCTGCATCATTTTGCACAATAAGAATTTTCGAATGTAATGTCTCTGTCATTTTAATCTCTTTATATAATATTATTTTAGCAAGGCGCGGATTGTGAGTGTCGCAACGTCCCCTGCCGCTAGGGCCGCATCAGATATAGCGATATTGCAATCTGTGAGGCCGCAATCCTCCTCAAAGCTAGGCATCTCTATCGTTCCGCCGTTAAAGCCTGACATATCCGCCATGGCGAACTTCAATGTTGTATCCAGCGTATTTGTAAAGTTGATATTTTCGGCTGTAGTGACGTCTGCGGAATTTCGAAATATATATGTGTATTCTACACACGCCCCAGGAATAGCGTAACCTTCCATAGATGGGCCTACGAGATTTTCACACTCTATGCCGTCTTGGTGATGAACTCTAAACTCTGCGGAAGCCGTCAATTGAGGCATGTCGATTTGAAAGCTATTCGTCGCAGAATGATCACCTTGTTTAGCCATTTCAAAAGCTGTGCCAGATGTGTCTGCAAGCCAAGTGTCTGTCCTATCAGTCCCTTCTGCATCCCTCACAATAATGGGAGAATGGGGAGAAGAGCTTGTGCTGGGTTCGAGCGTTTCAGCTATCAATGTGACGTCGCCCACTGCGCCGGAATCGATACCTCTTCCGCTGGGAATAGAGCTGCGTATAGTCACCCAGATGAGCCCGTCAGTGGGAAGGTCATCAGTGATAGCTTCGCCGTCTAAAACGGAAAAATTACCATCGTCTGCGCCGGGTTCGAAAACTCCATCACCGTCGTCCAAGGCTGTTAAAATTTGAACGTTTGAGACGTCAAAATCATCTGATGCATGGTTCATGACCCGTAATTTATAAGCTTGTAGATCATTACCCATATTGGCGACCGAAAAGATCAAGTCCTGATCTACGGCGCCCGGGACAACAATTTCGTCGCCAAGCGCTGTCACGGTTAGGTCAACCACACGATCCACCGTGAAGGTAACAGCGTCGTCTACATTTGAGACTGTATTTTGCGCCACACCTCCAGCGGTGTAATCAAGCATATAACTGTTTGTTACAGTCGTATTTGCTGGCGTTCCGGCCGCAAAGGCTGCGGGGCTTAGTCCGAGCATTAAACCACCTATAAGTGTGGCAAGTCCTGCTTGTTGCCTTTTATTTTTGGCCAAGCGTTTACGCTCGCTGAAATTACTCATTTTCACCTACTTATAAATGTGAGCGTTTGCCGCTCTTATGTTTTAAGAATCATCCGGGGCCTACTTTGGGAACAAACCCCGGATGATTTTTTGTGACTGCCATTGGCTTTAGGAAGTGGTCCTGCAGTCTATGTTATCGTGGGTGCCCTTGGGTGGGCCGCCTCTTTCGATAACTGCAAGCTAACATGAACAAGACTGTGAAAAGGTTAATATGAGCAAGAAAAACAAGCAAAAACAATAGGTTGAAATCTCAAGGGGTTAATTTCAGCTTCAACTAAAGTCATTGAATTTTCAACAAAAATAGTTGAACCTTCTACTAAAGCCTTTTCATTATCAAAAAAACGCAAGCTTTACTTGGATTTTATTTGAAAATGAAACGTTAATCTCTTTCAAAAGGGGCTGATTTAAAAGCTTTATTAAGAATAAAGAGTCACCAAATTTTAAGTATGATTTCAGCAAATAATTTTTTTGATTCTGAAGTCTTAACTATTATTTTTCAAAAACAGTTCTGCGGCGCTAAATTAGGAGGCTCATTCTAATAATTTATCGTAACTTTTACTCTAGAAACACATTGGAGAAAGCTATGAGCGCCCAAACACTTGAAACAAAAACATTCACGCCCGTGAAAAATACAATTTTAGCCGTCCGCAGAACGCGCCGAGCTTATCTTGGATTGCATGTTGCAGCTTTTGAGCAGGCACAGATAGGTTTTTCAAAAGCACGCGAGCTTACAGATGGCTTATTTGAGGACCTTGTTTCAAAAGGTGAGTTGCTTGAAGCCAAAGCAGGTGTCGTTTTGAAGGGTACACAAGTCAAAATGATCGAAGGGTATAATGACACGGCGGAAACTATGCGCGATATGTTGCCGTCCTCTGGCAACCGCGTCGAAGACTTGGAAGCTGAAGTCGCTGCGCTTACGGCGACATTAAAATCTTTGGACAAGCCTGTGGCTAAAAAGAAAGTGGCAAAGAAGAAGACTGTAAAGAAAGTTGAGGCCAAGGCTGTTACAAAAGATAAAGAAGCGTCACCAGCTATAGTCACAACAGTAAAAACTGAAACCGAGACCACTCTAGCAGATAAATATGTGTCCTATGTCGAAGATGTTCGCGGATATGATAAAGAGGCGGATGCTACTATTATCAAGAAGATCGTTGATCATTGCGGTATTGCCCTACAAAGCCGTGATGGCCTTTTTGTCGCTTGTTCGGATGAAGCAGAGCGCCACACAGTTCGCGATAGCTGGCTCATCAAAAAGCTTGGCGTAACGGGCGAAACACCGACTCTAGACGCAAAAGTCATGGCGGTTTGTGAACTTATGCAAAAAGACCGCATGAAATCACGCGTGACGTTTTACTATCTGCTTGCAAAAAATGAAGGTAAGCTTGCGTCTCTCTAGTCCGCGCTTAATATTTCACAAAAGCCCGTTCATTGAAGCGGGCTTTTTTGTGACTAAGTCTAAAATAACGCGCCTTTAATGCCGTCCAGTACGAATTGCGCAGCAAGCGTTGTTAGAAGGACTCCCAAAACCCGAGTCAAAACATCTGTTACGCTCTTTCCCATAAGTTTCATAAGCGGGCCCGCAATCAGGAATGTGATAAGCGTGATTAATAATGTAAGAGCTAAGGCGGCTAGAATAGAAATTTGACCCGCCAGTGTATCGGTTTTCCCCATCATAATGAGGAGAGAAGCCATAGTTCCAGGGCCCGCTATCATGGGAATGCCCATTGGGAAAACCGAAATATCTTCAGGGTTTTCGACGTCTTCCAGAGCTTCTTCGGCCCGGTCTTCTCGAGATTCTGTGCGTTTTTCAAAGACCATGTTCAGGCCAATAATGAACAGCATAATGCCGCCAGCAATACGCAGGGCGTCAAGACTTATGCCTAATTTGGAAAAAACAAATTCTCCGACATAGGCAAAGCCGAACAATATAATGGATGCGATAAAGACGGACTTATAGGCCATGGTTTTTTGATGCTTGCGCGAGGTGCCATTGGTCAGTGTTGCAAAAATCGGCGCACAGCCGGGCGGATCGATAATCACAAATAAAATGGCAAAGGCCGACAGAAAGAGCTCAACTTCAAACATGGCGGGGCTTTAAGGCTTTCACTTATAAAGGGCAAGGCTTTGTCAGGCGTGTTTTTGTCGGTGCCCCTCTTGTAAAGTAAGATCGAGTTTCCAATATTGACAATATGATATCATAATGATATCAATATATAATAGTTCGAAAGGAGAGATATATGAGTGAGATCAGAGAAAATGAGGTGAAGTCTATTAGCGGGATTCCATTTTTATTATTCATGCTAGTCTTATTGGCGGCCGGGGTTTATTTATTTGGGCAAATGCTTGGAGGGGCTGAAAGCAAAGGCGCGCGAGTGGGCTGGGTCATTGGCGGCTTTGTAAGCTTTGGTGTGTGGATTACCTTTTTAGGCGGTCTTTATAAAGTCGAACCTAATCAATCCGCAGTGTTGAGCTTGTTTGGTAAATATGTCGGTACAGTTCGCACACCGGGTTTGCGGTTAAATAATCCGTTTTACACGAAAAAGAAGATTAGTCTGCGCGTGCGTAATTTTGAAAGCGGTAAGCTGAAGGTCAATGAGCTTGAGGGCTCGCCTATTGAGATTGCGGCGATTGTCGTGTGGGAAGTCAACGACTCCGCCGAAGCTGTATTTAATGTCGATGACTATGAGAGTTTTGTTCAAATCCAGAGTGAGGCCGCTATCCGCGCGATGGCGACAAGCTACCCTTATGATCAGCATGGTGATGAAATTAGCTTACGCTCTCACCCCGCTGAAATTTCTGAGCGCTTGCGCCACGAAATTCAGGACCGCCTCGCAAAAGCAGGTATCAATGTGATTGAAAGCCGAATTTCCCATCTGGCCTATTCCCCAGAAATTGCGGGGGCTATGTTACAGCGGCAACAAGCAGGGGCCATTATTGCAGCGCGTAAAAAAATTGTCGAAGGCGCGGTCGGTATGGTTGAAGACGCTTTGGACTCCTTAAAGGCGAAAGACATTATTGAGCTTGATGATGAGCGCAAGGCGACAATGGTGTCCAATCTACTTGTCGTGCTCTGTTCTGACAAAGCGACGCAGCCTGTCGTCAATACAGGTTCGCTCTACTAAAGGTGGCCGCGAAAAAAGCATATCCCCTGCGCATCAATCCTGATGTGCTCAAAGCGATGCAGCGCTGGTCAGAGGATGAACTGCGTTCCGTCAATGCGCAGATCGAATATGTTCTGCGCGATGCTTTGAGGAAACAGGGGCGGCTAAAGGAGATTAAATCTGGGGCCGTGAAAGCCGAGCCCCAAAAAACAAGCAAGAAGGAAAATTAAATGAGGGATGTAAAGTGGCAGTATAAAGTTGAGACCTTTAAGCAGAGCGTTTGGAGCTATAAGCCAAAAGATGTTGATGCCCAGATATCTGAAAGACTGAACCGTTTGGGTCTAGAAGGTTGGGAATTGGTCGCGATAAAGCCTTATGGGCATTATACGCAAATGTTTTTAAAGCGTTTGTTCTAAGTCCCGGATTAGGATGTTTATTCTGGAACAGACTTCCCTCGGAGTAGGCGCCATATGCGGCGCAGATTTCGCTTGAAAAAATGATAGGGTGAACCCGCAAGTTTCATCATGCGCCGCAAACGGCGCCAACGCTTTCTCGCGATAGGTTCATATTCAGGGGTCAAATAATCAAAAAAGACTTGGCTCACATTTTCCCAGCTGTAATTTTGTGCATGACGGGCGGCATCCTCGCGGCTTAGTTCCAAGCATTTCAAGCACGCAGTCTTCAAGTCCTCGTCAACAATACCAGCTTTGCTATCTGGTATAATATCGACGGGGCCCGTCACGGGGTAGGCCGCCACAGGCGTACCAGTTGCCATGGCTTCAATTATCACAAGCCCAAATGTATCGGTTTTGGACGGGAAAACAAAAACATCTGCATCTGCAAAATGACGGGCTAGTTCCGTTTCAAACTTAGCGCCAAGAAAATGCGCTTCTGGATAAGCTTTTTTAAGCTGCTCTAACTGCGGCCCGTCTCCGACAATGACTTTTGACCCTGGCAGGTCGAGCTTTAGAAAGGCTTCCATATTTTTCTCAACGGCGACGCGGCCCACATTCACAAAGATTGGGCGGGGCAGATCTTTATAAACATCTTGAGGCGCAAACCTTTTATCGGGATGGAAGTCTGCCGTATCTACGCCGCGGGCCCAAGGCGCTAAATTGGAAAAGCCTCGACTATCTAAAAATTCAACCATGGACGGCGTCGTGACCATTGTGCGCCCACCGCTATTATGAAAATCGCGCACGAATTTATAAGGCAACTTAAGCGGAATAAAGGGAAAGCGCGCCTTTATATATTCGGGGAATTTCGTGTGATAGCTTGTTGTAAAAGGCATGCCCCATTTAAGGCATAATGATCGCGCGGCTTGTCCCAAAGGGCCTTCGGTTGCGATATGAATGGCTTCGGGGCCAAATTTTACAATTCGCTTTTCGACATCTGACTTTGCAAAAGGGGCCAGCCTGATATCTGGATAAGTTGGCAAGGGCATCGTCCAATAGCCATCAGACGGCGCAATTACCTCCACAATATGATCCTTGGCACGTAACTGCTCAATCGTCATGGCAAGCGTACGTACAACACCATTCATTTGCGGCGCCCACGCATCTGTTATAACCATTATCTTCATGTTTCAGCCAAGTCTCCCAAGGCATGTTTAAGCGGATTTAATTTTGTCCCATATTTTTTCCAACGCCCGATAGAGCCGCGGTAAAGGGGCTGCCGAACTTGCACTGAACTGGCTGTTGAAACGGGCGCTTTGTTTTCATGAAAACGCAAACAAGCCTCATTCCAATCTAAGCCGCAAAATTTCAATAATTTTCTTGTTTCCCTGTCTTGATGGTCAATAACATCTTCATACCGAATTTCCATAAACCTGTTTTCTGGAAGAGTCTCACGCCAAAATGTCATAAGGGCATCAAAAGCGGTATAATATCGGGCCGTATCTTGAAGGTCGAAGGTATAATTGTAATAGGAATATTTTGTTGCGAAAAGTTGCCTGAAATTTGACAAGCAACTATCCATAGCTCCGCGCCTTAAGGCCACTATTCGTGCATTTGGCAGGGCGCGGTGTATCAGGCCGCAATTTAAAAAATTCAATGGCATTTTATCTGTAAACCGCGCGGCCCCGCGTGATAACTCTCTCGTCGCTTGGATATAGTCATGCCCTATTTGTGTGACAGATTTGTGAGAGGCCGCCTCTAGTGTTTCTTTATCCAACACATATTGAGATGGCGTATTCGCCAGACGTTTAACCAGCTCTGAAAAGACGTTCAGTTCCCCCGCAGCAATGACATCGGGATGAGAGGATAAAATTCTATCTATGAGTGTGGTGCCTGTTCTAGGAAGGCCCACAATAAAGATGGGCGCATCAGATGTTTTAGTCCCTGAATCTGCATCTGTGTTCAGAGTCGTTCTGGCAGCGCGGATCAGCTGTATATCGCGGCTAATATCATAATCCAATTCGGCCCGTTTGGGCGCTTTACATTTAATCAGCCAATCCAAACTTTCGCTGTGTTCTCCTAAGTCCTCAAGCGTTTTTGCAATAGCATGACCTAATGTTAGCACAGCGTCTGTGTTGTGTGACAGGCGTTTATATTCGGATTTAAGAGTCTCAAGCTGATTATGGTCAGCTGTTTGCTTTTTAAGTGAGACCAGTGAGGCGCGCGCCCGAAATAAATCGGCGTCTCTTTCTAGGGCCAGAGTGTAATGTGTTTCGGCTGCTTCAAAATCACCCGAAAATTGAAGGGACGAGGCCAGATTATAGTGAAAATTTGCGGGCGCATTATTCAGAGACACGGCCTTTTGAAAAAAGGGGATAGCTTTTTCATGAAACCCGGTGCGGCTGTAAACGACACCAATCATATCCGCCGTCATCGCGTCATTTATCGGCAGTTCAGCCGCTTTATCCGCTTGCTCTAGGGCTGCAGCTTGCCGTCCGATCAAGGTTAAGGCTTTGGCATATTGGGCGATATAAAAGGGATCTTGCGGGGCATATTTTTGTGCCGTTTGAAAAAGCTCGAGCGCTTTGGGCACATTTTTATGGTCAAGCGCAATATGCGCCAAACCGCAATAGGGGCGTGGATCCCGAATGTTTTTTTCAATCATTCTGATGCAGAGCCTATGGGCCTCTTGATAGGCTTCGCGCTCAATAAGTGATAATATCGTTTGCACAGTTTATCCTTTGTGCTCAGCGCCCAAATATGTGGCGTTTTTGCACCACTTTTCTCTTTTCTGATTTAATTGTAATATAATGAATTGTTTATACAGGGCCAATGGTTATTCCTATTCACAAATTGGAGATTAAATATGAAAAATCACTATAAACGCAACCTTTCTCACAGCGTTAGTGCATCCGTTCTTTTTGTAGCGGCTATAGCGGCTAGTGTTCCTGCCGCGGCGCAGGTTGACGACGAAATTATCGTAACAGCAACGCGCCGGGCCGCGACTGTGCAAGACGTCCCTTTCAATATTTCAGCTGTATCAGCCGCTGAAATTGAAGATATTGGGATAACAGACCTCGCCGAGCTATCGGCTTGGGTGCCAGGCTTCCACATTATTAATGGCGGTGGCCGTGAACAGGACGGTATTGTTATTCGTGGATTGAACGCGGATGGTTTGGGCGCCGCGAATAATAACGGAACTGTTGCTACCTATATTGGTGAAATTCCGCTTTTTGTTGACTTGAAGCTAAATGATATGAAGCAAGTCGAGGTCCTGCTTGGGCCGCAAGGCACGCTTTATGGTGCCGGGACGATGGGAGGCGCGGTCAGGTATATTCCAAACAAGCCTGAAATTGGCGAGCAGCTCTTCTCCATAAGGGCAGACGCGTATAACTATTCTAAGGGCAGCGGAATTTCGACTGACTTAGGATTTACGGCAAATGTGCCTGTTTCTGAAACTTTCGCCATTCGGGCAAATGTCGATTACCTTAATGATGACGGCTATATTGATTATATCAATGTCGTAAATCAAATCGGATTTTCTAATCCTGATGACCCTAACGACGTTCGCACAGTCAAGGATGCCAATAAAGAGGATACGCTCTCTTTCCGTATTGCCGGACGTTGGATGCCTACAGACGCGATTGATGCGACGCTCACTTATTATGGACAATTCCAAGATGTCACAGGCCGGTCTCACAATGGATTTGTGGATGGCCGCGATGCGAATAACACCTTCATCACTGGGAAGTACGAATCTGGGACACGCGTTTTAGAACCAAATGATCGTGATGATCAATTATGGGCTTTGGAAGTTGTTGCTGATCTGGGCTTTGCTGAACTAACTTCCGCTACGGGCCTCGGTAAATATGACGAGCTTGGTAATCGCGACCAAACCGATCTGCTAATTGGCCTGCAGTATAGCTATGAGAGCTTCCCAAGTTTTACGGCTATTACGGAAGAAGCTGTCCAGAGCAAATTCATTAACCAAGAAGTGCGGTTAGTCTCCAAAGGTGACCATCGTTATAATTGGATTATCGGCGCGTTTTACAACGAAAACGAAACACAGTCTTATTCTCAGGAATTCACCCCTAATCACCCCTTCTCAAACAGAGACGATGATTTGGAATATGATGCTTTTTCTAATTCCAAGAATAAAGAAATGGCTGTCTTTGGTGAAGTTGGATTTGACATTACTGACGCTTGGCAAATTACGCTTGGCGGACGTTATTTCGAATATGATTTAAAATCTGTCAGCAATGCTGTCGTACCGTTCTTTGAAGATCCAAGCTACCAGCGCACGACGCTTGACGGCATTGAGCAGATTGACTTTGATCCGCTCAATGACGCCAAAGATGATGGTACATTGTTTAAATTCAATACATCTTATGCTGTAAATGATGACATCAATGTTTACGCAACAATTTCTGAAGGCTTCCGTCTAGGCGGTTCAAACGGTATTGCCCCTTGTCCAGATGTCATTCCTGATCAACAAACGTTATGTGCACTGCCAGATGAGCAAAATTATGGCCCAGATACAACGACAAACTACGAGTTAGGCGTCAAGTCCACCTTAATGGATGGCCGCTTGACGTTGAATGGTGCTGTTTATGTGCTTGATTGGGACGGTATTTTGCTCGCAGGTGCTACCGAAAATGGCAGCTTAACCTTCTTGCAAAATGGCGGTACGGCGCAATCTAAGGGTCTTGAAGTCAGCTTTGACTATGCGGCGTCAGATGTCTTTAATCTTCGTGGCAACTATGCATACACAAATGCAGAACTCACAAGTGATGCACCTGACCTGTATACCGCAAATGCGTTTTACAATATTGCGGCTGATGATACAGGCGGCGTCGATGGTGACCGCCTTCCAGGTTCGCCAGAGCACCAGTTCAGTTTATTTGGTGACTATACGCAAAGCCTGAATAGCGGTAAGGACATCGTTTACCGCGCAGGATTATCCTATACGAGTGACATTCTGCAGCGCGTGGGTTCTGTTGCGAATGGTGAGACGCTGGATGGCTATCTGCTCACCAATGCCTCAATTTCACTGCAAGATGATAATTGGGATCTCACTCTTTATGCGAATAACTTATTGGATGAGTATGCTGAGGCGACAATCACAGGAACAGGCGCCTCCGTTCAAACTTTCCGTGATGACTTCGGTGCTGGCGGAACGCATGTCTTTAGAGGCTTTCGCCCGACCCCTATTCCACCGCGCGTCATTGGTCTGAGAGCGTCCTATACATTTAAATAGCATAGAGCGCCGTCACGAATCTGGCGCTTTAAGCAAGAAGATTAGAAAACGCCCCGCCGAAAGGTTGGGGCGTTTTTTCGTGCGTGCCACTTGTCGCATGATTTCCGAATCTCCTGTTCTCATATTTTCTTGCGCCCTACGAGGACCCGCATTTAAGTTTCCTATATTCGCGGCACCACTGTACGGTCATTTCGGAGCCGTCACATAAAATTTTAAACTATCCCCGTGATTTAAGGAGGTGTTAACTAAAAATTTCCTTTTTTAGCACACTAGGTATTGACGGATGGAGGCAAATCAACACTATATGTAGTAACGAAACGTATCGAAGCTATTTCGGGGTTTTCCATTCAGAGTGATATCGAAGCCGTGTCCTTGGCAAGACACTTCGGGAAGCTTTGACGTCAAATTTAGGGTCGCGTGAGGCAATCGCGCACAAATGGGAGTTACAGGGGATGAATATGACAGAAAATTCAGCAGAAGCGTTTGCTGCGCACGATATAGAAGAGAGCCACGAAGAAGCAGCTTTCAAATCGCGCGTCAAAACGGCCCCAAAGCCTGTAATTGTCAAAGAGCAGCCAATTGGCTCTGTTAAGCAAGTCCGTGAACGTGATGCGCTTTTAACTGATTTTGGCAAAAAGACGCTGGTTGACCGCTATCTTCTCCCCGAAGAATCCTATCAGGACATGTTTGCGCGTGTGTCTGAGGCCTATGCAGACGATACAGCTCATGCGCAGCGTCTTTATGATTACATGTCACAGCTTTGGTTCATGCCGGCCACGCCTGTCCTCTCCAATGGCGGCGCAGATCGCGGTCTTCCTATTTCTTGTTTCCTTAACGCCGTGGACGACAGCCTTGATTCCATCGTCGGCGCTTGGACAGAGAATGTCTGGCTCGCCTCAAATGGCGGCGGCATCGGCACTTATTGGGGCAATGTCCGCTCTATCGGCGAGAAGATCGGCCGTGCGGGTAAGACCTCTGGTATCATCCCCTTCATCCGCGTGATGGACAGCTTAACCCTCGCCATTTCCCAAGGCTCTCTACGCCGCGGTTCTGCGGCTGTTTATCTGGATATACACCATCCAGAAATCGAAGAGTTCCTTGAAATCCGTAAGCCGTCTGGTGACTTTAACCGTAAGTCTCTGAACCTGCATCACGGCTTAAATATTACAGATGAATTTATGGAAGCTGTCAAAGATGGCAAAGACTTTGCGCTGAAGAGTCCACATACTGGCGAGACGATCAAAGAAGTTTCCGCCCGTAAGCTATGGCAAAAGATTCTAGAGATGCGCCTCCAGACGGGCGAGCCTTACATGATTTTCTCTGATACAGTGAATGAGGCCCTCGCTAAACATCAACGCGATCAAGGACTAAAGGTTCAGCAGTCAAATCTTTGCGCTGAAATCATGCTGCCAACTGGCCGCGATAAATATGGCAAGCAGCGCACAGCGGTTTGTTGCCTTTCTTCCGTCAATGCTGAAAAATATGATGAGTGGAAGAATGAAGAAGGTTTCATCGAGGACATCATGCGTTTCCTCGATAATGTCCTTGAAGATTTTATCCAAAATGCACCTGAATCTATGGCGGATGCCAAATATTCTGCGGCGCGAGAGCGCTCTGTCGGCCTTGGCCTGATGGGTTTCCACTCCATGCTTCAAGCTAAGAGCATTCCTTTTGAAAGCGCCATGGCAAAATCGTTTAATAACCGTCTCTTCCGCCACATTCGCCGCGGTGCAGATGCGGCGTCTGTTAAGCTCGCGGAAGAGCGCGGGGCTTGTCCTGATGCGGCCGAAGCTGGCGTCAAGGCGCGTTTCTCACATAAGATGGCCGTGGCGCCGACAGCGTCAATCTCCATCATTTGCGGTGGAACGTCTGCGGGTATTGAGCCAATTCCAGCCAATATTTATACACATAAGACATTGTCAGGCTCATTCACGGTCAAGAACCGCCTGCTCGAAGACTTGCTTGAGTCTAAAGGCCTGAACACCGATGAAGTTTGGGGCACGATTTTAGAAAATGAAGGTTCTGTGCAATTCATGGACGAGCTGGATGAGCATGAAAAGGCCACCTTCCGCACAGCTTTTGAAATTGATCAGCGCTGGGTGATTGAGCACGCCGCTGACCGCGCGCCATATATCTGTCAGGCGCAAAGTTTGAATATCTTCCTGCCGGGCGATGTTGATAAGTGGGATCTCCACATGCTGCATTGGCAAGCTTGGGAGAAAGGCGTGAAGTCGCTTTATTATTGCCGTTCTAAATCTGTACAGCGTGCCTCATTTGCAGGGGCTGAGGACAAGGCAGAGCTAACAGAGATGGAAAAATCCATGGCGGCAGCAGCTCCTACAGATTATGAAGAGTGCCTAGCTTGTCAGTAGCGAGAAGTTTATAGAAACGTAAACTTTAGCCCCCTAATACTCTTTAGGATTAGGGGATTTTTGCATTTTAAGCCGTAAACATATTTCTGTGGTTGATCTATTGATTCACTACTGATGTAGCAGGGTTCCCCTTTTGGGCTCCGACCATTTCCGCGGCGATAGAGCTTAGAAATACATCTAAAGCCAAGTCTTTTGTTCTATTTAGGCCCGGGTCCTCATACATAGTGCTACGATAAAATAGGCCCAAATATTTTCCGAATAAATAGACCGAATTATCTTTACTTGAAGATGTTTTTGTAAACTCATTCTCTGCGCTATGAATAATTCTACCAGACCGGCATTCCGTGAGTTTGGCCGATAGTTTAAAGGTGTCCGTCATGCTGCGGGTGCCTCGATCGATTTCAGCTTGAAAATCTCCACTCTCACCATTGGGATAAAAACCTTTAACTGTGCGGTTCACGGTTTCATCAAGATCCGAGACATAGGTTCGTAATACCCAATATTGCCCTGATTTTGACTCGGCTCCCGTGCATGGTGGAATGTGCAAGTGATCAATGAGTGTGACCCCCGAATCTTTGAAAATATTATGTAACTTTACAGCCGGAGCAGGGGAAACTTTATCTCCGAAAGTTTGGGTGAAAGTGCCATCGACTAGGTTCTCTAAATCAACAGCCCACAGTATAATTTTAGCCTCTTTACCCTTCGGAAAAACGGACTTAATCTTGGTGTTAGTATCCCGACTAAGTTGGTGTAGTGCGTCCAAATCTGTATGTGGGAGAGTAGAGATTTGAGACGCACTAGTATCTGGAGCCAGCATCCGAGACGAGGCTCCTGAATCTCCTGAACTTAAAGACATGGTAGAGCATCCACCAAGCGTAAGGGCGCTGAATGCCAAAAATAGATTTGTAGATAATTGTTTCATCTTAGCGAAACCTCTAAGTTTATATGTTTGATGGATTGTGTGTCGAGTTCGTACAGGTTCACTCGAATTGGCGCATTAATGATGGGTCCGCGAAACGTGTAAATTATGACGTTAACCCGTAAAAACCGTCTTTGTTTTGGAACTTTAAGCCAGCCAGCATCGAAACCTTTATCAGCAGAGATAAGTAATTTGATTAGTTTTGACGCGCCTTCATTATTTGGCCCACCCAGAACTGCACTGTGATATTTCGTAATTTTTTCTTCTGTCACGCCATCTCTGAGATCAATTGTCGTGATTGAGTTTGCCCAAGCGCTGTGCGCACTCAGTCCTAGGGAGAAGATTGTAAGAACACCTAACTTTAATAGTTTGGATGGAGCTGCGTTATTAAAGCTAGTTACGCTTGGGCAAATACAAGTCATTAGTTCAAAATTACTCTATTAAGTTCTAGAGTCGTATTTTGAATATCGGCACCATTTATATAAGTCGATTGCGTAATCACTGAAGAACTAAAGTCCCCAGCATGCACAGCAATTCTGTTTATATCTACGTCCGAGTTCACTATTGCTGCATTGTTAATATGTGCTGTCTGTTCAGCATATATGCCGGAAGCGGCGGATGATTTTAAATACATTGTGTTCACTTTAACAACACTTTCACTTGCGTAAACGCTTTGAAGGGATGTCTGTTGATTAACTCCTGATGAAGTTAGAGAGCTTGGATCCTTCTCACTTGTCTCTTCGTTTGTTTCATCTGGAGGGGCTGTCTGTGCATGCGCACCCAAAGAAAAAACCGGAGCAATACATATTAGCCCGGTGGTAAGTAATAGTCGTTTCATTGTTAGTCCTCATTTTCCTAACACTCTCTAGAATTGGTGAGTGTTCAATTTCCCGATTGGGATGGCAATGAGGGTTCAATTTGTACGCCAAGAAAAAGGTATCGTTTGACTGACGAAGTTTCAGTAACTTAGGAAGTTAAAAATTCACTAACCATTGCATTATGCAAATACAAGATTCGTGAAATCAAACCGTTCTTTGCATTTTGCAAAAATATACTCTGCCTCAAGAAAGCAAAATAATCTATTTGATGCCTGCTTTGGGGAGAATAAAGTGTATCGTCGCGCTTCGCTTGCCAATTTGTGAATGGTGCTCCGAGAAGTCGAAGCCCCATTCACAACTTCAAAATTTCCTAAACTTATTTCAGACAAGATCTATGAATCCGGGCTTATGTTTATACTTTCGACAAAAATGTCGTCGAATTGAGCAGCTAAGTCCTTGATGTTATTTGAGAAAGGCAAAAGTTAACGACTGAAAACCTCTCACAATGCTAATAACGTCGCTTGATTTTAAATTTTTGACATAGTTTTGTCACGAATTATGACGAAACGCTCTGCAAAGGGCGTTTTTTTACGAACATATGACCCGAATCACGGAACTTTCTGATTTGTTAAGGCTTCCTTAATGTAAGTTAAATTAAGTTTAAGGCGCATTTGTAATTTTGGTACTGTCAAATAAATGTATTGTAGTATATGAACACTACGTTAAGTGGTATGAAAGGTTGACTAAAGG
>JAHDDT010000007.1:36626-40666 GCA_020629195.1 Hellea sp.
CTTGCGGATACGAACTGCCTAACAGGCGGCGAGGGATGTCTTTCTCGGAGCGAAACGCTTGATTTGGGCTATGCAAAAGCATTTACAAGTCGCAGCCAGAAAGGTTTAGATCTCTCTTTGACACCGCGTGCCGCCCTCAGATTTAATGATGAGAGCTCATCCGCCGTGGTCGGCGCTGTTGTTGAAATCGGTGAAGACCTTCGTAAGGGTGCAAATTTTGACAGTAATACCTGGTATTTCTTTGCCGGTGCCGACGCCGAAGCTCTGACCTACTCACCCAATTCAGTGGGGCGCCTGACCAGTGGTCAATTCCATCTCCAAGACCGCATAATTGTTGGCGACGCGCAAGCAGGTCTCGGTTACCGTATAGGCGATGCAGATGTGTCGCTCTCATATTTACGCCGCGAAGCGACCGCCGAAGACTTCAGCTTTAAAGAAGATGCGGCGGCGCTGTCTTTCACTTGGAAGCGTTAAGCTAAGCTCAGTCTTTCTACAGTACCTTTTCAAATTCAATTAGGCAGAATAAGACGGCATGCATATCCTTACGATGGGTAGGCTAGAGGCATGACATTATGAAACGCATAAATTTGACAATATCAGTAATATTCGTAGGTCTAAGCCTATCGATAATGGGATGTCAGGCGAACTCTGACGCGTCATCTGACAAACACAGCAAGACCCATCTTGCACCACATTATTCTGCGGATCATCAAGAAGGTATGTGCTGTACGGTTATCGCACATGCTGGTGGGGCTATTGACGGAAACGCCTATACGAATAGTCAAGAAGCTGTACTTAGAAATTATGGCTATGGAACCCGCATGTTTGAACTGGATTTTGAGCAGACGCGCGATGGGGAATGGGTTGCGGCACATGACTGGCCAAATTGGAAATTGCAAACAGGATTTAAGGGCGAAATCCCACCTTCATTGACGGAGTATATGTCAACGCCGCGTTTTTATAAGAAAATCAGTTGGTCTATTGAGGGTACATATACCCCTATTGATATGACGTGGTTGGAAGGCTTCTTATCGAAAAACGCGGATGCTTTTATCGTTACGGATATGAAAGCCTTAGAAAAATTTCCTGAATTTGTGGACATAATTTTATCTCATCCCAAGAAAGAGCAGTTTATTTTTCAAGCCTATTCAATTGATGATGTAGAGTTGATTAAAGCTAGAGCCCCTGATGCGAAAATCATTTTAACGATGTATCGCATCGGCTACCCTGCTGCACTGTTCACTCAATTAAAAGAGAAGAAAGAAGACCTTATCGGCGTTACCGTTCCCATGAGTTGGGCGCATATAGAGAGCGTCACAACACGTCTATTAGAAACAGACATTCCAATCTATCTTCACGGCGCTCCAGCGAACATAAACTCTCGTGGATTGCAGGCTGACTTTGCCGCAAAGGGTATTTCGGGATTTTATCTCGATTAGATCTTAAAATGGATCGTCTTGCTCAGGCAGGAAGATTTCGCGTTTGCCGCCTGACATGGCTTCGCCGATCATGCCTTCAGTTTCCATGCGCTCAATGAGGTCGGCGGCGCGGTTATAGCCGATAGACAGCTTGCGCTGAATATAACTGGTTGAGGCTTTGCGGTCTCTAGCCACAATCGCCACGGCCTGATCAAAGAGGGAGTTACCTTCACTGCCGCCGCCCGCAAGGGTGGGGTCGCTGGGTCCTTCTTCGCGTTCCGTGGTGATATCTTCAAGATAGCTCGGCGCGCCTTGGGCTTTCACGAAATTTGCAATTTGTTCGACTTCACCATCACTGACAAAAGGTCCGTGAAGACGGCGCGGGCGGCCCGTGCCCATAAAGAGCATATCACCATTGCCGAGGAGTTGCTCGGCGCCTTGCTCACCCAGAATAGTGCGGCTGTCAATTTTGGAGCCGACACGGAAAGAAATACGGGTCGGGAAGTTGGCTTTAATCGTCCCCGTAATCACATCCACGGAGGGTCGCTGCGTCGCCATAATCATGTGAATTCCCGCTGCCCGTGCCATTTGCGCGAGGCGCTGTACGGAGCCTTCAATATCTTTTTTCGCCACCATCATAAGGTCGGCCATCTCGTCAATAATCACGACGATATATGGCATGGGCTCGAAGTTTAATTCTTCGGTCTCATATTCAGGCTCGCCCGTCTCTTTATTATAACCTGTCATGACCGTACGGGTCATAACCTCACCAGACGCTTTGGCTTCGGCCACTTTTTCATTATAGCCCGCCATATTTCGTACGCCCATTTTAGACATTTTGCGGTAACGGTCTTCCATCTCGCGCACTGTCCATTTCAGGGCGACGACGGCTTTTTTAGGCTCGGTTACAACAGGTGCGAGCAGATGTGGCGCGCCGTCATACACAGAGAGCTCGAGCATTTTTGGGTCAATCATGATGAACTTACACTGCTCTGGTGTCAGAGTGTACATAAGGCTGAGGATCATGGCGTTAACACCCACCGACTTACCAGAACCCGTTGTACCCGCAATAAGCAAGTGAGGCATTTTGGAGAGATCCGTGATAAAGGGCGCCCCTCCAATATCCTCGCCAAGGATAAGCGGCAGGTTCATATCTGTATTTTTAAACAGATCAGAATTTAGCATATCGCGAAGCCAAACGGTTTCGCGGCGGCGATTAGGCATTTCTACGCCCATCGCATTGCGCCCTGGCACAACGGCGATACGTGCGGATTGGGCGGACATGTTACGGGCAATGTCGTCAGAGAGGTTGATGACGCGTTGCGACTTTACGCCCGGCGCAGGCTCAAATTCGAAAAGCGTTACAACAGGGCCGGGACGGACAGCGCCCATCTCGCCTTCAATACCGTAATCCGCCATAACTTTGTGAAGCTGATCTGAGGCGCGGCGGAGCGCTCCTTCATCGGTCACAGCAGAACGCGGTGGCGGAACCTTTAACAAATCAAGACCAGGCAGTACGAAATCAGAGCCTTCAGGGAAATTAAAGGTAGGTTTCTTTGGCTTAGCTTTTGCCTTTTTCTTAGGCGCAGCTTTCGCGGCAGGCGGTTGCGGCGCAGGGGCCGCAGCTTTTACTTTGCGCACGCGTTTTGGCTTTGGCGCTGCGGCATGCGGCGTGTCGGGAACGGTTCTGTAAAGATTATCAATGGAATCGGATGCCCCCATGGGCTCGACATAGTTTTTCTTAAAGAGCTTCGTCACGAATAGCGCCATCTTATCAATGCCAATGCGGATATAGGCCCAGACGAGCCCCGCCGCGTCCCAAATATCAATGAGGTCTTTAGCAACGATATTGAGAAACCGTCCAAGGCAAAAGCCCGCCGCAATAAATGTCAAAAAGGCCACAACAAGGCCAGAGATTGGCAGGTTAAAATGATCTAAAACGCCTTTTACATTAAGATAGATGCTATCGCCAACCCAGCCGCCAAGCCCGCCCGCCATGGGCCAGCTTTGGGGGATAGGAAAGGCGGATAGAGTAGCTGTGCCGAAAATAACAGCCCCGAGGAAGAGTAAGCCATTGCGGGCAGTATCCAATTTAGTGGCGCGGGCCTTCGGACGAAAAATACCGCGAATGCCCGCAAAGAATGTCAGCACAGCCGCCAATATGCTACCCCAACCAAAGATTTGCAGAAGGATATTAGATAGCTTTGCGCCTGGCTTACCTAAAAGGTTTTGGACGCGCCCAATTCCAGCGGTATCCCCCGTAGAGTCAAAAGGGTTATAGGAGAGAATTGCTAGTAAAAGAGCGCCGCCAATCGCGCAGAGGATAAGCGCTATTATAGCACGCTTTAATGCGCCACCCGCCGACATATTCAGATCTTCCATCAACTGATGGGCATATCCTGCATCGTAATCAGTGGCTGTAGCGCTTGGCGGCATAGTCTTAGGTCCATTCAGATAAATAGTCTTAAGAGAATGTGAAGGCGGGGCGTAAAGATGGGGTTAAGAAGGTGTGAATTTTGTGGGGAAATACGCGGTACGGGAGGGCGGCGGGAATATAGGTGCGGAGGGAATGCAGGTGACCGGTAGCCCTGCTGAATATATATTTGTCTTAAATGAGGACAT
>JAHDDT010000094.1 GCA_020629195.1 Hellea sp.
ACGTTTCTGAAATCCCGCTATTCAAAGGCGTTTATTGATAAGTAAGGTATCCTGCCGTACATACAGATTATGACATCACGCCGTATCAGACCTATTAAAGCTTATAAGCACTTTAGAAATCTTATCAAAGATAAGGAAGACACAACCCAAGTCTTCTATATCGTCGAAGCTTTGGACGGCTCCAATCTTGAGAAGGACTTTAACCGCTTTATGGCTACGCCTGAAGGCCAAGCGCGTTACAAACAGCGTAGAGAGCTTGTCCCCCTACTGGATAATCACGAAGACTTACGGAAATTACCACTCGGATCTGTGGGTCAACATTATTGTGACTTCATGGAAAGCCAAGGCCTTTCCGCTCAAGGTCTGGTCGATGAATATGACCGCTTTGATAGCTCTCTAGAAGATTACTATTCCGAAGACGTGGCGTGGTTTGGATATCGTCGCCGTGATGTTCATGACCTGATGCATGTCATGACAGGTTATAGCCGCGACGCCCTTGGCGAAGCCTGCGTGCTAAACTTCACGCACGGCCAACATGGCGGTTTAGGAATCTATTTCATTGCTCACATGGCGTCTATAGAAGTGCGCAAACACGCGCCCAAAGGCTCCCCCGTTTGGAAGGCTGTCCGCGAAGCCAGAAAGCATGGCACGATAGCTGGAAATATATGCCAACAAGATATCATGTCGCTTTTGAGTGAAAATCTCGAAGACGCCCGTAAGCGCTTAAACATCAAACCCGCCACGCAATATCATCAAGTCCATGCGACTATGCGCGATAATGGTATCGACCCTTACGGCGTTATAGGGGCTCAGGCAGCCTAGGCTCTACCACTTCGAACTCTCCGTCGGGATTTGCCAACATCAGCCGAGCCTGTATGATTGAGAAATAAGCGCCTTGCAGAACCAATTTTTTGGCCTCAACGGCCTCACGTACAAATGGAAATGTCATCAGGTTTTCAAGTGATTGCCGCACGCCTTCTAATTCCATTTCGAGCTGAATTTCTTCTTCGGGAAGGTTGCGAGCTAATACACGCTCTCGAACATCATTGATGATAGACACCCACTTCCCGACATAACCGGCATCAGGGTCATGGCCCATACCGTTGAGGCAACCTTGAATGCCTCCGCAACTCTCATGTCCCATAACAACAATTTCTTGAACTTCTAAATTTTTCACAGCATATTCAATAGCCGCAGAGGTCCCATGATAGCCTACTGTCTCGTCCAGCGGCGGCACGATATTTGCCACATTTCGCACGACAAACATCTCGCCAGGATAAGCATTAAAAATATCCGTCGGATCAACCCGGCTGTCAGAGCAGGCTATTAGCATGATCTTGGGGTGTTGCCCCTTCGTCCCTAGATTTTCATAGAGCTGTTTTTGTTTGATGTAATCGCCTTCGCGAAATCCGTGATAACCTGATTCAAGTTTAGCTTTCCAATAAGCCCTTAATGGCATGACAACCCTCTTTAGTCCTTTGGTGTGAGCCTAACGATTCGTCGTGGCAAGGCCACATATATAGCCCCATCAGGCCCTGTGGTCACGTCCCGAACGCGTCCTTGATCTTTTATTAGAATAGACTCGCCCCTATAGGTTTCGCCCTCGACATCAATGAGACGGACAGATTGATTCGCAAGAGCCCCCGCTAATAAACGGCCCCTCCACTGAGGGAACAAATCACCCGTATAAACATCGAGCCCACAAACTGCGATAGACGGTGTCCACTGACTAACAGGCTGTTCCATGCCTGGCAGAGCAGTATAGGGCGTTAATTCTGTACCATTATAGTTGATGCCATAAGAAATTTTAGGCCAGCCATAATTTACGCCAGATTTAATCGCGTTGAGCTCGTCTCCGCCGCGCGGACCATGTTCTGTTTCCCAAATGACACCTGTTTTAGGGTGAACAATTGTGCCTTGAGGATTACGATTCCCATAGCTGTAGATTGATGGATAAGCCCCCTCCACACCCACGAAAGGATTATCCGCGGGAATCGATCCATCGCGCATAATACGGTGGATTTTTCCATTGGGACGCGTGAGGTCCTGCGCCTCTTCCTTCTTGCCTCGGTCGCCAATTCCAAAAAAGAGATGGCCTGCATCATCAAAGGTAATACGCGATCCAAAATGATACCCAGTTTCGATATAGTCTTTAGGCTGCGCTTGAAATAGAGTTTCTTCGTCTGTCCAGTCGGCGCGAACAGTCCCCACAAGGATTTTTCCACGCACAATTTTGGTCATAAGGGTTTTCGGCGCATTCTTGTCTGGATGGGTAAAGCTAAGATACACCCAACGATTTTCAGCATAATCAGGATCCGTCGCAACATCTAGTAAGCCGCCCTGCCCTTTATCGACAGAGGCAGGAATACCCTTGATTTCCATACGGCTATTGTTCCCCACAAGCCAAAGCTTTCCGCTTTTCTCCGTCACAAGTGCCGTTCCATCCCCAATAAAATGAACGGCCCATGGCTCATCTAAATCGGTTGCCCAATCTTCAATTTTGACTTGGTCTTGAACGGATGGCACGTCGTCAATTGTGGGCGGTATGAAAGTTTCAACATCGCTACGAATGTAGGTCACAAGATCATCCAGATTCTGAGCTCGTATAACATCGTCAAAAGCTGGCATCCCTGCCTCTTCCAAACCCTCTTTTATGACCCTTCGAATATCAGCATCCGTACCGCCATAGACCCAGATATCGTCGGCCATAGTTGGAGCTTGTCCGCCTTCCATATTCACACCGTGGCAGCTTTCACAATACTCGACATAAAGAGCTTGGCCGCGTTCAATTGAGCGCTCAATATCTTTCTTCTGCGCGGAAGCTTGTTGGCAAGCGGTGAGTAAAAAAGCCGTGGAGGCCAGAAAGAGCAATCGTGACATAACCAAACAAATCCGTGAATTTTACCTAAAGGTCAAGAGAGTTAAATGTGATTTTCCAAACAAAGCTCGACCGTCACTGACAACTCTTGATCCATTCAACGTCGAGACGAAATGGGCCGTCTTGTTCGTCGGCGAGGATAATGCCTAACTCTTTTACGCGGGCTGGATTAAATGTGGCGCCTCTGACGGATCGACCAAAAATTGAAGCGTTTAATTCATCAAATGAGACGTGTAGTTCTGTCCACTCTCCTTTTTGCGATAACGGGATTGGCACTTGAAAAGAGATCAATCTGCCCCTGTAAGCCACATCAGTTCGCATTGTCACTTTATAAGCTCTACCATCTGATTTCACGCGTAACTTTAGACCCTTTGCCTCTGCCAATTCGCCTTGAACAATCGGAGTTCGCACGGATGAAAATCCTCCTCCATTCGTATTGATAACACCTTCAAAAACCATGTACTCATTTTCGAAACGAGGCCCACCTGATGATAAACCGCCCATAACACCATCATTAACGGCACGCCACTGACGTATTGATTGCGGGGATTCAAAATTTACATACATATCGCAGGCTCTCATATCATCTTGTGCTTTGGCTTGATTACAAGCCGCTAATAACAGAGCGGCAGCGCAGACTATGGGTTTGAACATTTGAAAACTCCTCTTCGGACATTATACGCGCAACACAGCTATTTTGTTCATTCGCAGCGCATTGACAGCCAGAAACTTGCCACGCATGCTGTTTTTATGTCTTTAAAGCCTCGATACATCCCAAATGAGACAGTCAAAGTTCTTGCAATGCGCTCTGACCTATGGGGCGCGTGGCTGACCTTACATGTCTGGGCCGTTATCATTGGCGCGATGGCATTATTTATAATTTTCCCTCATCCAATCACTTTCATACTCGCCTTCCTTGTGATTGGCTCGCGGCAACATGGCATGGCGATCTTGATGCATGATGCAGCGCATGGCGTGTTATTTAAGACCAAAGCTTTAAATGAATTTGCGGGTAAATATTTACTCGGCGCCCCTTATGGCGGCGACTTAGAAAGCTACCGTAAATATCACCTCAAACATCATCGTTATGCCCAAAGCGCGCTTGATCCTGACTTGCCGCTCTCCGCAAAATTCCCGATTAGCAAAGCTAGCCTAAAGCGGAAGCTCCTTCGCGACATCACAGGGCAAACCTTTCTACGCTTGCGCCTCGCCACGCTGAAAATGAAGCAAGGCGAAAAGCTAAGTATTGAAGGCTCGGACGCCTTTCAAAAAAGCTCGCCTTGGCCTTACCTTGTTACTAACGCTTTTATCTTCGGCGTACTCGCCATATTGGGCCATTGGTGGGTCTATTTTGCGCTTTGGCTAGCCCCGCTTATGACGTGGTTCTTCGCCGTGCTGCGTCTGCGCAATATCACCGAGCATGCCATGACAACATTTGATGATAACCCTCTCACACATGCCCGCACGACCTATACAAATATTCTAGAAAAGATATTTTTGGGTCCCTATTGGGTCAATTATCATGTTGAACATCATGCCTATATGTTCGTGCCCTGCTACCGTTTGAAAGCGCTTCACAAAGAGATGATTGGGCATCACGCAGAGATGAAGATAGATAAAGGTTACAGGTCCGTTCTAAAATCCGCCACAACAGGTTAAATAATGCGTAATTTACTTCTTGGCTCAGCCGTACTTTTCCTCGTGGGCACAGCCTCCGCCCACACAACGGACGCGAATCCACCATCAGAAGTTCAGGATATCTATAATATCGCCGTAGAAGCTTCGCCCGAGCGCATTCGCGCTGACATTCAAACACTCGTGGATTTTGGCACGCGCCATACATTGTCAGAAACGAAAAGCGACACGCGCGGCATCGGCGCAGCACGGCGCTGGATATTCGCCGAATTTGAGAAAATCTCCAAAGACTGCGGCGGCTGTTTAGAGGTTATCTATGTCTCCGACACCATCGAAGGCAAACGTCGCATTCCTGACCCGACAGATGTGGTCTCCGTTCTCGCTATACAGCGCGGCACCATCGACCCCAACCGCTTTGTTATGATGAGCGGCGATATTGATAGCCGCGTGACCGACCCGCTTAACGGCACGGATGACAGCCCCGGCGCGAATGACAATGCCTCTGGCATGGCCGGCACAATTGAAGCGGCGCGTATTTTATCCAAGCGTAAATTCGCGGGCTCCATCATCTATGCAGGGCTTTCTGGTGAAGAACAGGGATTGTTCGGCGGTGAAATTGTCGCCGCCCATGCCCTCAAAGAAGGCTGGGAAATTAAGGGTGTTCTCAATAATGATATGATTTCCAATATTAGCGGCATTGACGGCGTAATTGATAATTCCACTGCTCGCGTTTTCTCCGAAGGGACGCGCGCCAATGAAACCGAGGCCGAAGCCCGTTCCCGCCGTTTCACGGGCGGTGAAGTCGATAGTCCCTCGCGTAATCTCGCGCGCTATATAAAAGCCCAAGCCGACCAATATATGACAAACCTCAATGTCATGCTTGTGTACCGTCTCGACCGCTTTGGCCGCGGAGGTCACCACCGTCCCTTCAACCAAGTCGGCATTCCCGGCATCCGCATCATGGAAACACATGAGCATTATGACCGCCAGCATCAGGATTTGCGGACGGAAGATGGCATAGAATATGGCGACACCATGGAGGGCGTGGATGAACATTACGCCGCCAAACTCACAGCGCTCAACATGGTCACCATGGCGGGCATGGCAGGTGCGCCGCCCTTCCCCGCCAATGTCGAAGCCACTGGCGCGGTGCAGCCTTCTGCCAAACTCTCTTGGGAAACGCCCGATAATGCCGATAACCTTGCAGGATACCGCGTGCATTGGCGCCTGACGACCGCGCCAGAATGGACGCATTCGCGCTTTGTCGGCAAGGTCAATGAGTGGGAGTTTAAAAACCTCGTCATTGATAATTACTTCTTTGGCGTCAGTGCCGTGGCCAAAGATGGCAGCGAAACGCCTGTTGTATTTCCGGGGGCTGCGGGGCGGTTTTAGACGCGGCGTCATCCCAACACAGCACGTAGTGCTGACGGAATGACAAGATTGTTTTTACCCTCTGAGGGGAATTTCGATGACGCGGTTCGCCGTAACACCTAAACAATACAAAACATTGGAGCTTCGCATGACCTCGCTTAAATATTTTCTCCTTGGCACAGCCGCTGTGAGCACTGCTTTTGCATTTAGCGCTCTCGCTGACCATCCACATAAGCCTACAAAAACTAAGGCTGAAACGGTTGTGAAAACCAAAAATCCTATCGTCAAGATGGCCTCTGCTCAGAAACCCAAGACCAAAAGCTCTGAAACCCCCGAGAGCAAAGACGACGAAAAATGGGATGTCATGAACCCGCCCGGCGAGAGCCGCGAGATTGATATCAACGTCACCGAAGGCACATGGATGAGCCTTGATGTCTCGCCTGATGGCAAAACCATCGCTTTTGATATGCTCGGCGACATTTACACTATGCCTATTACGGGCGGTGCAGCCACAAATATTGCGAGCGGCATGGCGTGGGAAATGCAGCCGCGCTTCTCTCCCGATGGGTCCCGCATAGCCTTTACGTCTGACCGTGCGGGTGGAGACAACATTTGGACGATGGATGTTGATGGCGAGAATAAGGAGCAGGTTACGAAAGAGAGCTTCCGCCTTCTAAACAACCCAACTTGGTCGCCTGACGGACAATTCATTGCCGCGCGGAAACATTTCACCACATCACGCTCGCTTGGCGTCGGTGAAATTTGGCTTTATCACACAAGTGGTGGCTCGGGCGTTCAGCTTGTCAAAAAACCGTCTGAAGCGCATCAAAAAGAGCTCGGCGAGCCGATGTTTTCCCCTGATGGAAACTATATCTATTACAGCCAAAACATAACTCCCGGGCCTATTTTTGAATATGCGCAAGACTCCAATACTGAGCTGTTCCAAATTAAGCGGTATGACATGGAAACTGGAGACATTGATACATCTGCTGGCGGGGCTGGCGGAGCCGTACGCCCCGCCCCGTCTCCTGACGGAAAATATCTGGCATTTGTAAAACGCGTTAGAGCTGACTCAAAACTGTTCATTAAAGACCTCGAATCTGGCGAAGAACGTATGGTTTTTGATCATCTTGACCAAGACATGCAGGAAACATGGGGCGTGCAAGGTATGTATCCCAATATGGATTGGAGCCCTGATAGCCGTAAAATTTATTTTTGGGCAAATGGCTTAATTCACTCCGTTGATGTCAATAATGGCGATGTTGAGCACATTGACTTTGAGGTCAAAGATACCCGCACCGTCATGGTCGCCCCGCGCCCCAGTGTAGAAGTCGCGCCTGATGAGTTCGAAACCAAAATGACGCGCTTCACTCAAGTCTCCCCTGACGGAAAGAGAGTTGTCTTTGAAAGCCTTGGAAAGCTCTACGTCAAAGACCTTAAATCCGGTAACGTCAGAAACCTAACAAAATTGCCTGAGACTATGCGCGAACTTTACCCCGCATGGTCTCGCGACTCAAAACAGATCATTTTCGCGACTTGGAATGATAATGATCTCGGCGCGATACATTCCATCAATGTGGCGTCCAAAAAAATAACGACCCATACGCAAAACCCTGGCCATTATAAACGTCCCGCTTTTTCTCCTAGCGGAGATTTCATCACATATGAAAAAGGCGCGGGCGGATTTTTAACAGCCCCAGAATGGTCATCGGACACGGGTATTTATGTTCAAGCCACAGATTCGAGCGATACACTGCTTGTAAGTAAATCTGG
>JAHDDT010000095.1:0-3647 GCA_020629195.1 Hellea sp.
GGGCTGGTGATATTTATTTCTGTCATTTTATCGCCGATGACGTCGATGCCGACTAATATCTGGCCGCGCTCTTTTAGCATCGGGCCTATGGCGTTGCAGATTATCATATCTGTTTCCGTCAGATCTGTTGGAACGGCCTCTCCGCCAACATGCATGTTGGAGCGCGTTTCGCCCTTTTGCGGAATGCGGTTAATGGCGCCGACAGCCTCTCCGTCAATGATGATAATACGCTTATCCCCCTTACTGACATCTTTGAGAAAGGCTTGCGCGATAACAGGTTCGCGGGAGCTTTCCATGAACATTTCCATAAGGGAGGAATAATTACTGTCGCCCTCTTTGACGAGGAAGACTCCTGCCCCGCCATTTCCGAAAAGCGGCTTTAGGATGATATTGCCATGCCGTGCGCGGAAATCATCAATGGCTTGGCGGTCGCGCGTTATAAGCGTTTCTGGCATAAGGTGCGGGTAATCCAGCGGCAGGATTTTCTCAGGACAGGAGCGCACCCATTCTGGATCATTGACCACAAGCGTATCGCCCTTGAGCCGCTCTAGCAAATGGGCTGCCGTAATATAGGCCATATCAAAAGGCGGGTCTTGGCGCATCCAGACGACGTCGACATCTTTGGCCAAATCAAGCACTTGGCGCGGACCGAAATGCACATGGTTGCCGCGCTCTCGTTGTATGGTCATGGGGCGGACACGGGCTTGAACTATGCCCTCATTATAAGCCAGATGTTCAGGCGCATATTCAAACAGCTCATAACCCCGCTCCGCTGCGACTTCAGCCAAAGCAAAAGTGGTATCAGCATCAATATCAACCGTCTCCATCGGGTCCATTTGAAAGGCAACGCGTAGGGTCATTTAAGTCTCCGTTTAAGACGCGCTTTTGCCGTAGCCACGCGCCTTTCGCAAGGCCCTTACCGAAGCCCCTTGCATATCGCGGCGCATCACATCTATGTTTACACAAAAGGAATAATAAGAGAGGCCCTCATGACCGATATCATCGTCACAAATTTGGAAACTGTGCCCGGGCGCACCATTATCAGACACCTCGGTATTGTGCAGGGCAATACGGTTCGCGCGAAACATGTGGGCCGGGATATTATGGCGGGTCTTAAGAATATCGTCGGCGGAGAGTTGCGCGGCTATACTGAGCTGCTGACCGACGCCCGCGAAGAAGCCACGCAGCGCATGATGGGCGAAGCGATTGAGAAAGGCGCGAATGCTGTTTTGAATGTGCGCTTTTCAACCAGTTCTATCACAGCAGGCGCGTCCGAGCTTTATGCCTATGGCACAGCTGTGGTGGTTGAATAATGGGCAGCCTAGTTACATTTATAATCCTTCTCATGATCGGTTTGATCTTTGGCGGTATAAATGAGCGCAACCATTTTAAGCGGCTGCGAGCGGATGAAGAGGCTTTCTCTCATATTAAAGTTTTTAACATCAAGACTCTGCCAGACAACCTAGAGGTCGGCGGCGCCTTGGTATCAGGTAATGTTGTTGTCGCCGTTGATTATTTCAAAGTCATTGCGGGGTTTTTAAAGATGATTTTTGGCGGACAGCTTAGAAGTTTTGAAAGCCTTTTAGAGCGGGCGCGGCGTGAAGCCATTGTTCGTATGCAGCGCCAAGCTGACGCGCTTGGCGCGGATGCGATTTATAATACGCGGCTTGAGTTTTCAGCCATTGGGCAACAACCTCAAAAAATAGGCGGAGCAGAACTGCTCGCTTACGGCACAGCGGTAAAGATAAAATCATGAGCCTATTCGAAACGAAAAATGCCGCTGATGGAACAATTCTACGCGGACAAATATGGGCGGCGAAAAACCCCAAAGCGGTGATGAATCTTGTCCACGGATTTGGCGAACATAGCGGGCGTTACGCCGATATGGCCGCTTATCTGAATAGCCGTGATATATCCGTTGTGACGCTTGACTTACGCGGCCACGGCAAAAGTGACGGTGCGCGAGGATATTGCCCCAATTATAATTTAATGCTCGGTGATGTTGATGCTTTACTCGCCAAAGGGCGTGAGCTTTCCGCTGACCTCCCGCAAATTCTCTACGGGCATTCTATGGGCGGCGGCCTTGTGCTCAACCATCAATTAAAAGCGCCGCACTCTAACATGGCGTGTGTAATTGCCTCCGCGCCCTTCATAGCGCCTGCGGAGAAAATTTCAGGCGTTCAAAAAACGATTGTGAAATTCTTGGGCAAAGTCGCGCCCAAGATGACGCTTGGCAATAAAATTGATGGCAGCAAAATTTCGCGCCTTCCCGCTGAGCAAGAGGCCTATCTTTCTGATCCGCTTAATCATGGAAAGCTTGGCGTGGGTCTTGCGATCGGTATGGTCGAAGGCGGTGAGTGGGTGAGAGACAATGCGGCCCAGTTTAAAAAACCGCTCCTGATTGTTCATGCCCGCGCGGATCAGTTGACCGAATTTGAGGCAAGCGAAGCCTTCGCCGCCGCAGCGCCAAATGCCACCTTTAAAGCCTATGAAGATTGTGAGCATGAAATTCACAATGATTGCCACCGCAATGATGTTTACAAAACAGCCGCTGATTTTATCGAAAGCCATATCTGATGACCTTGACGATCTATCACCTCAAAACCTGTGACACCTGCCGTAAAGCGATCAAAGCGTTGCAAGGCGCGGGGCATGATTTAACCCTTATTGATGTGCGAGCAGATGGCGTGCCGGTGAAAGATTTAAAGAGATTTGAAAAAGCTGTGGGCTGGGAGAAACTTCTCAATACCAGATCAACCACTTGGCGTGGATTGGAGGATACGGATAAGGCAGAGATGACATCCGAAAAAGCCGTAGCCTTAATGTCCGAGCATCCTACATTGATAAAGCGCCCCGTCATTGACAGGCATATTGATGGGGACGCTTCAGTCACCGTGGGCTGGACCAAAGAGGTCCAAGCCGAACTTAAAGTGTAATTATTCGCCAGGGACAGTGGTTTTAGCCGCAGCCTTGGCCGCTTTAGCATCCGCTTTCGCTTGCTTTTTCATTGCTTTTGCAGCTTTTTCCGCAGCCTTTTTTGAGGCTTTTAGTGCCGCCATGTCGGGCTCAGGGCAGCCAATCTGCCGCGCGGCTAAGCCAAGCTTATCTTCATCGCTAACATTTGCGCCGAGCTTGTCCAAAGCGGCGTTCCCCCCTTGGAAGACCACCTGATTCGCCGTACCTGCAAGAGCCGCTTCAAGGAAACCAGAGCCAATCCCCATACTCGCGACGCCGCCACTCGCGGCACCTGCAAGCAGCCCCAGAGCCAGCGTCTTGCCAAAGCCTTTTGCGCGCTTTGCGCCCTGTGGCCGCGCAATATAGCTCGCGGAGTTTTTATAAAACGTCAAACAGGTTGGGTTTTGAACGCTTAGATTATTGGCTGATACCCCATCCGTTGTGATTTTATCTTCTGAAATACCCGCAAAGAGCATCTCACTTGTGCTCATTTTTTGCGGCGTCTCATCAGCTGCATGCGGAGCATAAGTCGCGCAGGCCGAAAGTGATAAAGTTGCAAGTGATATAACAGTAACGGCTAAACGTTTCATAAGCCTCCCCCCAAAGGTAACAAAGATGATGGGGGCTCGTTAATGGACGCCGTTAATTTGTGCCAGCGCAAATTACATAGGAAATGCAGTGGAAATACAGTG
>JAHDDT010000095.1:3747-7502 GCA_020629195.1 Hellea sp.
CAGTGGAAATACAGTGAGTTTATTTAATCAGTCTGGGAACAAATTGACCGTCTTTGAAAATCACAGGGATTTCTTTGCCGGTCTCCGGATCGATATAATAAGGCTCGCTTTCGATTATGGATACGGCCTCACCTGCCGCGCCCGTACGGTATTTGCCAAGTTCTTCCTCTGTCGGAAATTCTTTATTCAGGCGCTCCCCCATATTGGCGATTTGCGCAGGGGCGCTGGATAAGGGCGGGGCCGAGAGCGGCATGGGTTGAGAAAGCGATCCTGACGTGACCGTCCCACTAGGAGCGGCAATTCCAGGGCTCGCACTATAGGGCGATGGAGCCGGCGTTGGCGTTGTTGTCAAAAATCCGGGCAGTTGACGCTGAGGAACGGACGGAGTTGGCGCCGCATATTGAGGCTGTGACGGTGCGGGCGCATATTGAGCAGGTGGCTGCACGCTCGCTGAGCGGCTCATTTCACTAATAGAGGATTCAATACCCGCCACAGTGACATAAGAGACAATTTCGCGGGCGCCTTTTGTTTGGCTCGCAATTTGTGCCGCGCGTTCGAGTTCGGCCTGGTTGCGGGCAACCCCCAAGAGGTAAACGATGCCGTCATGCGACTCTACATTTAGGTTTCGGCTTTTGACATATTTATCAGCCGTCAAACGTGTTTTAACTGATGTAGTTAGCAAACGGTCCTTGGCATCGCGCACCAAGCCCTTTTTATCTTTAATCAGAACTTCATTGCCGACTTTATTGACGCGCGGCGCAGACCAAGCAATGCGTTCGGCTTCGATACGGTCTTCTTGGCGCGGAGCATTACCCGCAAGAAGCACGATACCTTCGCGGACATCAACATTAATGCCCTTTAGGTTAAAACCCTCCGCGCGTTTCATCCGCGCTTTAATCACGCGCTCGGCGCTCACATCATTAACAGAACGCGCGAAATTACGTTCATCCCCTTTGGTCACGCCAGCTGTTGTAATCGTGGTGCAACTCGCCAGTGAAAGCGAAAGAATAGCAGCGGAAAATATGGTTAAGCTTTTCATAATACCGTTAGCTTTACCCGCGAGTGGTGAACCAATAGTTACTAAAACTGTAATCTGACGCGCTTTTAATATCCCTGAAAGGCGCTTGTAATGTGCCTGACTTTCCAACGCCCAATAACATATAAAAAGTCAAAGCGCAGTTCAAAATCTGTCCCGCGTAAATCCCGCTGACGGTTTATATAAATTTCCGCAGCGTCCATAAGACGGGATTGATTTTCAAATGTCACGCTGCTCTCAGCAGCAATATCCGTAGCCCGTTGCTTGACCTCAACCATGGCGATGACCTTACCCTTTCGCGCGATAATATCGACCTCGCCCTCACGCACTTTGAAGCGGCGCTCTAAAATACGGTAGCCTTTAAGGCGCAAATAAAGACAGGCGAGATTTTCCGCGCGGCGGCCCGCCTTTTCATAGGCTTGTTTTTGCGCCTTTGTTTTCGTCACTTTAGCTTTAACGCCAATTGATAGACATCACGTTTTGCCCAGCCGCATTGCGCAGCAATTTCGGCGCTAGCCCGTTTAACGCCTAGCTCTGAGATTTGCACCTTAAGCGCAGAGATAACCTCCTCTTCGCTCCAGCGCTCACTTATCTGCGGCGGCCCAACAAGCAAAACAAGCTCGCCGCGCGGAGGCTCTGCTTTGACCGAGGCGATGAGGGCTTCAAAGCTCCCATGGCGTGCCTCTTCATAGCGTTTTGTCAGTTCTCTTGTCAGAACCACATCCCGCTCACCCAAAACATCGTGCATATCTTTAAGGCAAGCCGCAATGCGCGGGCCCGTTTCGAAAAAAATCAAGGTCGCTTGAGTTGCGGTAAAAGTCTCAAGTGCCGTTTTACGTGCGCCAGATTTAGGCGGCAAAAACCCTGCAAACATAAACCGATCAGAGGGAAGTCCTGATTTGACGAGCCCCGCCAAAACAGCCGACGCGCCCGGCAAAGGAAAGACATCTATACCCGCCTCAATCGCCGCGCGAACAAGCTTAAACCCTGGGTCCGACACAAGCGGCGTTCCCGCATCTGAGACAAGAGCAACCACTTTGCCGTCTTGCAAATCTTTTATCACGCTGGGCACACGCTTTGCCGCATTATGGTCATGATAGGGGCTTAGAGGTGTTGTAATATCATAAGCTGACAGTAATTTTCGGGTCTGGCGCGTATCTTCGGCCAGAATTATATCTGCGCCGCTAAGCGTGTCTAAGGCGCGCAAGGTTATATCGCGCAAATTGCCAATCGGAGTCGCAACAACATAAAGGCCCGGCTCTAATGGCGCGGCTTTGATAGACAAGGACTGTAATTCTTCGCCTGTTAGGTGTTGCGAAGAATTTGCGTCGCTTATAGAGTTAGTATGAGTCACGATGTGGCCAGTTAGATTTGAAAGAGCTGTTATGGCGAAAATAAACGGCTTTGGCCATCTTGGAATTGCAACTCTGTCGCTCGCAGCGCTTTTAATGAGCGCCTGTACGACAGTGCCTGTCCCGCAAGGTGAATATCCGCCGCGCCGCCCTGTTACCGAGCGTCCGCCTGTTAATCCAATTCCAACGCCGACCGAAACTCCAGCAGAACAGCCCACACCGGAAAAAGAGGTTGAAACCAAGCAGCCTGAACCGTCATCAGACACCAAAGAGCCCACATATGATACGGGCAACTATGTCAATAATCGCGGCGGTTTAACGCCGCCCCATATGGCAGGACGCGATATTAAGCGCATGGCGCTGCTTTTGCCATTCTCCGCTAAATCTTCGCGCCTGCGTGAAGAGGCCGATTCCATGCTTAAAGCGGCAGAACTCGCTGTCTTTAATCGTGATAGCGCAGATGTTCTCTTAATGGCACTTGATACAAAAGGCACAGCGAGCGGCGCGCGCAGCGCAACGCGCTCCGCTATTCAATCAGGCGCGGATGTCATCTTAGGCCCCATCCTCGCAGGTTCCGTACGGGCTAGCGCCTCAGAAGCCCGCCGCAGCAAAACGCCGCTTATCGCGTTTTCAACAGATCAGACCGTGGCGGGTAACGGCACATATTTGCTTTCATTCCCACCAGAAGCCGAGGTCAAACGGATCGTCGATTACGTCGCCACGACGGGAACGACACGTTTTGCCTATATAGGTCCACAAAGTGAATATGGCCGCCGCGTCAAAGGCGAGTTTGATAACGCCGTCCGCGCGAATCGCGGCGACGTGACAGCCTCTGAAATCTATGACGGCAATGATATTTCCGTTATGCAGGAACCCGCTAAACGCCTTGCAGAATATCACCGCCAAGGCGAGATAGCCGCAAAAGAAGCGGCTAAAGGATTTGGCGAGATGCCGCCTATGTCTTATGAAGCCATATTACTGCCAGAAGGCGGCACAGCCTTGCGGTCCCTCGCGCCGCTCTTCCCTTATTATGATGTTGACCCTGCCAAAGTGCAGTTCCTCGGCACGGGATTATGGAAAAATGACGAGACGGTGCGCGAGCCTGCGCTTAATGGCGGGATATTCGCCGCCGCCGACCAAGAGGCCAAGCGGCCCTTCCTCGATAATTATGACCGCACTTATGGCGATGAGGCCTCACGCCTCGCCTCACTCGCCTATGACGCCGTTGCTGTCGGGGCCTATGTGGCCGATGGAGACCCACGCGGACGCATGGACCGCGCCGAAGATCCAAACGGCTTTTACGGCGTGGACGGCTTAGTCCAGTTCAATTCAAACGGAACCCCCAATCGCGGGCTGGCTGTTTATCA
>JAHDDT010000096.1 GCA_020629195.1 Hellea sp.
CGCGCGGATTTCAGATTTAATGATATTAATGCGGATTTAACAGACATCGTAAACAAAATGGTAATGCTTGAAGTGAATACTCAACCCGGAATGACTCCGACATCGCTCGCGCCTGAACAAGCCGCGCATGACGGAATGACTTTTGGCCAGCTTTGTCGCTGGATTGTTGAGGACGCTTCATGGCCGCGGTAAAAAAAGGCAAATCTATACCCAAAGGTTCACATCGTGTGAGCCCCTTAAAACCTGGTCTGCGAGGCGCTCGAAACTGGGCATCAGCACAAATGCGCGCTGCAAGTCATACGCGCAAAGGCTTTACGCGATTTGTCTTTTCCATTCTGGGGACTCTTTTATTCGTGATATTTTTAGGGCTCTGGCTTGGTGGATTTTTGCCACATGTTGCTCAGGCTGGCGAGACTTTCAAACGTAACCGCCTCATGTCTATGGGCTTTGTGATTGAGCGAGTCGACGTGATGGGTGAGGGGCGTTTGCGCGAAGAAGATGTCCGTCGTGCCTTGGGTATATATGGAGGCGATTACCTGTTCGGCGTCGATATAAAAGAGGCGCAACAGCGTGTTGAAAGCTTATCTTGGGTCGACCGCGCGGTAGTTCGCCGTCTTTGGCCCGACCGTATTGTTGTGCAAATTATAGAGCGTCAACCTTATGCGCTTTGGCAGCATGGCGGGGATGTTAAGGTGGTCGATATTGAAGGCCGCTCTATCATTGATGCTAAAGTCGAAGGGTTCACCCATTTAAAGCTATATGTGGGCGAACGGGCTGCTGAGCAAGCAGCGTCCGTACAAGCTTTGATGGCTGAGTTTCCTTCTATTGCGCCTCGGGTCGAGAGCTATGTAAATGTTAGCGATCGCCGCTGGGATTTGGTTTTGGATGATGGTCAATTACGCGTGATGTTGCCGGAAAAAAATATGAAGGCCGCTCTTCAAAATTTGCAAAAGCTCCAAGCGCAAACGCAAATTTTGGATCGTACAATTGAAACCATTGATATGCGGTTAGAGGATCGCCTTACACTTTCTCCTACGCCGCCGGAACGCGCTTAAACCTTATGTTTAAGAGTGGAATGAATAAAAAGGCAGAGACAATCGCCGTTCTTGACATTGGGTCAAGCAAGGTTGTGTGCCTTATTGGGCAAAGAGAACCAAATTTTGGAGTTAGGCTAATAGGTTCGGGCTTTGGTGTTAGCGCAGGGCTTAGAAATGGCGCTGTCATTGATATGGAAGCGGCCGAAACCGGTATTCGTATTGCTGTTGAGAAAGCTGAACGCGCCGCAGGTGTTACTGTGCAAAGCGTATGCGTAAATGTTGCTCTGCGATCCCTGCGCTCACAGCATATGAATGTGCAAACCGCCTTTGCGAGCGGAGAAGTCGCCGACCGTGATTTAAAACGGGTTTTGAATTCCTCTTTAGCCGAGCTCGCGCAGCCTGAAGATGCCATCTTACATGCTATTCCGCTGAATTGGTCGGTAGATGGTGAGAGCGGTATACGCGATCCACGCGGTATGTTTGGTCAGCGCTTAGGCGTGGATATGCATTTTATTTTGGCGGGTGTAGGGCCGTTAAGAAATTTGGCGCATTGTATTGAGCGCTGCCATTTGGAAATCAGCTCTGTGACAGTCTCGCCTTATGCGGCGGGCATTGGCGTTTTGACGGATGATGAACGAGATTTGGGCGTAACGGTTATAGATATGGGCGGCGGCATAACTACGGCGGCTGTCTTTCGCGATAATACAATGGTGCATGTTGATGCACTTTCTGTCGGCGGTAAAAATGTAACAAATGATATTGCGCGAGGATTAACAACGCCAGCAGAAGCGGCGGAGCGCATAAAGACTATATATGGATCTGCGCTTCACGGATCAGATGATAGTGACGTGATGGTGCCATGTCCGCCGATGGGCGCTCAGGAAGAGTTGCATCATCATCCTCGGGATTTACTGACCTCTATCATACGCTCACGCATTGAAGAGACTTTCGAGCTATTGCGCGATCGCATTGCAGAATCTGGCCTTGAGACATATTCTGGACGCCGCATCGTTTTGACGGGTGGAGGTTGTCAGCTTAATGGTGTGCGCGAATTGGCTGAGTATGTATTTAACAAACGCGTGCGCATTGGGCGTCCGCATGGAATTTTGGGGATGCGCGAAACGATGTCAGGCCCAGATTTTGCTGTGGCGACGGGGCTCTTGAAACATGCCTTTATGGAGTCAGGTGAAGCCATTTCGGGGCCGCCGGATCTTTCGGGACAACGTTACCGACAAAGACGTTATTCCGGCAATACACTTGGCCGTTCTTTGCAGTGGCTAAAAGAAAACTTCTAAAAACCTGTATTGACTCGCAAATTTTAAGATTAATTAATCACTGTTTAACCGTTTTAGCGGAAGTTGTGTTAACCAATCAATTACCATAATTTGCGGGACAGTTATGCCTATTTCATTATCCTTACCAAAAGCCGTAGAACTAAAGCCGCGCATAGTTGTTATCGGCGTAGGCGGAGCGGGCGGAAATGCCGTAAATAATATGATTGGCGCCGGTCTAGACGGTGTTGAGTTCATTGTTGCAAATACAGACGCACAAGCTTTAGCCCTTTCTCGTGCTGACCGCAAAGTTCAGCTCGGCGGCGGTATCACCCAAGGTTTGGGAGCTGGTATGCGTCCTGAAATTGGTGAGCAATCTGCCGAAGAGAGCTTAGATGAAATTTTAGAGCATCTTGATGGTGCGCATATGTTGTTTGTAGCAGCGGGCATGGGCGGCGGCACAGGCACTGGCGCGGCTCCCGTTATCGCTCGCGCGGCACGTGAGCGCGGTATTCTTACGGTTGGTATCGTAACCAAGCCTTTCCAATTCGAAGGCTCTCGCCGCATGAAGCTTGCTGAGCAAGGTATTGAAAACCTTTACTCTGCCGTTGATACGATGATTACTATTCCTAATCAGAACCTCTTCCGTGTCGCGACAGAGCAGACAACAATGTCTGATGCTTTCTCAATGGCAGACGAAGTTCTTCACAGCGGTGTTCGCGGTGTAACGGATTTGATGGTTGTACCAGGTCTTATAAATCTTGACTTTAACGACGTCCGCACTGTTATGGACGAAATGGGTAAAGCCATGATGGGGACAGGCGAAGCGACAGGTGAACGCCGCGCTATTGAAGCTGCTGAAGCCGCTATCAATAATCCGCTTCTCGATGATGTTTCCCTTAAAGGGGCCAAAGGTGTGCTTATCAACATTACAGGTGGCCGTGATTTGACACTTTACGAAGTGGACGAAGCCGCAAGTCTTATCAGAGGGCAAGTCGATGAAGATGCCAATATTATTGTGGGTTCAGCATTAGATGATGATCTTGACGGGATTGTTCGCGTTTCTGTCGTCGCCACAGGTGTCGATACAGAATATGTTATGGAAGCAAAGCCTGTTCCGTCTCGCTATATCGAAAAAGCTGCGGCTGAAGTCGCTTATGAGGAAGAAGACGAATTTGCGATTGATGATGAATTTGAAACTGAGGTCGCATATGCACCGCAACCTGTAACGCCAGCCCCTGCGCCTCAGTCACAGCCGGTTGCTCAACAGCCCGCTCCGCCTCCTGCTTATGTTGCGCCAAAGCCATATCCGCCTCAAATTCAGGCCCCTGAGCCCGCTCCTGCACAGCAATATGCGCCGCAACCCGCACCTCAAACTGCGCCCACAAGAGAAACTCAGCCTCAAAATGTTGTGAAAAAGCCTTTTGGTTTCTTTGGTCTTAAGAAACAAAAGCCAGCTCCTACACCCGTTGTAAAGCGCCAAGCGCCCCCGCAAAGTGGAGATCTTTTCGGCGATAACATGGATGAAGAGCTTGAAATTCCAAGTTTTTTACGCCGTCAGAACCGCTAAGCTCTGCTACAATTTTAGTTAAACAGCGTCTCTCGAAAGAGAGGCGCTTTTTTTTTGTAACAGTTTCGTCACACTCTGAAACACCATGTAACGGAGCTTTTATTGCGGTTATGCGTATCTCATTTAGGTTAAAGCCTAGGAAACCTAAATTATGCCCAATGTAAGACGACAATCTACGCTTAATGGACCTGCTGTTACGGCTGGTATCGAGCTGCATGGCGGTCAGCATACGCGTCTTGTTATGCGTCCAGCGCCTATGGGGACAGGGCTTGTTTTCGTTCGAACAGATGTGAAGGATCGCGATAATCGTATTGAGGTGCGTCCAGATGCTGTGACAGGCGTTAAAAATTGTACGACATTGTCCAACGCAGCAGGTGTTAAAGTTTCCACGATTGAGCATTTGTTGGCGGCATTAGCCGCCTCGGGTATTGATAATCTCTATATCGATATTGATGGAGAGGAATTACCCGCTTTGGACGGTAGTTCTGAGCCTTTCCTTAAGCTCATTGAGCAGGTGGGTATTGTTCGCCAAGCCGCGCCTCGGCGTTATGTGAGGGTATTAAGACCGCTTGAAATTCGTAATGGCGATAGCTTTGCACGTATTGAGCCCTGTGAGCGTCTTGAACTTGATGTGACAATTGACTTTGAAGATGAAGCCATTGGGAAACAGCGCGTGAAAATTGTTCCCAATGTCAGAGCTTTTCGTGAACGCCTCGCCTCCGCGCGAACCTTTGCGCGTATGCATGAAGTCGCGGCTCTACAAGCTGCAGGCCTTTCAAAGGGTGGATCGCTTGATAATGCTGTGATTGTGGATGGTGATCAGGTGCTAAACCCTGAGGGACTTCGCTTCGCAGATGAATTTGTCCGTCACAAGGCGCTTGATTTGCTAGGGGATTTATATCTTGGCGGACCGATATTGGGCCGCGTGACGACCGTTAAAGGTGGTCATGGCCTAAATCATGACTTGCTTATGGCGCTATATGGTCATTCAGATGCATGGGAATTCACCTCAGTTGCAACGCCTTCACAAGCTCGCGAACTGGAATCAGTTTCAGCCTAACCGTTTTCTCACTTTCGCCGCGCGATAATCTCCGTTAGTAAGCTTTGAACTTTAACCCATTTGGGAATCGCTATGCGCTATCGCTTTGTATTTAAACCTGTCTCTGTTGCGGCTTTGGTCCTAACGCTATCGGCATGTTCTACCCTTGGAATTGGCGGAAACAAGAACGAAAAACTCGCCTATGTCGAGCGTCCTGCGGAGCAAATCTATAATCAAGGATTTGACCGTATGGAACGGGGTGATTGGGACCGCGCCAAACTCTTCTTCCAAGAGGTCGAACGCCAGCATCCATTTTCAAAATGGGCCCGCCGTGCGATGTTAATGCAAGCCTATGCCAATTACCGCTCAACAGATTATGAAGAATCCATCGCTACGGCTCAGCGCTTTATAGGTCTTCACCCTGGTAATGAGAGCACGCCATATGCTTATTATCTGATCGCAATGAACTATTATGACCAGATTTATGATGTAGGTCGTGACCAAGCGACGACAGTGAATGCTGAGGCGGCTCTCCAGCAGGTTGTCCGCCGTTATCCAGATAGTGATTACGCGCGTGATGCCCGTTTAAAGCTCGAACTGACTCATGACCATTTGGCGGGTAAAGAAATGTCGATTGGGCGTTATTATCTGAAAGATAATCAGCAGCTCGCTGCCATTGGCCGTTTTAAAAATGTTGTTAAAAATTATGAAACAACGTCCCAAACAGAAGAGGCGCTTCACCGCCTTGTTGAGGCTTATACGTCGTTAGGTATCATCAACGAGGCTAAGCTTGTAGGCTCAGTCTTGGGCTATAACTATCCGTCCAGTGAATGGTATGAAGATAGCTATGAGCTTTTAGCCGAATATGGTGTGAATTTGGATGATGAAGTCAATAAGCCGCGTAAGCAGGGTTATTGGTCACGTCTAAAAGAGCGTTTATTCTAAGCAGAAGGTTTCGGCCTTATGCTGACAGGGCTATCCATCCGTAATGTTGTTCTGATCGAGGCGCTTGATCTCGAATTTGGCGCAGGGCTAACAGCCCTGACAGGCGAAACGGGCGCAGGTAAATCCATAATTCTTGATGCGCTCGGCATGGCCACAGGTGCACGATCTGACCGCGGCTTGGTACGGGCAGGTACAGATAAAGCTCAAGCTATTGCGGGTTTCACGCTGTCCAATTCAGTTGCTAAACTTCTTGAAGCCCATGATATTGATGTAGATACTAATGAGGACGTAACCTTGCGGCGAAGTCTGACAAAGGATGGTCGCAGCAAAGCCTTCATCAATGATCAAGCTGTCAGCGCAAAGCTCCTCTCACAGGTCGGCGGTCTGTTACTTGAAGTTCATGGGCAGCATGACGGGCGCGGCCTTCTGGACGCAGGAACTCATATTCATCTTCTTGACTTATTTGGGGGACACCAAAATTTAGCGGCGCGTTGCAGTACAGCTTATGCAAAACGTCGCGATAGTCAGGCTCAAGTCGATGCGCTTATCGCATTGCGAGCGAAAGCGACCGAAGACCGAGAATTTTTAGAACACGCCATTGCTGAACTTGACCGTCTGGCTCCCACGGCAGGAGAAGACGAACGACTAGCCGAAGAACGCCGCTTCCTGCAAGGCGCCGAGGGAGCTTTAACGGAACTTGCCGCTGCGCAGGATGCGCTAGGCGAAGACGGCGCATTTGAGGCTAGGCTCTCATCGGCTCTGGCAGGTATTGATCGGCTGCGCACAAAATTTGCGGATAACCAAAGCAACGCATCCAAGTCCCTTGAAGCGGCGGCTCAAGCCTTAGAACGCGCTATGCTTGAAACCCAAGAGGCAAGGGATGCTGTTGCGCTCGCGGCGCAAAGTTTCGATGTTGAACCAGGACGGTTAGACGAAACTGAGAAGCGTCTATTCGCGCTTAGGGCTGCAGCGCGTAAATATGATTGCGACATTGACGCCCTAATTGAGGCGCGGAGTAAGTTTGCGAGTGAGCTATCGGCCATTGAAAATGCTGATGTGGATTTATCTAAGGCCCAAGCTGCAGCGGATGCGGCAAAGGCAGCTTATGACAAAGCGGCTTTCGCGCTCAGTAAGGCGAGAGAAAAGTCAGCGCAAACACTGGATAAGGCCGTGATGCGAGAATTACCGCCGCTTAAAATGGAACGGGCACAATTTATCACACATATCGAGCGGGGTGATGAAACGGCCTTAGGTATTGATAAAGTCCGTTTTCAAGTTTCAACCAATCCCGGCACAGCTGTCGGGCCGTTAGATAAAATAGCCTCTGGTGGGGAAATGGCGCGCTTTGCCCTTGCGATTAAGGTCGCTTTGGCAGGCAAAAATGATGCGGTTATGGTCTTTGACGAAGTTGATCAAGGCGTCGGCGGCGCGGTGGCCGATGCTGTCGGCAAACGCCTCGCCAGACTGTCGAAATCGGCGCAAGTCTTTGTCGTGACCCATAGTCCACAAGTCGCGGC
>JAHDDT010000097.1 GCA_020629195.1 Hellea sp.
CCCGCTTTTTCAAGCATCTTGACGATATCTGGCTCGCGCGCGCCATCAAAGACAGGCGTCGCAATCGGAACACCGCCCGTGACATTGCCAGCCAATTCGAGAATTTCATCATTTTTACGAGGAAGTGTTTCATCTTCGCCGTAAACATGCTGAATAGTCTCGCGTAGCGCGGACATATCATTATTGGCGCGATATTCTTCCATCGCATCATCAATGAGTTTACCAACACCCGCGCAGGCCCAGCCTAAATGGGTTTCCAAAATCTGGCCGACATTCATTCGCGACGGAACACCGAGCGGGTTCAGCACGATATCAACGGCTTGGCCAGTTTCCAGATATGGCATGTCTTCAACGGGGTTAATCTTAGAGATAACACCTTTGTTTCCGTGACGACCCGCCATCTTATCACCGGGCTGAAGCTTACGCTTAACCGCCACAAAGACTTTAACCATCTTCATAACGCCTGGCGGGAGTTCATCACCGCGCTGTAGCTTATCAACCTTGTCTTCAAAGCGGTCATCAAGACGCTTCTTAGAGCTGTCATATTGCTCTTTGAGCGCCTCAAGTTCACCAATGGCTTTCTCGTCATCAATACCGACGCGCCACCAATCGGAACGCGGAATCTCGTCGAGAGTTTCGTCTGTGACAGGACCTTTGCGGAAACCGCGTGGGCCAGACACCGCTGTTTTCCCAAGAAGTGTCTTTTTCACAGACGCATAGATAGAGCGCTCAAGAATAGCGAGTTCGTCATCACGGTCTTTACCGAGGAATTCAATCTCTTCGCGCTCGATTTGCATCGCGCGCTCATCTTTATCAACGCCGTGGCGGTTAAAGACGCGGACCTCGACAACAGTCCCCGAAGCCCCCGGAGGTAGCTTAAGCGACGTATCCCGAACGTCAGAGGCCTTCTCGCCAAAGATAGCACGGAGGAGTTTTTCCTCTGGCGTCATCGGGCTCTCGCCTTTTGGCGTCACCTTACCGACGAGAATATCTCCCGCATGGATTTCAGCACCAACCGCAACAATGCCCGCTTCATCAAGATTACGAAGCGACTCTTCACCGACATTAGGAATGTCGCGCGTTATTTCCTCAGGGCCGAGCTTCGTATCGCGGGCCATGACAGAGAACTCTTCAATATGGAGAGATGTATAAACATCATCACGCACAATGCGTTCTGAGATGAGGATCGAGTCCTCGAAGTTATATCCATTCCAAGGCATAAAGGCGACGAGCACGTTTTTACCGAGCGCCAATTCACCAAGATCCGTTGATGGGCCATCGGCAATAATATCGCCAGCTTGAACCGTATCACCGACTTTAACCAAGGGACGCTGATTAATGCAGGTCGATTGATTAGAGCGTTGGAACTTAAGAAGGTTGTAAATATCCACGCCTGATTTCGCGAGGTTAGTCTCTTTCGTTGCGCGAACAACAATACGTTTCGCGTCAACTTGCTCAACAATACCTTCGCGCTTGGCAGCCACTGTCGCGCCTGAATCAAGCGCCACAACAGATTCCATGCCCGTGCCGACAAGTGGTGCTTCAGCTTTTAGTAGCGGCACAGCCTGACGCATCATGTTTGATCCCATGAGCGCACGGTTCGCATCGTCATTCTCGAGGAACGGAATAAGCGCAGCCGCGACAGACACTAATTGCTTTGGCGAAACGTCGATAAAATCAACATCTTCCTTAGCGACCAAAGTCACGTCACCATTCACACGGCATGTCACGAAATCATTGGCGAGCTCGCCTTTGTCATTAATTTCCGCATTGGCCTGAGCAATTGAATAACGCGCCTCTTCCATCGCAGAGATATAAACAACTTCGTCTTTCAGCTTACCATTGACGATTTTGCGGTATGGACTTTCGATAAAGCCATATTTATTGACGCGCGCATGTGTCGCCAGTGAGTTAATCAAACCAATATTTGGACCTTCAGGTGTCTCAATTGGGCAGATACGGCCATAATGGGTTGGGTGAACGTCACGGACTTCAAAGCCAGCACGTTCACGCGTCAGACCACCTGGCCCAAGCGCTGAAAGGCGGCGCTTATGCGTAATCTCAGAGAGCGGGTTTGTTTGGTCCATAAATTGCGAAAGTTGCGATGACCCAAAGAACTCACGCACGACTGCCGCAGCAGGTTTGGCGTTAATAAGATCATGCGGCATGACAGTTTCAATATCGACAGACTGCATACGCTCTTTAATCGCGCGTTCCATGCGGAGCAGACCGATGCGGTATTGGTTTTGCATCAATTCACCCACAGAACGAACACGGCGATTGCCGAGGTTATCAATATCGTCAACTTGACCAATGCCGTCTTTGAGCTTTGTGAGTGTGTCAACAACAGCCAGAATATCTTCCTTACGCAGAACGCGAATTTCATCGCCGACATCTTCCATGTCCATGCGAAGATTCATTTTCACGCGGCCAACAGCTGAAAGATCATAACGCTCACTATCAAAGAAGAGCGAGTTAAACAGATCTTCAGCCGCTTCCGTTGTCGGCGGCTCACCCGGACGCATCACGCGGTAAATATCGACAAGCGCACCTTCGCGGCTGTCATTTTTATCCGCCGCTAATGTGTTCCGGATATAAGGCCCAACATTTACGAAATCGATGTTCAGGACTGAAATTTCAGTGATGCCCGCTTCGTTGATAAGCTCCATAGCCTCTTCGGATAACTCGTCACCAGCTTCAGCATAGATTTGACCTGTTTCCATATTGACGATGTCTTCAGCCGCAAAGCGCTCTGACATTTCCTCATTGGAAATCAGAACATTTTTCAGGCCATCATCAGCAAGTTTTTTGGCGCCGCGCTTTGTTAGCTTACGGCCCGCTGGGGCAACCACTTCACCCGTCTTGGCATCCACCAAGTCACGCAGAAGTTTTGCCCCGCGATAATCATCGGCGTTGAATGGACGCGTCCAGCCATTTTTCTTCTTGTCGCGTTTAAACGCGATTTGCTCGTAATACTGCTCAAGAATTTCTTCTTTAGACATACCAAGCGCATAAAGAATTGACGTCGCAGGAAGCTTCCGGCGGCGGTCAATACGCGCATAGAGAATATCTTTGGCATCGAATTCGAAATCGAGCCATGAACCGCGATAAGGAATAATACGGGCCGAGAAAAGGAACTTGCCTGAACTGTGACCTTTACCTTTATCATGGCTAAAAAATACACCCGGTGAACGGTGCATTTGAGACACGATAACGCGCTCTGTACCATTGACAATGAATGTGCCCTTTTCCGTCATGAGCGGAATATCGCCCATATAAACGTCTTGTTCTTTAATGTCTTTGACCGAACGCGCACCCGTATCATCATCAATATCAAAAACAACAAGGCGCATTTTGACTTTTAGTGGCGCAGCATAGGTAATGTCGCGCTGCTGACACTCTTCTTCGTCAAATTTTGGCGGCTCAAATACAAATGACACATATTCCAACACGGCGCGATCAGAAAAATCACGAACAGGGAACACAGAATGGAAAACACCATTCATCCCATCGTCTTTTCCACGCTCTTCATGAGGAATGGATTTTTGCAAAAACTGATTATAGGAGCTCTTTTGAACTTCGATCAGATTTGGCATGCGGATAACTTCGGGAATCCGGCCAAAGCTTTTGCGAATACGTTTTTTACCAGTGAACGTCAGCGACATCTGTGACACCTTTTATGTTTGGACATGTGGGCTGCAGTCCCGTTTGTCCTTGTAATTCTTTGGGTCTGTTTTGACTGGCCCCCGCCAGTTTCGCCTTTAACCTCAGCTAAGAGAGGTATGCCGAATGGAGCGAACCCCATCCGGCAAATAATCTCAGAGACTATTTAAGCTCAACAGTGGCACCAGCCGCTTCGAGTTTCTCTTTGATATCGTTAGCTTCTGCCTCTGGCACGCCTTCTTTGACGGCTTTAGGAGCAGATTCAACAAGCTCTTTGGCTTCTTTCAGGCCAAGACCTGTAATGCCGCGGACTTCTTTAATGACAGAAATTTTGTTTCCGCCAAATGATGTCATAACAACATCAAAGTCTGTTTTTGCTTCTGCGCCACCAGCGTCGCCGCCAGCTGCAGGACCAGCAACAGCAACAGCTGCAGCGGCTTTAATGCCATTTTCTTCGAGAATGTCATTGAGTTCTTTTGCTTCGAGGATGGTTAGACCCATCAGCTCATCAGCGAGTTTTTTTACATCAGCCATTTTAGCTTCCTTAAGTTTAGTATCAGTTCGATTTTGCGAGAATGAAAGTTGTTAATTACGCCGCCGCTTTTTCTTCGATCACTTTGATCGCGCCAGAAAGCGCTGAACCCTGTGACATAAGACGCTGAGCCACTTGAGACGCTTGACCCAGCAGACGCTGAGCAGCCATTCCAATAAGCTCTTCGCGAGATGGCAGTTTGGAAAGAGCCACAATGCCATCGGCACCGAAAACTTCTTCACCCATAAATCCGCCTTTAATAGCAAAAGCTTTGCTATCTTTGGCAAATTCAACTGTCACCTTTGGCGCGCTGATCATGTCGTCAGCCCAGGCTATTGCCACAGGCCCTACAAACATGTCACCGGCTGCCTCAAAAGGTTTCCCTTTCATGGCAATTTTCGCCAGACGGTTTTTAACAACACGGATTGACGCACCCTGCTCACGCAGTTTGGCACGAAGCTCCGTCATTTCCGCAACAGTCATGCCTGAATATTCAGCCATCACTACGGATCCGGAATTGTCAAAGATCTCTGCGATCTCCTTGACCTGTTCCTCTTTTTGAGAACGATCCATTTTGCGGTCTCCCTGTTAATGACCTCCACACCATGCGGAGATCTTCCAAGTGCTCGCCACCTCCATTATGGACGCCGCGAGCGGTTTCCTGTCCCCCGTAAAGGGTCTAACAGAGGATCGAACTGACCTGCTCACTTTCGCGTGCGATAATCAGTTTTATCTCTGCCTATACCGAGATTAAGTCAGCGGCTATTCCCGCAAACACCGGTAGTCTTGGACAGACCAAGCGGCCGAAGCTGCTTGGTAATTGAGCGGGTTACCCGCTCAAATTCTTTGACGCCGCGCTAAGCGCTAACGTCGGATGAATCGATTTTCACGCCAGGGCCCATTGTAGAGCTGAGCGTGATACGCTTCATAAATGTACCTTTAGCGCCAGATGGACGCGCCTTTTGAATAGCTGTCAAAAATGCATTCACATTTTCTTCGAGCTTGTCTTGCGTGAAACTAGCTTTACCAACACCAGCGTGAACGATACCTGCTTTTTCAACGCGGAATTCAACGGCGCCGCCCTTGGCATCACCAATAGCCTTTGTGACATCCATAGTCACGGTTCCGACTTTCGGGTTAGGCATCATACCTTTAGGCCCCAAGACTTTACCGAGACGACCAACAAGCGGCATCATATCTGGCGTTGCAATAACGCGCTCAAACGGCATGTCGCCTTTTTGAATTTGCTCCATTAAGTCTTCTGCGCCTACAACATCAGCACCCGCTGCACGCGCCTCTTCCGCCTTCGCATCCTTAGCAAAAACAGCAACGCGAACACTACGGCCCGTTCCATTTGGAAGATTACATACGCCGCGCACCATTTGGTCAGCGTGGCGAGGGTCAACACCGAGGTTGATTGCAACTTCGACAGTTTCATCAAACTTAGCAGTCGCATTACCTTTAACGATCTTCACAGCATCAGACACTGAGTGATCAAGCGTTTTATCATAAGAGGCATTTGCCGCTTTCATACGTTTCTTTGCCATGATCTAAGCTCCCGTTACTTCGTAGCCCATCGAACGCGCAGAACCCGCGATGATAAGAGCGCCTTGCTCAACATCGTTAGCTGACAAGTCTGCAAGTTTGATTTCAGCGATTTCGCGGCATTGCGCCATCGTCACGGTCCCACCAACTTCACGGCCCGGGTGATTGGAACCCATTTTTTTACCAGCCATTTTCTTAAGGTAATAAGAGGCTGGGGCTGATTTTGTGATGAATGTAAAAGATTTATCCGCATAAACAGTAATAACCGTTGGTGTTGGAACGCCTTTCTCAAGCGCTTCTGTTTTAGCGTTAAATGCTTTCGCAAATTCCATAATATTCACACCGCGCTGACCCAATGCAGGCCCTAGAGGCGGTGACGGGTTAGCTGATCCAGCAGGGATCATAAGTTTGATGTAACCATCAATCTTCTTTGCCATATTCCACTCCATGTGAGACGAAATTCGCCTCAGTTAAAATACGCTACCACCCTCTTGGCGATAACAATTGTGGTGTCCGTGGTGCGGATTTGACACTGGACTTAGTGCCACCTCCCACAGACGCTTAAAACGCTCTTACCGAGTAGCTATGTTTGCTTCTCGACTTGAACGTAATTCAGTTCAACGGGCGTACCCTGCCCGAAAATATTAATAAGCACCTTTAGACGCGCCGCCTCTTCGTCCACACTCTCCACAGTGCCGTTAAAGCTCTGGAAGGGGCCGTCGATAACTTTGACCGTCTCGCCAATTTCAAACGTAATCATCGGACGCGGACTGTCTACGCCTTCTTGTATTTGACCCACGATGCGCGCAATTTCAGCCTCAGAAACAGGCAAAGGCTTATTCGCATTACCCAGAAATCCTGTTACCTTAGGGGTGTTTTTGACCAAATGATAAGCCGCATCTGTTAGATCAACCTTCACCAATACATAACCTGGGAAGAATTTACGCTCACTCTCGACTTTACGGCCCTTACGGACCTCAACTATATTTTCAGTCGGCACAAGGATCTCCTCGAAGAGATGATCCAATCCCTTTTCAGCCGCCTCGCGCTCAAGCGTTTCTTTCACGCGCTTCTCGAAATTTGAGTAGGCCTGAACGATATACCACTTCGCCGCCATTACGCAGACCCTCCAAAACCAAGAACTAGCTGTATAATATTGGCCAAAGCCCAATCCACGACAAAGAAGAAAATACCCATGATTATCACCATGATCATAACCAAAATCGTCGTCGTGATTGTCTCACGCGACGTTGGCCAGACCACCTTACGAGCCTCTTGACGAACTTGACCGACATATTTGACAGGTCCGACTTTATCTTTTGCGGGCTTTGCTTCAGCCATCTAACTTAAACTCCAAAACGCGAGCCGGGGAATTCCGGGCCGCGTTCGTTATATTGTGCCTTTTACCTAGACTTTAAAGGGCTACTCTTTTGAGTGGCAGAGGCGGAGGGACTCGAACCCCCGACCCTCGGTTTTGGAGACCGATGCTCTACCAACTGAGCTACACCTCTAAACTTATAAAGTCCTTATTAGGCGACAGGCCGGGCGTTCCGACCTGCTATGTTAGTTCCAATGGCTACTCAACAATTTTACCGACGACGCCGGCGCCGACTGTGCGGCCACCTTCGCGGA
>JAHDDT010000098.1 GCA_020629195.1 Hellea sp.
AGCTTGATAACCCTAAACTTGGCGAGCTGAGCATCGCGCTTGTCAGCGATGCCGATATACAAGCGCTGAACCGCGATTACCGCCATAAAGATAAACCCACCAATGTGCTGTCTTTTCCCGCCGCATTTGTTTCTGGGGGACCCACGCCATTGCTGGGCGACATTGTTCTTGCCTTTGAAACAGTGATGCGTGAGGCCACTGAAAAAGCTATCTCGGCCGAGCATCACGTAACGCATTTATTGATTCATGGTTTCTTACATTTACAGGGCTATGACCACGAAACAGAGGCGGAAGCGGCTAAGATGGAAGCGCTGGAAATCGCAGCGCTGGCGGCTTTGAATATTGACAATCCCTATGAAATTCACGACTGATACTTTACTATGAGCAATGATGACAGTTCACCGAGCCTTCTCGGTAAAATCTTCGGACGGAGTGCGGATGCGCCGTCAGATGAAGACCCTCAGAGTCTCAACGCCAAGGATATTGAGCTGTCTAAAGAAGAGATGGTGGATGCGGCAGAACGCTTTCATCTCATAACCGTTGAAGATGTCATGGTACCGCGCGCCGATATTGTCGCCGTAGATAAATCAGCCACGCTGAACGAATTATCATCCACTTTTAAAGAAGCGGGTCATTCGCGTTTGCCCGTTTATAAAGACACGCTCGATGAACCTGTCGGTATGGTCCATATCAAAGACGTGCTGCCCTATCTGATGTTTGATGCCAAAGGGCGTAATGGAAAGACCTATCCTGAGAAGAAGGTCATTCAATATATTCGCCGCCCTGTTCTCTTTGTCCCGCCGTCAATGTTGGCCCAAGATTTATTAAAACGGATGCAGGCCCGCCGGTCTCATATGGCCATTGTTGTCGATGAATATGGCGGCACGGATGGTATTGTCACGATTGAAGATCTGATTGAGGAAATTGTCGGTGAAATTGATGATGAACATGATGATATTGACCCTGAAATTCAAATCGTCACCAGCACAAATGGCCGAACCGTTTGGGAAGCAGATGCGCGCACCGATATTGATGATTTTGAAAAGGCTTTGGGCCGAGATTTTGCGACGGCGGATGAAGAAGACGATGTTGATACGCTTGGCGGCCTTGTCTTTACACTGGCGGGCCGTGTCCCAGAACGCGGGGAGATTATCCGCCATCCTGATGGTATCGAATTTGAAGTCGTTGACGCTGACCCACGCCGCCTAAAGCGCTTGCGTATTAGTGATACGCTTAAGCGGTCTAAGCCAAGCGCTTAATATGCAGCCTCCGACACGCCTTTTAATAACAACAGGCTGGAGTGGGCGCTTTATCGGTCTTTTGCTCGGCGCTCTCGCTGTACTTGGTCAAGCGCCGCTGCATTTTTGGCCTGTGACACTTATATGTTTAGCGGTTTTACTGGCGCGCTTGAAATGGGCCGCAGGCGCAGAGCGACGCATACGTGCAGGATTTAGCGCGGGGTTTTGGTTTGCCTTTGGGTATTTCATGGCCGGGACATATTGGATAGGCTCAGCCTTTATTGCGCGCGGGCCCGAATTTATTCCCATCATGCCGCCAATGATTTTGGGGCTTGGATGCATCCTTGCCTTTTTCTGGGGCGCGGCGGGCGCGGCTTTCACCGCTCTAAGGCTCAAAGGATTTGCGTCTTTGCTGGCCTTTGTCTCATTTTTCTTTTTGGCGGAGTTTGCGCGCGGGCATTTATTTGGCGGTTTCCCTTGGAACTTGCCGGGCTATATTTTTGAGGGCGGCAAAGCGATGTCGCAGGCGGCGTCAATTGTCGGCGTTTACGGATTGACCCTTTATGTGTTTATCCTTGCGGCTTTACTCTATCTCATTATTTTTTCTGGAAAACGGCTTGAGCCTTTATTGGTGCTCATCATCGCAATTGGCGGAGTGTTTAGCTATGGAACGCTGCGGCTTAAAAATGCCAATATAACATATGTCGAGGATGTAAAGTTACGCCTTGTTCAAGTTAGATTTTTGCAAAGGGATAAATTTGATCCGGATAAATCAATTGATATCGTTAATCAGTTTCTAACCCAGTCCGTCTCGCCAGGTGTTGATGAGGTGACGCATATTATCTGGCCTGAAGGCGCAATAAATGGTTTGGCTATCGAAAATGAAGCACTTCTAAATGCGATGGGTAGAGAGCTGTCTTTGGAAACCCAAACGCCGCCCGTCTGGTTACTTAACTCTTTGAGGCATGAAACGCGTCCGCATCCTAAAACAGCCGAAGTCATTGATGATTATTATAATACATCGGCAGCCGTTACATTTAATTCGCAGGGCATTCCTGCCGTGGCCGCGTATAATGATAAGAAACACCTTGTGCCTTTTGGAGAATTTATTCCGGGCGGTAAATGGATGGAAATGAAAAATGTGCCTGTTATTTCAACGTCACTCCTATCTATTTCTGCGGCATCAAAAAAATATAATGCAGACTTTCCTGGGCTGCCGCGCCTTAGTCCGCAAATTTGTTACGAAATTATTTTCTCGGGCTTTACGCCGCGCCCCAATCGAGAAAAGGCTCCGGAATGGATATTAAACCAATCAAATGATGCATGGTATGGAGATAGTTTCGGGCCATTGCAGCACTCCAATATGGCCGCTTATCGCGCGATAGAAGAGGGCTTACCTGTCGTTCGGGCGGCCTCAAATGGTATATCGGGCATTATAAATCCTTATGGTATTTATGAAGAGAAACTGGGTCCAGAAACCTCTGGTATCATTGATGCAAGTCTCCCAAAGCCGCTTAAGAAGACGTTATTCTCTAGCCGAGTTAATTATCTTCTGCTCTTGATAAATTTATTGACAGCATTATGCTGTGCGGCGGTAGATGGTAAGCGAAAGCTACCGTTTAAGATAAAAAGTTCTACCTGATACTTTAGTGGGGGCACCACTGGTACTGAACACACAGGAAAATATTATGAGTAAACACGCACCGCGGTCACCAAACCCGATAGACGTACACGTTGGCACACGGGTTCGCCTGCGCCGCCAAGTTATGAAAATGAGTCAAGAAAGACTGGGCGACCAGCTCGGCGTCACATTTCAACAAGTCCAAAAATATGAGCGTGGTGCAAATCGCGTTGGGGCAAGCCGCCTTTGGAAAATGTCACAAGTCATGGATGTGCCGGTTGGTTTCTTTTTTGATGGCCTCGGTGAAGTTGGCGCTGCAACAGAATTTGCAGAAGATGATCAACTTCCTATCGTATATGATTTTATTAACAGTACGGATGGTGTGAATCTCGCTAAAGCTGTCTCACAGATTAAGAATAAGGCTGTACGCCGCCAGATTCTTGAGCTTGCGCGTTCACTCGCAAAAGATTCTACTGACGAAGACTAATACTTCCCTTTTTGTGGGGCGCATTAAGCATTTAAGACTGGATAATTGCGGCACAGCTTTTTAAAGGCGGCCTATGTTTAACCGTGAGACAAATTCATTCCGTACATTTGGTAGAGCCAAGGGTAAGCCTCTAAGCCCTGCACAAAAAGTGCTGATGGAGACTCAATTTCCCAAGATTGATGTCGGGCCCGCTGTAAACGCGGGCGAAAATCCAATTGCGAATATAAGCGGCGACATCTGGCTTGAGATTGGCTTTGGCGGCGCTGAACATTTGCTATGGCAGGCTGAACATAATCCAGAGGTGACGATATTGGGCGTGGAGCCTTTTTTAAATGGCGTCGCCAAAGCTGTGCGCGGGGTTACTGATAAAGGTCTTTCGAACATAAGACTACATCGCGGCGATGCGCGTGATGTAATAGGCTTGTTGCCTGATAATAGCGTGGCTTGCGTTTTTGTTCTATTCCCCGACCCTTGGCATAAAGCGCGCCATAATAAACGCCGCATTATCAATATGGAATTTCTTAAAGAGCTTCACCGTATAATTGTACCAGGTGGGCGCTTTCGCTTTGGCAGTGACATCATTGACTATGTGGATTGGACTTTGACCCGCATAAAACGTCACGGCGGATTTGATTGGCCCGCGACAGCCCAAGAGCAGTGGCGCGTGAGACCTGATGATTGGCCGTCCACGCGTTACCTTGAAAAAGCCTTGCGCGAAGGACGACACGGTCATTTCTTTGAGTTTGTGACGCGTTAGAGGCAAATATTCGGATTGTGCGGAAACTTAAAACAAGACTTGCCAAAACGTAAATCCGCGCCTATATCGCTTTCAGACATACACCTCTGGCACAGGATGCCAGCAGGGTGACCCCGCAGGGGTCGCCTTTTTTATTGGCCAGCTCTCATCTTTTTGGGGCAGAGGTTAAAGGATTGGAATAAAGACGCCTATATGAAAACGAAAACACATACAGATGAGCGTATATTGGCTATCGCTGAACCTATCGCGAAGGATATGGGGCTAAATATCGTGCGTGTACGTGTGCAATCGGGCCGGCGTAAAACGGTACAGATTATGGCGGAGCGTATATCTGATGGGCTTCTAGGTATTACAGAATGCGAAAACCTTTCGCGGGAGTTGACAGCAACACTGGATGTTGAAGACCCTATTCATGATCCCTTTATCCTAGAGGTGTCTTCGCCGGGATTGGAGCGCCCTTTAACATCGCTAGAAGATTTTAAACATTATGCTGGATATGAAGCGCGTGTTGATTTGGACCGTATGGTTGAGGGCCGCAAACGCTTTCGGGGAACTCTTGTAGGAATTGACGGCACGAACATAGATATTGATCTGGAGGGCGAAACAGAAACCGCCCAAATTCCTTTTGATTGGATTTCAGAGGCGAAGTTACGCCTCACGGACGATCTTTTGAAAGCGGGACAAGCCGCGAAAGATGCGGCTTATACGGCCCAAGAAAATAACACTCAAAACACACCGGAAAAAGAATAGGAGACCCTTATGTCCACTGCCGGAATTAGTGCTAATAAATTAGAGCTTCTGCAAATCGCCAAAGCTGTGGCTGATGAAAAGTCCATTGATAAAGAGATCGTTTTGGAGGCCATTGAAGAGGCTATCCAAAAAGCGGCCCGCATGCGCTACGGCGCTGAGCTCGACATACGAGCGAAGCTTGACCCCGTAACAGGCGAGCAATCTTTGCGCCGTGTTGTCACGGTTATGGAAGATGAAGAGATTGAAAACGACGCGACCCAGACTAATCTGGCAACCGCAAAGCTTGACCACCCTGAGGCTGAAATCGGTTATGAAATTTCAACGCCGTTGCCGCCGCTGGAGTTTGGCCGTGTTCAGGCGCAAATGTCCAAGCAAATCATTATGGGTAAAATTCGCGACGCTGAGCGCGCTCGTCAATATGAAGAATATAAAGACCGTGTTGGTGAGATTATAAACGGTATCGTTAAGCGCGTTGAATATGGTCATATCATTGTTGATCTGGGTCGCGCCGAAGGTGTTATTCGCCGTGACCAAGCCTTGCCGCGGGAAAACGTAAAAGGCGGCGACCGCATTCGTGCCTATATTATGGATGTTCGTGAAGAGCCACGTGGCTCGCAGATTTTCCTTTCGCGTGCCCATCCGCAATTCATGGCGCAGCTCTTTGCCCAAGAAGTGCCAGAGGTTTATGAAGGTATTATCCAAATCGTCGCTGTCGCGCGTGATCCCGGTTCGCGTGCCAAGATTGCGGTTTATTCCAATGATGGATCTATTGACCCTGTTGGGGCATGTGTGGGTATGCGCGGTTCGCGGGTTCAGGCGGTTGTCAATGAGCTTCAAGGCGAACGTATTGATATCATTCCGTTTACTGAGGATGCCGCGACATTTATCGTCAATGCCCTTCAGCCAGCCGAAGTCGCCAAAGTCGTTATCGATGAGGCCAATGACCGTATCGAAGTCGTTGTTCCTGACGAACAGCTATCTCTTGCTATTGGCCGCCGTGGTCAAAATGTGCGCCTTGCGTCACAGCTTTCAGGTTGGGCCATTGACATCCTGACCGAAGAGCAAGAGTCAGAGCGCCGCCAGATCGAGTTTAAAGAGCGCTCAGAACTCTTCATGACGGGTCTGGATGTGGACGAAATGATTGCGCAGCTTCTTGTCTCTGAAGGTTTCGAGACCATGGAAGAAGTGGGCTATGTCGCGATTGAAGACTTAACCTCTATCGAGGGTTTTGACGAAGAAACCGCTGAAGAACTTCAAACGCGTGCGCGTGAATATCTTGAGAAACTTGCTCAAGAGCAAGATGAGACCCGTAAAGCTGCTGGTGTTCATGATGAGGTTCTTGAGATCGAAGGTGTGACCCTGCCTATGGCGGTTGAATTTGGTAAAAATGAAGTGCTCTCTGTAGAAGACGTTGCGGGACTCGTCCCGGATGACCTTCGCGGTTACACGGAAATCAAGAACGGCGAAAAAGTTCATGAAGACGGCATGCTTGAAGGCTTTAAGTTGACGGAAGACGCCGCGACTATGCTTATTATGCAAGCCCGCGTTAAAGCTGGCTGGATTGATGAAAGCGCACTTATCGCCGAAGAAGAAGAGGTAGAAGAGGTAGAAGTCGATGCTGATGCAGCGCCAACTGCTGAAGATGTTTTCGGATAAGGTCTTTTAATTGACACAAACCTCCACCATATCTCTAGAGCAGGAAAGCTCAGACCAAGACGAATTTGGTCCTGATCGCCGTGGCCACAAATCGCTGGAACGGCGCTGTCTGGCAAGCGGTGAAAGCCGTGATCCTGTTTATATGGTAAGGTTTGTCTTGGACCCTGACGGCATTGTGACGCCAGATGTCCAAGGAAAACTGCCAGGACGTGGGTGTTGGGTCAGTAGTGATCGTAAGTCGCTTGAAAAGGTCATCGCGCAAAAAGGCTTTGCGCGCGGATTTAAAGGTAAGGCAAATGTTGAGGGTGATTTAGTCACCTTAACCGAGTCTCTCTTGGCGCGCCGTGTTTTGGGTCTCATTACCATGGCGCGTAAAGCAAGTGTAATTGCCATGGGCTTTGATCAAGTGCAGTCAATGGCCAGAGAGGCTGCGATTGCATTTCGCATTGAAGCTTCTGACGGGTCTAAAGATGGCCGGAGTAAAATTCGGACTTTGGCCAAGGCCATGAACCGTGAGCAAGACCTGCCTGATCCGATTGTTGTCGGCTGTTTCACGGCAGATGAGATAGGACAAGCTCTGGCTCGCGAGTCGATTGTTCATGCGGCGATAAGGCCAAGTAAACTCGCTAAGTCAATGAAGCTTGACGTAAGACGTTTGTCAGGTTTTCGGGATTTAATTCCGTTAAATTGGCCTGACAGAGCACATGAAATACGGGAAAAATAAAGCGTTTTTCCCTGTTGAATATAGGCGTAAGGTCGTTAGGTTACGCGGCCAAGCGCAAAATGAATAA
>JAHDDT010000099.1 GCA_020629195.1 Hellea sp.
TGCATGGGGCGGCTATATTTGGCGGAATGTTTGTCTATAGCGGGGCTGTTAAACCTTTGCCCGAAACCCGTATCATTCCGATTGAACTTGTGTCTGTGACGGAGACGACAAATATTCGCGCGGCGGTTAAAGCGCCGAAACCTGAAAAGATAACCCCGCCTGAAGCTGAGCCTATGACGCTTGAAACGCCGATGGAAAATGCGCCTGAAGAGGCGGAAGCTAAAGAGGCGTCCAAAGAGGTTTCTGAGCCCACAGAAGTCGTCAAAGAGGCCGAGCTTAAAATTCTGGATGAGGAGGCTATTCCCGTGCCCGAGACGGAGGTTGATCCGACCCCTGCTGAACCGGAACAGCCTGTCTTTGATTTGGATAAACTGGCTTCTATGATTGACCGCTCGCGCGAAACCGCGCCTGAAAAGAACCAGCAAAAAGTGCTACAATCCGAAACGAATAATTACGTCTTTGCCGAAAACGCCCGCGCAGGATCGGGCGCTGGGACAGAAATGACGGTCAACGAAATGGATGCTTTGCAGTCCGCCATGTATAAATGCTGGCGCATGCCGGCTGATGCTAAAAATCCTGAAAAACTGATTGTGCGTCTATCTGTCAAAATACTGCCTGACGGCTTTGTTCAGGACGTAAAGATTATTGATAGCGCAAGGCAGCGCCGCGCTGATCCTGGTAACCCGTTTTGGGATGTTGCTGAGCAGCGCGCGGTGAGGGCAGTCTCTCAATGTGGCCCCTATGATTTTTTACCTGCTGAAAAATATAGCCAGTGGAAAGATATGACCCTAAACTTCAGGCCAGATGTCTAGGTTAAACCTAAGAGGAATGTGGATTTGAAACGCTTTATCGTTACACTATGGACGGCTTTTTGTACGGCCCTAATATCATTTGGGTCTGCGCAAGCTCAGCTCGAAATTGATATCACTAAAGGGAATATTGATCCGACGCCTATTGCCGTGCCGAGCTTTTTAGGCACGGATACGCAAATGCGAGAGCTGGGCAAAGATATTGCTGAAGTCATCCGAGCAGATTTAGAACGCTCAGGGCTATTTAAGTCTTTAGACCCTGCCAGCTTTTTGGAAACCCAGACCAATATAGATTATCAGCCGACCTTTGCCGATTGGCGCGTTATAAAAGCGGAAGCCCTCGCATCTGGTCGTGTTGTCAGAGAGACAGATACAAAAATTCGCGTTGAGTTTCGTCTTTGGGATATCTTTGCAGGTAACCAGCTTGCAGGTCTTAGGTTTTCGGCCACGCAAGATAATTGGCGCAGGACCGCGCATAAAGCCTCTGACGCTATCTATAAAGCCCTGACGGGTGAGGAAGGTTATTTTGATAGCCGCATTGTTTTCATTGATGAAAAAGGTTCCAAAACAGACCGTAAAAAGCGTCTTACGATTATGGATCAAGATGGACATGCGCCTCAATATCTTCTCGCAGGTTCAGATTTGGTGATTACGCCGCGCTTCTCACCTTCGGCGCAAAAAATTACATTTATGAGTTATGAAAATATCGTTCCGCAAGTCTATTTGCTGGATATTGAAACAGGCCGTCGCGAGCTTTTAGGTAATTTCCCGGGCATGACATTCGCGCCGCGCTTCTCACCCGATGGCAATACGCTGATCATGTCGATGATGAGTAAAAGTAACAGCGATCTCTACGCGATGGATCTGCGCACACGCTCAACATCGCGCCTCACCAATGACCCCGCCATTGATGTCTCTGGCAGTTTCTCGCCAGATGGCCGAAAGATTGTCTTTAATTCTGATCGCGGCGGCTCTCCTCAGCTCTATACTATGAATGCTGATGGCACGAATAAGAAGCGTATTAGCTTTGGTAAAGGCCGCTATTCTGCGCCTGTTTGGTCACCGCGCGGGGATAAGATTGCTTATGTCAAAAGCTTAGGCGGTAAGTTTACAATAGGCGTTATGAACCCGGATGGTTCAGGTGAGCGGCAGCTAACAGAAAGCTATATGGATGAGGGGCCCACTTGGTCGCCGAATGGCCGCGTTATTATTTTCTCCCGCGAAACCAAAGGCAGAAATGGGTCAAATTCCATTTGGTCTGTCGATTTGACGGGGCAAAACCTGCGCAAGGTCAATACGCCAGGCAAAGCATCTGACCCGGCATGGTCTCCATTATTGCCTTAAACATGGGCTTAGACCCGTTTTGTGCCTCTTTAGGGGCTACATTGCCAGAATTTAAAGCTATTGCCATTCTATTGCCTTGATTGGGAGGAAATCACGCTGTTTACTGAGGATATAAAAGAGCCGAGTGAATTGAGGACAAAAATATGACAATAAAACCCATAGCCATTTCCCTAGCCGTTTTAGCGCTGAGTGCCTGCGCGACAAAACCAAAGATAGAGCCCGTTCAAGAGAGACCTGTCGTAGAAGCGCCCCCGCAAATATTTGAAGATGCCAAACCCACGCCAGCCCCTGTTGTTCAAGCGCCGTCCATTGTCCAAGGGCCTGTATTCGATCCGAATGCCCCTGTCCCGGGGTCAATGGCGGATTTCGCCTATCAAGCTGGCGGTGAGCCCCGCATCTATTTTGGCTATGACCGTTATGATCTTACCAATGAAGCGCGTGAAGCGTTACGCCGCCAAGCGCAATGGCTTCAGACCTATGAGCAAGTTAATGCAATTATTGAAGGTAATGCGGATGAACGCGGGACACGCGAATATAACTTGGCCCTTGGCGCTCGGCGCGCCGACACCGTCAAAGCGTTTTTGGTCAGCCAAGGTGTAAACCCCTCACGCCTCACCACAGTCTCCTACGGAAAAGAACGCCCGATTGACGGGGCTTCGAATGAGGCAGGTTGGGCCAGAAACCGAAATGGCCATACGAATATTTCATCAGGCGCGGTTGGCTAGCTCAGATTGAGGCGTTAATGCATTTGTAATGACTTTAACTGCCTTTTAATCACACTGGCCTTATTTGGGCTCTATAGTCGGGTCATAATGTGATCCGACTTTTTGATTTTATGAGGATAATCTGATGCGCACCTTATTTGCAGCACTCCTACTTTCGACAACATTGCTAGCGACCCCCGTTATGGCGCAGAGTAAAAAAGAATTGGCGGCCGTTGATGCACAGCTCGCGCAACGTCTATCGACACTCGAATCTCGCATGTTGACCGGAGACCCAGCGGCCGAGCGCCTGATGCAAAAAATGGACGCGCTTGAAACTTCGATGCGCACTTTACGCGGCGAGGTCGAACAGCTGCGCTTTGAGCGGGACAGCTTACTGCAACAGGTAGAAGCTATGGCGGGTGATACAGCGATTACGCAAGACTTGATTAACCGCATGAAAATTCATCTTGATGCTGTGGATTTGGTTGCGAGTGAGCAAAGAGGCACGCCTATGCAGAGCAGCCCCTTTGAGCCGCGTACATATGGCAGTGATAACATGTCATCGGGCTCCACAGTTCCGCCTATGATGGATACAGAAACTTATTCCTCAGAGCCCGTTTATTCTGGCGGCAGTACACTCTCTCAAATACCAAGTGCACCTGTTTTCAAAGAGCAAACAATTGGCGTTCAAGAACAATATAATGACGTCGCGGAGCTTTCTAAGCTCGGGCAAACGAAACTGGCAGAAGGCGACTTTGCTGGCGCGCAAACCGCCTTTAAACAATATCTTGAATTTAACCCCGATGCAGCAGATGCAGGCGAAGTGAATTTTTGGCTAGGCGAAAGCTATTATGTGCGCGGCGGATATGCTGATGCGGCGGATGCTTATATCACCTCAATGCGCAAAGATGCCAAAGGGCCCAAAGCGCCTGACGCGATGGTTCGCTTGGCGGCGACGCTTGGCAAATTGGGTAACAAAGCTGAAGCCTGCCAAACCTTAGCGACATTCCCTGCACAATTTCCTAATGCCTCTGCGAGCGCGAAAGAAAAAGCCCGCGTCGAAGCCGCGCGGACAGGCTGTTAGAATTTGTTTGATGCGTAGGGAAAGTTGAGCGAAGCCTTGGCTAATTATGTCCCTTAAAGCACATTTACATTATAAAATAGACGAGCTTATTCCAAAGGGCGAAAGCTTCGCTATTGCCTCATCTGGCGGTGGAGACAGCACAGCACTTGTTCATGCTTTGAAAGGGCACCCTCAAGCTAAACGTGTTTATATTGTGGATCATAATCTGCGCGAGGGGTCTGCTAAGGAGGCCGAGGACGCCAGAGCTTTCGCCGCTGAATGTGGATATGAGGTTAAAGTCCTTATGTGGAATCACGAATCTCCAGATAGCGGGATACAGGAGAAAGCACGTTGCGCGCGCTATGCTTTAATGGGGCAACAATGCCGCGTTGAGGGGATCAAATATCTCCTCACAGCGCATCACCAAGACGACCAAGCCGAAACCCTGCTTATGCGATATGCGCGCAAAACAGATTGGCGCGGCGCCTCGGGGATGGCAGAGGTGACCTATGCACCCATCTGGCCTGAGCTCGCTATGGTCAATATTGTCAGGCCATTATTAGGGCGAACACGGCAAGAGCTTCGTGATTATAACCGCTTAGAGAAACTGTCATGGGCTGAAGACCCGTCTAATGAGAACCGTGATTTTGCGCGTATTCGGGCTAGAGATATGCTCCTGCAGCAGAGTGAGCTCAGAGCAGACCTTTTGGAAACGGCGCAGGATATGCGCGCCGCATTGACCATAGAAAGAGCTATTCTTAGAGAAGATGCGAGGGCAAAAATCACTGTCAAAGCTATGGGGGACATTCATTTGTCCTCTAAGCCTTTGCCTGAATTACTGTTTCATTGCTTACGCGCAGCGAGTGGCTCTGGTCAGCACTTAGACAGAGCCAAGATAAAAAGACTCTTGAAAATGATGAGCACCGAAACATTCAAATCTGCAACTCTTGGCGGGGCTTTGGTGGCTAGGGAAAAGTCTGGTTTTGTCATCAGCCGTGATCCTGTTGCTGTGACGGGGCGGCGTGATAAAGGGCAGGGTGTTAGTGCCATGCCAATGGAGATTACAAATGAATACCAAATTTGGGATGGCCGCTGGGCTGTCAAAAGCGGCCTCTCCAATATTTCCATTACCTCTCAATATAGTTTGGATAATCCGCGCGATAGTCGTCGGCCAGCCTACAAAATTACGCAGCCAGTTCTAAGACGTGAATCAAAATCTCGGGATGAATTTGAAATATTTGAAACGATGAATGTCGGAGGTGTTGATGCCATATGCCTTGTGCAAAAACGCCTAGATGCCGCACTTGGCATTAAAACGCCTTGAAACTGTCTTGCGTATGTAAAATACCCCTAGGCGACGCCTTTATTTTGGCTCAAGACTACCTATGTGTTATGAACGTAATGACCGATAAATCCAGCAGGTGATATGCAATGAATATGAACATGAAAAATTTAGCTGTTTGGGCGCTTATTATCACGATGTTCTTGGTGATGGTGCAGGTATCCTCAACCTCAATGAATGCCGCCTCTGCGCCTAATGAATATACCTTTACTGAGTTGGAAAAAGTTGTAGCAAGCGGGCAAATTGCCGAAGCTGAAATCAATGAAGCTGAAGGTTTAATCACAGGTAAAACGACGGATGAGAAGCCGTTTAAAGCCAATACATCGCGCATAGATGACCGTGCGGGCGCTTTATTCGATGAATATAATGTACCTTATGAATATTCAGAGGTGAAAGGTACGAGCACTTGGGCGACCGTTTTGATTAACGTGCTACCCTTGCTTCTGATCGTGGGTATCTCCATTCTGATCTTCCGCTCCATGCAGGGCGGTGGGCGCGGCGGCGCGATGAGCTTTGGTAAGTCTCGCGCGAAGATGCTCACGGAAAATACCAAGCGCGTCACATTTGAAGATGTTGCTGGTGTTGAGTCCGCTAAAGAAGACCTACGCGAAGTCGTCGAGTTTCTCGAAGATCCGTCACGCTTCACGCGTCTCGGCGCGAAAATCCCGACAGGTGCTTTGTTGATTGGCCCTCCCGGTACGGGTAAAACGCTCCTCGCGCGCGCTGTCGCAGGCGAGGCGGGCGTACCGTTCTTTACGATTTCCGGTTCTGACTTTGTTGAAATGTTTGTCGGCGTTGGTGCGTCGCGCGTCCGCGATATGTTCGCCGATGCGCGTAAGAATGCGCCTTGTATTATCTTCATCGACGAGATTGATGCAGTTGGCCGTCACCGCGGTGTCGGCACGTCTGGCGGTCATGAAGAGCGTGAGCAAACGCTGAACCAACTCCTTGTCGAGATGGACGGATTTGAAGGCGATGAAGGTATTATCATTATCGCAGCGACAAACCGTCCCGACGTTCTGGATAAGGCGCTACTGCGTCCAGGCCGGTTTGACCGTCAAATCGAAGTGCCATATCCGGATATTCAAGGCCGCGAGAAGATTCTCGAAGTTCATATGAAGGGCAAGCCAATTGCTGCAGAACTTGACGTGAAATATATTGCGCGCGGCACGCCGGGCTTTTCGGGTGCTGACCTGATGAACCTCGTCAATGAAGCTGCGCTTCTCTCTGCGCGCCGCAATAAGCTGAAAATCACCATGCGTGAATTTGAAGACGCTCGCGACAAAGTCATGATGGGCGCGGAACGCCGTAGCCTTGCAATGTCTGACGAAGAAAAAGAAATGACCGCCTATCACGAAGCGGGTCATGCCATCGTTGGCTTGAACATGCCAGGCTCACTTCCGATCCACAAAGCGACCATCATCCCGCGTGGACGTGCTTTGGGGATGGTGCAGTATATGCCCGAGCGCGATCAAATATCGCAATCCCGCCAAGAAATGATTGCCCGCATGGCCATGGCCATGGGCGGCCGCGCGGCAGAGGAGTTGCACTTTGGCCATGATAAAGTCACATCGGGCGCCAGTTCGGATATTGAACAAGTCACGCGCATCGCGACGGCTATGGTGACGGAATGGGGTCTCTCAGATGCTATTGGACCGATTGCCTATAAAGATACGGATCAGCAAAGCTTCCACCCCGGTATTGGGCGTGGTTCAGCGATTTCGCCTGAGACTGCGACGCTTATCGAATCTGAGATCAAACGCTTCATCACTGAGGCGCATGAGACGGCTGTAAAAATCTTGAAGAAAAAGAAGAAGGATTGGGTCGCCTTGGCCGAAGCGCTTCTCGAATATGAGACGCTCTCCGGTGATGAGATTACGGTTCTTCTCTCTGACGGCATTAAGCCAAAACGCCCCGATGGGGCGCGCGGCTCAAAGCCTTCGGTAGCCGCTGTGCCGACGACAAAGAAAAAGCCGCTCGGTGATGCTCAGCCTGA
>JAHDDT010000100.1 GCA_020629195.1 Hellea sp.
GGCGCATCTCTCGCAGACTGCCCTTTTTCAAGGCTTTCAAGCGTTTCACGGCTTTAGATTCAAAAAAAGCCGAGGCAACACGCAGGAGAGCTGTATCTAAATTTTCGAGAACATTCTCAAAGTTTAATCAGCTTTGAGCAGCCATTTCAGTGGTCCATTTCTGGTAGGCGATTATCGCGTGAACCCAGTAAGCGGCGTAAAGCGCAGAGGTCAGGTAGAGGCCTCGGCTAAAGAATAACGGAACGGCAATCGTATTGACCAATAACCAAAACCCCCAATTCTCAATCTTGCGGTTCAGCAGGAGGAGCTGCCCAATAACACTTCCCACCAAAAGGGCCGTATCCCATCCCGGCGCATAAGCATCGGTAAATCTGTATAATAAGGAGGCGTAGAACACACCCACAATGATTCCGCCAATAATGGAAAATGCCAAAGTGCGGGTCTTGGTGCGGGTAATGGGCAGAGGTGTTCTGTCTTTTCCGCCGACCCAGCGGTACCAGCCTAACACACTCGTCCCGACAAAGAAGATTTGTAATGTCACATCCGCATAAAGCTTAGCTTCAAAAAAGAGAGCTCCAAATAATGTGCAGCCAATAATCCCAATCCACCACGTATGAACACTGTTTCGGCCCGCGAGAAAAATAGCCAATGCTGTCATAAGATTGGCTGATATTTCGAGCCAGCTCATGATTTAGTCGCTGCGCTGAAAGGGATAAAAGTCAGAACCCAAACCCATGATGCGAGTCAAGTCCTCAAGGGCTGCGAAGCTCTCTATCATGATGGCCGGATCTTTTAAATCTTCGGGGGCTAGGCTTTCGCGGTAATGTTTTGTAATCCACGCTTTAAGAGCTTCATAAAGCTCTGGAGAGTAACGATTCCCAGAATTGACTTGTTCCCATTCAGCGTCGGTCAATGTCACGCGTAGCCGTAGACAGGCCGGGCCGCCACCATTTCTCATGGATTGGCGTACATCGACATAATGCACATGACCGATAGATCCATTACTCGCGACAAGTTTATCGCAGTAATTTTTGGTGGCCGTATTTTCTTGTGTCTCCAAAGGCGCGATTAGCGTCAAGCGGTCTTCACCTGGCATTTGCACCAACATTGAATTGAAAAGGTAAGCTTTAATGGCATCCTCAATCGGAACCTCTGCGAGCGGGACTTCGGCAAATATAGGCTCAAATATCCCCTTCGCTGCAGCGCGAATATCTGATTGCATTTGTGCAGTATCTGCAAAGGCGAGTTCATGATAGAAGAGCGTTTGCATCGCGCCAACACAGACAACATCATTGTGAAAGGCACCTGCATCAATCGCAGCATCAGATTGCAAGGCATAGACAGTGCGAAGGGGATCAAGGCCGTGGCGTCTTGCAATGGCTTCGCTGGCTTGGCGTGTTTGGCGCGCAGGATAACCTGGGCGGTGCGCCGCATAGCCATCACGGCCATAAACGAAAAGCTCTATGCCTTGCGCGCCGCGGCTCTCGCACAAACGAACATGATTAGCCGCGCCCTCATCAGCAAAAACAGATTGTTCGGACAAGGCTTGATGGACATGCGCAAATGGGAAGGCTGTTTCCAAGGCTCGCTGCGTTTGGGGATGTTCAATAGAACGGTGCAACATGGTCGATAAATTCGCAGGCGTGAGCTGCAACCGACCCTTCGCGCTATCAGGTGACGGGCTAACTGTGGCTGCATTTGCGGCCCACATTGAACTAGCTGATAGGCAGTTTTTCATAAGGCGTGGTGCTTGCTGCCACGCGGCTTCAAAAACGGCTTGGTCAGTGCCAGAAAATCCGGCGCGGCGCAGAGTTGGTAAATGCGGGCGTTGTTGCGGTGGCAAAATCCCTTGGCGCAGACCCGCATCATGCAGCGCTTTCATTTTCTCTAGCCCTTGCAGGGCGGCTGCGCGCGGACTGGCGACAAGCCCGGCATTTGTGGCCGAGGCCAAATTACCATCAGACAGGCCGCCATAATTATGGGTCGGGCCAATCAAGCCATCAAAATTAACTTCGTGGGCGATTATGCTCATGATGACTTTAACCCCTTCATGGGAAGCGCCTCAGGAGAGCCAGCAATTTGACTTGCCATTGGCCATGCACAGAAATCAGCGGCGTAATAAGCGCCCGGATTATGATTGCCCGATGCGCCCGGCCCGCCAAATGGCAAAAAGCTCGCCGCGCCCGTCGTGGGACGATTAAAATTCACAACGCCCGCGCGGATGCGCAAACGGAAATCATCCCAGAGAGCCGTATCATCAGAAATCAAGCCTGCCGCCAACCCAAATTTTGTATTATTGGCTTCGGTAATTGCAGCATCCCAATCGGCGACACGAATAACTTGGAGGATTGGCCCGAAAATCTCTTCATCTTTTACATCAATATCTGTGACATCATAAAGTCCCGGCGTGACATAGGCTGCACCTTTATCAGATATATGTGCCGCGCGGATAGCGGTGCCGCCAAGAGCTTGAGCATTTTTCACAACATGGGCTGCAATATCGGCGCTAATGAGGGGCCCCAGCGTAGCATCTTCATCCCATGCTCCAAGGCTCATGCGATCAATGAAAGCGGATGTAGCCTCAATAATAGCGCTGCCTTTTTCATTATCAGGCACGATCAAGCGCCGCGCACAGGTACAGCGCTGCCCCGTCGTGATGAAAGCAGATTGCGCGATAAGGCTGGCTGCAGCGTCTGCATCTTTGACGTCCCACGCAATCAGAGGATTATTTCCCCCCATCTCAAGCGCCAAGACAATCTCTGGCCGTCCGCCAAATTTCTTATGAATAAAAGCCCCCGTATTAGCCGAACCTGTAAAAAGAACGCCATCCAATTTTGGATGATCAAGAACCGCAGCACCTGTCTCACGCGCGCCCTGAACCATATTAATGACGCCCGCAGGGAAACCAGCTTCGGCATAAAGTTTTATCAAAGCTTCACCGACAGCTGGCGTTTGCTCACTCGGTTTGAAAACGACCGTGTTCCCCGCAATCAACGCCGGAAGGATTTGACCATTCGGCAGGTGCGCAGGAAAATTATAAGGCCCCAACACAGCCATAACGCCATGGGCGCGATGTTGAAGCGCAGCATGTCCAAAGGCTGTTTCTCGCATCAGATCACCGGTGCGATCTTCATAGGCCGTCAATGAGATATCAACTTTGGCCGAAAGCGCTCCGCCCTCACCCGTCGCATCCCATAATTGCTTTCCTGTCTCTTTGGCGATGAGTTCGCCCATGCTTTCCTTTGCGGCCAAGGCTAGGTCTTTATACCGCGCGACAGTGGCCATGCGGTCTTTCAGCGGCGTACGTGACCAGTCTTCAAAAGCCTCATGAGCCGCTTGGAAAGCAGCATCGACATCCGCTTCATTGGCCGCAGGGCCCGACCAGATTTTTGAACTGTCAGAGGGGTTTGTGGAGTGGAAAACCTCGCCGCCCCCCTCTGTCCAAACACCATTTATAAAGAGGGAGTGTGTCATCGTTTAATCCAAATTCTGGCGGTATCACCGGATGATAAATTGAGAGAGGACAGAGCCGGTGCTCCAATATGCAAGTCGTTCTCTATAAAAGCCACTTGAGTAAAAACACATCGAAAGTCAGTGATAGATTCATTGCTGACCATAGCCATCAATGGCAGCTCAAGGCCGGTTTGCGCGAGATGTAAACTTTCAAGACGACTGTCTTTTAGAGTCGTTAATTCATCGCGCGGCACACTCAGAGAGGGCCCCGCATCAAATATATCGATATTCCCATCATAACGAAAACCCTCTGCTTCCAGGTAACGGCGTGCGCCGACTCCTGCGGGATGAGTTTGGCCAATAACGTCTCGCGCGGCATCGGGCAGAAGCGCGACATATATGGGGTGTTTAGGCATCAAATCGAGAATAAATTGATTATCTTTCTCAGCTGAAATTTTATCAGCTTCGTGAAAATCCATGCGGAAAAACTTACGGCCAATAGCATCCCAAAATGGCGACTCACCCGTTTCGCTCACATGGCCGCGAAGCTCGGAAATAACTTGATCTCCAAAGCGGGCTTTATCAGCGGCGATAAGCATATAGCGGGCTTGCGAAATGAGACGGCCTGCGCCAGTTCCGCGATACCCATCTTTGACGAATAATGATCCCACTTCGCTTGCGCCCGCATATTCATTGACCAGCACAAGCACTTCCATATCAAAGCGTGATCCCGTCACGGCGGATTTCTGCGCGACTTTTAAAACTCGGAAATTAAAGAAAGGATCCTGTATGCCGATTTGAGCTTTGACTGCACTCATCCCAATAACTTCGTTTTTATCTGTATCCTCAAGCATCAAGAGATAAACATGGTCGGGCGATATGCTGCTTTTTCCGCCGAAACTAGCAATTGATTTATTCAGACGCACAGATAAAGCCTCTCGCCCTACAGCTAGAGAGGTGAAACCCGGCCCAGCTAATTCAGCTAGATGGCATATCGCGTCCAAGTCATCCGCTCTTGCAGGACGCGTAACTAACATAGTGTGGCCAGTTTTTTAGCGGCAATCGCATCAAATTCACCGCTTGCGAGCTTCATGAGGATAACCGATGAGAGGCGTGCACGTTCAACAAGGCTTGAAATTTTCATAAATTCGCGATCAGAATGGATATCCCCTCCACGCACTCCGAGCGTGTCCACATTCGGGCACCCTGAGGCCCAGAGGTTATTACCTTCACATACGCCGCCGCTCGGAGACCATTTTATCTCTTGTCCAAGCAGGCCACCTGCTTGTTTTACCCAGTCGAAAACTTTAGCGTTGGCCGGGGCCATAGGCTTAGGAGGACGCGTAAAACCTCCATGCATATGAGCGTGGATACCATCCTTGAGATTGAGTTTTACGACCAACTCATCAAGTTTACTTTGTATCCACCCCATATCTTCGGTCTCTTTCATGCGGACATTGAAACGTCCAATCGCAAGCTCAGGCACGATATTATAAGCCCCGCCGCCATCGATTTTTGCTATATTAAATGTGACCCCATCACGCTGTCCGTTCAACGCTTCAATACCGCCGATAAATTCTGCCATAGCCGCAATAGCATTCCGCCCAATATGATGCTCCCGTCCCGCATGGGCAGCACGGCCCTTTATAATAAGGGAGAAATTACCGCTTCCTTTTCTCGCGCCCGCCATGGCCCCATCCGCTAGTGCAGGCTCATAGGTTAAGCCTACATGAGAGTGCTTGCCGAGCTCTGCTAGGAGAGCAGACGATCCTGGCGAGCCAATTTCTTCATCGGGGCTCATCAGAATTTTATAACCGATATTTGAGGCATTATCGCTGCGCTCTAAAGTTTGAAGCGCCATTAGCATAACCATAAGTCCGGCTTTCATATCCGCAGTACCCGGACCATTGATTGTATCCTCATCGATTCTTACAGGCTTTTGAAAATGGAAATCTTCGGGAAATACAGTATCATAATGCCCCGTCAAAACGAGCTGGACGGGCGCGTTTGGGCGTACTGAGACTTGCAAAGCGGGTTCATAGATGATCGTCTCGACGTCACCCGTTTTCGAAACAAATTCACCATTAGGAAGAGCTTTTTCTTCTAATTGCCCTGGCAAATCTGAAAAGCGCTCTGATAGGAGAGCTCGCATGGCGATCAGGCCGCTGCGATTATGACTTCCTGAGTTCTGCGAAGACCAATCTTCGACCGTTGTAAGCATATCAGAAGCATGATCATCGACGCGGTCAATGAGCGTATTTTCAGAAGATGTCAGAGAGATTTGCGTCACAGAGGCTCCTTAAGGATTTAACCTTCTCTAGCAGAGCCGCTGAGGAAATAAAATTCTAAAGCCTTACATTTTCAAGGCAAAAAAAACGGAGCCCGAAGGCTCCGTCTTTATAAAGCTATGTCGCAAAGACTATTCGCAACCGTAGAAGTAGTTACCACATGTCTTCATGAAGTGAACCACGACGCCATTGGCAGACTGGATACGGAAGGCTTGGCGATCACGGTCGTTGCTCGGTAGGACTGAGTAATTATAGTGATGCTGCTTACCAAGACCAAGAAGACCAGCTGTACCAACAGGCAACACATCTTCTGAGAACATATAAGACTGAGCATCTGCAAAGCCATTGGAATAACCCATGGATTTGAATAGATAGTCTAAATATGCTTTGTCCGTCGCACTTGTACTGTAGCGATTTTGAAGCTTTTGATAGAACTGATCTGGCGTTAAACCATGTGAATCGCCAAATTCAGGCAGTGTACCCAAGCGGCTCATTTGCTTTGGCGTAGCTGATGTGTTGACATTGAAAATACCAACATTCGAAGCTCCGCAAACGTTCAAGTTTGGACGAACAACCTGCTGAATTGGGCATGCATTTCCTTCAACCACAACGCTTCCGTCTGGACAGTTCACATAAGTGATCTGCGGCTGAACAATCGGACATGAGTTACCAGCTACGACCACGCTTCCGTCCGGACAGTCAATATACTGCACAGGTGGAGGGGGTGGCGGTGGTGGTGGTGGTGGTGGAGGTGGTGGTGGAGGCGGAGGTGGTGGCACAACAGCAGCTGTGTGTTTATGGCCGAAGAGATAGCGGAAGCCTGTCATGAGAGTATGAGCGCCGATGCCACCCGCAGCAACGTTAATTGCATTTGAACCGCCTGAAATAGCATTCGTACGAACGCCATCGAAATCCATCTCACCTGAATCTAGGTAACGATAATGCGTATCCCATTTCAGGTTATCGGAAATGTCATACCCAAGACCTGCAAGAAGCTGATACCCAAAAGCTGTGTCTCTGTCGGAAACAGCACAGTTCTCGGGCTGAATGCGGCCACCAGGGTCACGATTGACCAACAATGAACGGGCTCCAGGACAAGCTGGGTTAGCAACTGTAAGAGGCGCTAGGAAATCCTGTGCAATCAAATTAGCTTTACCTTGAACAAGACCAATGCCGGCACCTACATAAGGTTCCCAACGGCCAAAGTCGTCAAAGTCATATAGGGCGTTTAGCATTAGCGTGTTAGTACGTAGCTTTGCACCGGTGCTTGGAATTTGGCTAATAGATCCAAAGTCCGTCCAAAGTGTTCCACCGTCAGCCTCAAGACGCCAGTTATTTCCAAAGTCATAACCAAGACCCAATGAAGCTGCAATATTACCTTCACTTTGAAGACCATTGCCGTGTTGGCCACTGACCATTCCGCCAGTCAGATCCATATCCGTATGAACACCGTAACCCGCGTTACCGCGTAAATACCAACCTGCATCATCGTGAGCGCTTGCAGATGTTGCAG
>JAHDDT010000101.1 GCA_020629195.1 Hellea sp.
TCATACCAACCCGAACGGTCGGCATGGGTGGGAATGCCCAGCATCGTGTCGATGATTCTGATATCTTTGGGATAGCCCATTATACGGCCTGCTCTTTCTTTTTGCGCGCCAGATAAGCCGCGCGGATTTTATGTTTTTCAATCTTGCCCAAGGCATTAAGCTCGAAAGGTTCAGTTTGGACGGTAATCTCTGTCGGAATTTTGTAAGCGGCGAGATTGTCTTTTGCAAAGGCGAGAATATCCTCGGCGCTTACGCCATCTTTGACCCGTGCTGAGGCCACTAACCGTTCGCCAAGGCGGTCATCTGAAACGCCAAATGTTCCAATGGCGAGAATAGCCGGATGCTTGCTCAATATTTGCTCGACCTCAGCGCAGTAAATATTCTCTCCGCCCGAAATCACCATATCGGTTTTACGGTCCACGATATAAATATAGCCATCCTCATCAACCCGTCCGATATCGCCCGTCTTAAACCAATCGCCTGACATAGAGAGCGCGGTTTCCTCTGGGCGGCCATAATAGCCTTGCATGAGAGTTGCGCCTTTGGCCCAAATCTCGCCAACCTCGCCTATTGGCAGAGCCCGTCCATCATCGCCTGTTATCTGCACATCAACCATAGGCAAAATTTGCCCTGACGCCGAAGGGTTCGCGAGAAAAGCCTCGCCATTGGCCTGTGAAATTGCGCCGCAAGTCTCGGTCATGCCGTAACCTGCCCCGATGAAAGCACGCGGGAAAGCCTCGCGGATTTCCGCCAAGAGATTGAGCGGTAAAGCCTGCCCCCCGCAAGATATGGCCATCAATGATGACAGGTCATATTTGTCAAAATTTGAAGACCTCATTAAATCCCAATGCATCGTCGGCACGCCGCCAAAGACCGTAATTTTCTCACGCTCAATCAAGGCTAAGGCTTCATCCGCTTCCCAGCGGTCCATCAACACCAATTTACCGCCCGTCGTTAGCGCGGTCATAAAGACAGCACTGCAGCCACTGGTATGAAAGAGAGGAAAGATGAGTAGTGAGCAGCTTTGCGGCATCTGCGCCCGAAGCGTTTCGACATCAGTATTATAGGCAGCTGCCATTTTCTGGAACACAGCCGCCATCGCCATTTGCGTGTTCATCATGCCTGTAATCAACGCGCGATGTTGGATTGCTGCCGCTTTAGCAACACCTGTCGTGCCGGAGGTAAAGAACATCGCCGCTAGGTCATCACTCTGGGCATAGGCCGGCGTAAAGCCCGTTATAGGTTTTGGAAAATCTGCGCCTGATAGCATTTTTCCCCTATAACCCGCATCCTTGAGACGAGAGAGGCGTTTTTCGTCCCCGATGACCAAAACGCAATCACCATCGGTAATGGCGCGCGCCATCGTTTCGCCTGTGCCGCGGCTATTGATAAGAACCGCCACGCCGCCTGCATTTATAATTGCAGTAAATGCTATCATCCATTCAGGACAATTTTGCATGCAAATCGCTACGAACTGCCCCGACTGCAAACCAAAACCCTTCAGCAGCCAAGCGCTCAGCCCATCAGCCGCTTGAAAGAAATCGTCAAAGGTCAATCGTCGCTCGCCCGCAACGATAAACTCAGCCCCACCAAATTGACGGGCGCGGTCAAAAACAGCGCTCATATTTTCCGGCGCATGACTAAAGACGCGCATCCCGCCGCACTCAACAACCTCGAAAGGTGCGCCCGGAGCCATAAGGCTTTCAATTATAGGGTCGGAGCTAGGCAACGTGAGTCCATTTTCGTTATTTTTTACAGCATATATTACGCATTATTGATTATCAACACAGCTTAATGGCTATTTTGCGTATTTTTTAGGTTTATTTCCTACGCATCCTAATTTACATTAAGAAAAACAATAGGGGATTTCGATATGGGTAGTTTATCAGGTAAAACAGCCATTGTCAGCGGCGGAAGCGACGGCATTGGCCGCGCCATCGCGCAGAAACTGGCAAGCGAAGGGGCACATGTCGTCATCTGTGCGCGTAATGAAGAGAAAATCGATTCTGCTGTCAATGAGATAAAAGCGTCTGGCGGTTCCTGTGAAGGCTCTGTTTTGGACGTATCTGATGCGCAAAGCTATGCCGAAATGATCTCAAATATCGCCAAAGAAAAGGGCCTTGATATCCTCGTAAATAATGCCGCTCATGTTGGTATGGGCATGATTGCCGATACAGACCTTGACGGCTTTCAAGCCAATTTTCGTGTAAATGTCGATGCCCCATATATGGGTACCCGCGCCGCGATGACGGCCATGACCGAAAAAGGCGGAAGCATTATCAATATCAGCTCCGTCAATGGAGACCGCGCCATGCAAGGCATGTCCGCTTACGGCGCATCCAAAGCGGCCCTGACCCATTTTACGCGCAATGCGGCCATGGAGGGTGCGCGCCAAGGCATTCGCGTCAATGCCGTCACGCCCGGCCCTATTATGACGCCTGCTACGCGCGGGTGGTTTGACCACGACCCCGCCGCTGGCGAAGCGATTGCAAATGCCAACCCTATGGGCCGCATCGGCACGCCCGAAGAAGTTGCCAATGTCGTCCACTTCCTTGCCTCTGACGCCTCTTCTTATGTGACAGGCGCAAATATCCCAGTCGATGGCGGCAAGGCCAACGAACTTTACGTACCCTCTTAAGGAACAAAACTATGAGACTTGCAGGAAAAACAGCCGTCGTCACAGGCGCAGGCCAAGGCATAGGCGCGGCGATTGTTGAAAAATTAGCTGCGGAAGGCGCGCGCGTCGCCGCACTCGACCTCAATAAGGAAAATGCACAATCCGTTATAGACAAGCTGGATGGCAAACACCTTGCCCTCGCCTGCAATGTTGGAAAGAGCGCGGATGTTATAAAAGCCGTGCGCCAAGCCCGCGAAAAATTCGGACGGCTAGACTTTGCCGTAAACTGCGCAGGTATCGGCCAAGCCAAAGGCGACGGGTCTGACAAATTTTACGGGGCGATGAACCAGCGCAATGAAGAACTTGCCAAAGCCGGCACCTCAAGCACTTTCGTCGATCATCTTATCCATATGGAAGATGAAGGCTGGGCAGGCGTTATGTCCGTAAACCTTGATGGCGCCTTTTATGTCTGCCGCGAAGCCGTACGCATTATGGCCGAAGACGGCAATGCGGGCTCTATTGTCAATATTAGTTCGACCTCTGCCCAATCGGGTGAAGGGTCTCCGCATTACGTAACATCTAAATCCGCCCTGATTGGCCTGACGCGTCAACTCTCCAGAGAACTCGCACCACGCGGCATTCGCGTTAATGCCGTGGCGCCCGGTCCGACAAATACACCCATCATGAATGGCCTTCCGCAAGAGTGGATAACCTCCATGGAACAGTCCGTCCCGCTAGGCCGCATGGCTGACCCAAGCGAAGTTGCCGGTGCCGTTTCGTATCTTTTATCTGATGATGCCTCTTTTGTGACAGGCTCTGTGCTCGTCGCAAATGGCGGGAGTTATTGCTTTTAACCTAAAGTTTGCGCAAGCGCTTCACGGTCCTTATCAGCCGTGCGGCCAGCGCGGTATATATACCAAGCCGCTGGAATACCGCCGAGTAATGTCAGCGCCATAGAATACCGTATGGCATCCGCACCATATTGTGCGCTGAAGTAATCATTCGCCCAACCGACGACTAATACACCTAAAACCAGTCCAGCAAATGTCAGCGCGAAAGCCCAAATAGATGTTGCTGTTGCGCGCAGTTCTGCAGGGAGTAAATCTTGCAGCGCAGCTTGAACGGCAACTACCCATCCTGCCCCTAAAATACTCGCGGGATAAACAAGCGCTGTGGCGAGACCAACGTCCTTTGAGAAACACATCCCGATAGCGATAAGCGTAAATCCAAAAAGTCCGGTAGAAGATAATATATAGGGTGCCCGAGAAAATTTCTTTGATAAGACATCACATAAAACACCCATAAGTAAAACCCCAACCATTCCCGCTAAAAGAGCGGCTGTACCATATCTTGCGCCAGCAGATTGATTTGAGATATCGAAAATACGCTCAAACATGGCAATCGCCCAACTGCCAAATGCGATAGTGGAAAAGCCACCCAGAAATGCTGCAATCGTTAAATATTTGAATGCAGGCGTCCCCATAAGAGACGCATAAACGTCTTTAAAACTAGCTTGGATTTTAAGCGGTCCGTTGCCCTCGTCTAGTCGTCCGCGTTTCGGCTCTTTGACGAGTAGCACTGTCAACGCCGCCAGCAATATACCTGGTCCGCCGAGCCATAAAAACGTCGTCTGCCAATCATAGTTCGCCGCCAGAGCTGTTCCGCCAATATTGCCAAAAGCCCCGCCAAAATAGACGCCGAGATTCATAATCGCAAAAGCAAAGGCACGCCGCTTGGGCGGGAAATAATCCGAAAGCAAGGAGTAAGCAGGCGCTAAAAATGCGGCCTCGCCAATACCCACACCAAAGCGAGACACAGCAAACATCTCAGGTGTTTTTGAGAGCCCCGACATCATAGTGAAGAGACTCCAAACGACCGCACCTATCGCAATAATGCGGACGCGGTTGGCTCTGTCTGCAAAACGCGCAATCGGAATAGCCGCCAAACAATATACAAATGCAAAGGCTGGCCCAATAACAAAACCCATATATGTATCAGAGACTTGGTAGGTTTCTTTGATCTTCTCGAGTAACGCATTGGCGAGCGTGCGGTCTGCGTAATTTATGAAATAGAGCAGGACCAACATAAGCAGGACGAACCACGCATATTTGCGGGAGCTGGGCGTTGGGTCGTGTGTTTCGGTCATAATTAAATAGCTTCTGTTAGGACGGAATGCGCCCATTTATAATTTTGTTTTCCTGCTGGAGAGCGGTGAATCTCTGGCACCACTTTAAGTGATTTTGGGAGTTTGTATCCTGCTAATTTATCTCGGCAAAAGTCTTTGACATCACCCAATGACGGTGCGTCCATTTCTTTTGAAAGAGAGATTAAGGCGCTAACCGCCTGCCCCCATTTTGGATCTGATACGCCAATGACGGCGGCATCGTGAATAGCGGGATGAGCGCGCAGAACTTCTTCGACTTCTTCGGGGTAAACCTTCTCACCGCCCGTATTTATACAGGTCGATCCGCGCCCCAGAATAGTTATCATACCATCATCATCCAGACGGGCTTCATCGCCTGTGAGCACCCATAACGTGCCGTCTATCTCTTGGAATATCTCAGCCGTTTTTTCAGGATCGCCATAATATCCAATCGGCGTGTGCCCTGTGCGAGACAGATAACCGACTTCACCAACATCGACAATGCGGCCCTCTGAAATAACGGTCTGAAAATCATCGACGGGTAATCGCATAAACCCGCCATCCTTTACAGGCGCGGCCATACCGGAGATGCCTGTCTCAGATGTGCCCATACCGTCTGTAATCATGATATTGGGCACGGGTCCTTTAAAGGCATTCTTAATATGCCCAGAGAAGACCGCCCCGCCATTACCGAGATGCATAAATCGCGACAACTCCCAGCGTTCCGGATTTGCGTTTAAGGCCTCCAAGAGTGGCACCGCCATGGCATCGCCTACGATTTGAACGGAATTCACGGCCTCTTTTTCAATCCGCGCCCAGATTCGCTCGGCGTCAAATCCGCCGCGCAAAGGGTCAAGCACAAGTGTCACGCCTCCTAACAACGCCGTCCAAGCCGCCCAAATGGCCGCCCCATGCATGAGCGGCGCGAGCGGCATAAGACGCCAAGGATACATCGTCTCTGCAATATCCGCTTGCTCTGCGGGCTTTTGAATAGGCGGCTTGCGTTGATACATTCCGCCGCCGCCGAGGCAGGCATAGAAGAACGCCTTATGCGGCCACATCACGCCCTTAGGCATACCCGTGGTGCCGCCTGTATATTGCAGGATATAATCCGACTCTTCCCGCGCATAATCAGCGCTGGCGGGGTCGCTCTGCATCAATTCTTCATAATCAATCCCGGCATGGGCCAACCCCTGCCCATCCTCAACGCCAATGCTTATCTCTAATTTAGGAAGCGCGGCTATGAGTTGTTCGACAAGCGGTGAAAACTCTGCGCCATGAATGACCGCTTTTGCGTCCGCATTGCCGAAGAGGTATTTCAGCTCTTCAAAACCGTAGCGGTAATTGACATTAAACGGGACCGCGCCAATTTTGATCAGCGCGATAAAGCTCTCCAGATATTCGGGACCGTTCATCATATAGAGCCCGACATGGTCCCCGCGCCCAATGCCCTGAAGATAAAGCCCTGCGGCCAAGCGTGCGGCGCGAGCTTCCAATTGCACATAGCTGAGCGTGCCTTTTTCATCAATAAGTGCGATACGGTCAGGAATACGCGCCGCGACACTTTCAAATAAGTCTGCAAGATGAAATTGCGTCACCTCAAATTCCCCTAATGCGTAGTATTTATCACTTATTACTACGCAATTAGAGGAATAACTGACAAATTACACGTATTTTCATCATTTTTAGCGTGATTTTTTTCGCAGTCAGATTTATACCCCTCCTATGATAAATAGCTCTTCAATAGCCTTCACGCCGCTAACCATCGGCCCGTTGACACTGCGCAACCGTTTCATAAAAGCGGCAACAAATGAAGGCATGTGCAAAGGTGGCCTTATTTCAAAAGGCCTTGCAGCGTTCCATGAACGTGTGGCCGAGGGCGGCGCGGCCATGACGACCGTGGCTTATTGCGCGACCTCTAAAGACGGGCAGACATTTGTGGATCAAGCGCATCTATCAGCGGAGACTGTCGCGGATTTTAAAGTTCTTACCGATGGGGTTCATAAACATGGCGCGGCGGCGCAGGCGCAAATCACACATGCCGGGGCCTTTACGTTTCTACCCAAAGATTTCTCCTCGATGAAACCGATTTCAGCCAATGGCGGGTTTAACAAATTTGGGGTTATGACGGGGCGTTA
>JAHDDT010000102.1 GCA_020629195.1 Hellea sp.
AGCTCGGCTTCGCGGGCGAGTTTGGCTTCGGGCATATTGGTCATGCCGATAACGTCACAGCCCCACGCGCGGTACATATGGCTCTCGGCTTTGGTAGAGAATTGCGGCCCTTCCATGGCGAGGTAAGTTCCGCCTTGATGGACCGTCGCGCCTGCCGCCTTTGCAGCCTGCGCTGCAAAGCTTGCGATACGTTCGCAAACAGGGTCAGCAACGGAGACATGGGCGACCATGCCTTTGCCAAAGAAGCTTTTCTCGCGCTTAAAGGTGCGGTCGATGAATTGATCGACAATAACGAAATCCCCCGGCGGGTAATTTTCCTTGAGCGAGCCCACGGCAGAAAGCGAGAGCAAATCCGTACAGCCTGCGCGTTTTAAGGCATCAATATTAGCGCGATAATTCACATCACTTGGCGTGAGCGGATGACCACGACCATGGCGCGGCAGGAAACGAAGTTTAATACCATCAAGTTCAGCAAAAAGAATATCATCGGAGGGCATGCCCCATGGCGTCTCTATCGAAATCCATTCGGGGTTTTCAAGACCTTCAATCTCATAGAGGCCCGAGCCGCCAATGATTCCTAATACCCAGTCTGACATTTTCGTCTCCACTATTCTATTTCATGCACCCTACAAAAAAACCGCCCGTTTAAAAGCGGGCGGTTTTGAATGCTTTGTGATGTTGAGCTCTTAATGCTCTACATTTCTCCAAACGCGCTTATAGGAGAACCATAATAAGACCGCGAGAATAAGCAAATATAACATTGTCATAAAGCCCGCGCTTTTGCGCTGCTCTAATTTCGGGTCAGCAGACCAAGCGAGGAATTCTGTGACGTCAGCGGCCATTTGCTCAACTGTTGCTTCTGGCGCAGCCACTTCAACCATTTCACCTGCATCATTTTTAACCATCATTGGAGCATATTCAACAAGCCCGTCTGATAAAGGCGCTGCCATGGAAATCTTACCTCCATCCATCACAGGGTTATAATAAAGACCCGGGGTTAATTCGACATCATCAGGTTTAGGCGCGTCATAAGCCAGCATGAGATTATAAAGATAATCCGCGCCGCCGCTCCGGGCCGCAACCATTACAGACAGATCCGGCGGAAGACCGCCACCATTACTAGCACGCGCTGCTGCTTCGTTGGGATAGATGGGCGGAAATTTATCAGCGGGGATACCCGCACGTTCAATAACATCGCCTGTTTCAGTATCTATATCTTCAATCGTCCAATCAGCCGCAAAGTTCTTCACGAGCGGATTATCATTTGGGTTTGGATAATCCGCATTATAGAAAGGCGCGCCTTTGTCCCCTAAGTGACGGAAAGAGAGGTGTTTCAGCGCATGGCAAGAGGCACAAACTTCGCGGTACACTTGATATCCGCGCTGTGCTGCCGCTTTGTCATAAGTGCCAAAAGCGCCCTGAAAGTGCCAATGCTTATGCTCCATCTTGTAATCGCCCGTTCCCCCGCCGCCAGCGGCGTAAGCGATACCAGACACGGCGGCGACAAGTGTAGCCGCGCCGACAAGAATAGCTGTTTTCATTTTGAAAGCCATAATCCCTCTCCTATTCTGCGGGGGCCGCAGCGCCGTGCGAGCTATCGCCAAGAATAGCTTTTGTGATGGATTCAGGTCTATCTTTTGGTTTCTCGACCAATCCAAGAATTGGCAAGATAATCACGAAATAGGCGAAGTAATAGAACGTCGCGATACGTGACAGCCATGTGAAGTTCAGGCCTTTATCGCCAACGCTAAGGAACGGCACCATATTATCTGGTGTTTCCGCGCCGCACCATCCGAGGATGAAGCAGAAGAAAAGGAAAATCCAAAAGAAGCCGCGTGCCACGGGGCGAAAACGCATAGAGCGCACTTTTGATGTATCAAGCCAAGGCAGAACAAAGAGAACCGCAATCGCGCCAAGCATCAATAAAATACCCGCAAGCTTATCCGGCACGGCACGCAAAATCGCGTAGAACGGCAAGAAATACCACTCAGGCACAATATGCGGCGGTGTCTTAAGCGCATCAGCCTCAATATAGTTATCCGCATGACCAAGGGCGTCAGGCTGATAGAAGAGGAAGAAAGCAAAAATCAACAAGAAGACAACAACCGCAAAGGCGTCCTTCACCGTGTAATAAGGGTGAAAGCTCAGCGTGTCTTTCTTTGTCTTAGGTGTAATCCCGATGGGGTTGTTTTGCCCAACATGATGAAGCGCCCAAACGTGAACACCCACAAGACCTGCAATCACGAATGGCAGAAGATAATGCAGCGCAAAGAAACGGTTTAGCGTAGCGTTATCGACGGCATATCCCCCCAATAACCACTGCTGTAAGCTCTCACCCACAACAGGAACTGCGCCAAAGAAGCCCGTAATCACAGTCGCGCCCCAGAATGACATCTGCCCCCAAGGCAGCGTGTAACCCAAGAAGCCTGTCGCCATCATAACGAGGTAAATAAGACAGCCAATAATCCAAAGTACTTCGCGCGGCGCTTTATAAGAGCCGTAATAGAGACCCCGGAACATATGCACATAGACAGCAAAGAAGAACATCGACGCGCCGACGGCATGCATAGGCTGTAAGAGCCATCCAAAGGGAACGTCGCGGCGAATACGCTGCACAGATTCAAAAGCAAGTTCAGTATGCGGCACATAATGCATCGCTAGAATGATACCTGTGATGATTTGTGAGACGAGGCAAAGCGTCAAAATACCGCCAAAGGTATACCAGTAATTCAGATTGCGCGGAGACGGGAACGTCATAAAGTCCGCGCCCATGCGAATAATAGGTAAACGTTGATCAAGCCATTTTGTGGCGCCGTATTTGGGTTCGTATGTTGAAGGATGTCCGCTCATAGCTAACCTACCTTAATCACTGTATCGGAAATATATGTATAGTCCGGGATGGCCATATTTCGAGGCGCGGGACCTTTACGTATTCGGCCAGATGTATCGTAATGCGAGGCATGGCATGGGCAATACCAGCCGTCATAATCGCCAGACTCGCCAACAGGGATACAGCCGAAATGCGTACAGACGCCAACCATAACAAGATAACGCGGGTCAATTGTGCCATCGGGCTTAGCGACAAGGCGCTCACTGTCTGTTTGGGGGTCAGGACATTTTGAAATATCTGTATTTTCAGCCTCTGCGATTTCTTTGGGGGTGCGGTGACGCACAAAGACAGGCGCGCCGCGCCATAGCATCTTGAGCTGCTGCCCTTCTGCGATTTTCGAAATGTCGATCTCGATAGACCCCGCGGCTAATGTATCAGCGGCTTTGCCCATTTGGGCAACAAGGGGCCATCCCAAAGAGACAGCACCCGCAGCCGCAGCCGCACCTGTCGCAATGAAAATGAAATCGCGCTTATCGTCGTCGATAGCTTCGCCATGGGCGTCTGTGACTTGCGTGTCGGACATAACCTGTCCTCTCCTCTTCGGATAGCTTGGCAGAGTTTCCATTGGGATTCCCAGCGTAAGCTGTTGTTCTGTCGTGCGTTCTATATATATGTAGCTAAAATTTCCACCGTTTATTCGCGCTAAAACGCCGCAATGTGACACTTATGGGCAGAAAACGAAAATTATGAAAATCATTCTTTATCAGCCCGACATGGCAGGAAATCTCGGGGCTATTATGCGCTCTTGTGCATGTTTCGGGGTTGAGCTCGAAGTCATTGAGCCTTGCGGCTTCCCTCTCACCACCAAAGCCCTTCGCCGCACGGCCATGGATTACGGCGCACCTGAGACCTTAAAGCGTCATAGTAGCTGGCATCAGTTTGACGCAAGCCCCGAATCGGGGCGGCTCGTACTCTTCACGACGAAGGGCGCAAGCCCGCTTACCGATTTTGAATTCCGTTCCGATGATCGCCTCCTATTTGGCCGCGAAAGCGCAGGCGTGCCAGAAGAAGTTCACGCCGCCGCCGATGACAGAGTTATTATTCCCATTGCCGAAGGCGCAAGAAGTTTCAACCTCGCAACATCCGTTGCCATCGCCGCCTTTGAAGGCTTGCGGCAAACGGGCGGATTGCCGTAAGTGAGCGTCATGTTTGAAGAGCGCAAAGAAAAAGCGGCCCGCTGGTTTAAAACCCTTCGCGATGATATTTGCGCGGAGTTCGAAGCCATTGAGCGTGAGGCCCCAGAGGAGCTTTACCCCGGCGAGGTCGGAACATTCATCTTTGAAGATTGGCAGCGCAAAGTCGAGAATGGAGGCGGCGGCACGGGCGGTATGTTACGTGGACGCTTCTTTGAAAAATGCGGCGTGCATATCTCTGTCGTCAAAGGCGAATTTGAAGGCGAGATGCGTGAGCGCGTTCCCGGCGCAAAAGAGGATCCGCGTTTTTGGGCGGCGGGTATTTCGTTGATTGCACATTTACATAATCCGCATGTGCCCTGCGTTCATTTTAACACGCGCTATATTGTGACGACCCAAGATTGGTTTGGCGGCGGCGGGGATTTAACCCCCACACAAGCAAAAGACCGCGTGCAAACTTCCCCTGATGCCATTGCTTTTCACAAAGGTATGAAAGCAGCTTGCGACGCGCATGATGTCGCTGACTATGATGCTTTTAAAAAAGGCTGTGATGACTATTTCCACCTTCACCACCGCGACGAAGCGCGAGGCGTCGGCGGTATTTTTTATGATCGTTTTAATAGCGGCGATTGGGAGGCAGACTTTGCTTTCACCCAAGATGTTGGGCGGCACTTTAAAGACACTTACGCCGTCATTGCGCGCGGGCGGATGCACGAGCCTTGGACAGAAGCGGACCGCGAAGAGCAACTCATTCAGCGCGGACGCTATGTCGAATTTAACCTCTTATGGGATCGCGGCACGACATTTGGGTTAAAGACAGGCGGTAACATTCAAACAATTCTAAGCTCTATGCCGCCAGTCGTGAAGTGGCCCTAAAACAATCGTGATATTGAAAAACTAGATATGTTCCAGTATTTGTGTTATCAACTGATTATGAATAGCTTTTCAAAACTCCTCCTCGCCTCTCTTTTTTCTGTTTCAGTCACGGCCACAGCCTCTGCGCAAATTGTCGTCCAAGGCGGCGGTGCTGCGCGCGACTGTTATATGAGCACGAAATCTGGAAATCCCGGACGCATCGGCGCCATCAAGACGTGCGAAGCAGCTCTATCTGAAATGCTGACGGGAAAAGACCTTGCCGCAACCCATGTAAACCTGGGTGTTTTGCTCATGCGCAAAGGTGATTATTCCGAGGCCCAAACAAACTACGCTCGTGCCATTGAATTACGCCCGAAACTCGCCGAAGCCTATATCAACCATGCCGCAAGCTTAATTTATACGGGAAGCTATAGCGAAGCCGTAACAGCCATAGATACAGCCATCAATCTTGGCACAGATAAAATGCCAGAGGCGCTCTATAACCGCGCTATCGCCTATGACCGATTGCAAAATTATAAGGGCGCTTATCAAGATCTAAAGCTGGCTTTAAACCTGCGTCCGGACTGGGAACCCGCGCTGGATTTACTCTCAGGCTACACTGTGAAGAGCCGTCCTAAATCCTAGACGCTAATTCACTTTAAGCCCTTATTCTGCCTTGAGTTTACCGCTCTATACTTTATCAAACACGCGTCGAAGCAATACGGGCTCTAAAAGCATGAAAAAAATACAATCTTCCTATGATTATGACGATTTGATTGTCAGCGGTGAAAAGAGCCTTTTCGGACCTGGTAACGCCAAACTTCCCCTTCCTCCTATGCTTATGCTCGACCGTATCACCCATATGGATGATGATGGCGGTGAATTTGGAAAAGGTCAGCTTCAAGCAGAGCTTGATGTTAATCCTGATCTTTGGTTTTTCGAATGTCACTTTAAGAATGACCCTGTGATGCCGGGTTGTCTGGGCCTTGACGCGATGTGGCAACTCGTTGGCTTTTGGCTAGGCTGGAGCGGCTCCCCAGGCCGTGGCCGTGCACTCGGTGTTGGTGAAGTTAAATTTACGGGCCAAGTCACGCCTGATATAAAAAAAGTGCGTTACGAGATTGAACTGAAACGTGTCATTCGTCGCCGCCTTGTTCTGGGCATTGCCGATGGCCGCATGTATGCTGATGATGAGCTTATTTACAAAGCCACTGACCTTAAAGTCGGGCTATTTATTCCAGAAAACACAAATGAGGGAGTCGCCTAATGCGCCGTGTTGTTGTCACCGGAATCGGAATCGTCTCTTGTATTGGCAATAGCCAAGACGAAGTTGCCGCAAATTTAAAAGCTGGCAAATGCGGCATCACCAAAGACGAAAAAATGGCCGAACTTGGCTTTCGCAGTCAAATCTCTGGCCGTCCTGCGGACACGGCTGACCGTGCCAAAGAGGTTATCGGGAAACGTAGCTTGCGTTTCATGGCCGATGCGGCGCAGTGGTCCGCCATAGCGATGCATGACGCCATTAAGGATTCTGGCCTAAATGAAGAGCAAGTCTCCAATCAGCGCACAGGTATCATCGCGGGTTCAGGCGGTCCAAGTGCGATTGAAATCGTTCGGGCTGCGGACATAACGCGCAAGAACAATTCACCCAAACGCATTGGGCCTTTCGCTGTGCCAAAGGCGATGTCTTCGACAGTGTCAGCGACACTCGCCACGCATTTCAAAATTAAAGGTGTGAACTATTCTATCACCTCAGCCTGCACCACATCGCTGCATTGTATCGGCGCGGCCTGTGAGCAAATCCAATGGGGCAAACAGGACGTTATGTTTGCCGGCGGCGGCGAAGAAGTTGAATGGGCGATGTCCTCACTCTTTGACGCTATGGGCGCGATGAGCAGTAAGTATAATGATGC
>JAHDDT010000103.1:0-2969 GCA_020629195.1 Hellea sp.
CATGCCTATTGCTCAACTTGACCGCTCTGTATTCCGCCTCTCTGGAGAGGGTGTTGCGGCTTGGCTCGATGGGTTGATTACAAATAGCCTTAAACAGCCTATGACATTTGCGGCGCTGCTCACCCCGCAGGGTAAAATCATTGCAGATTTCTTTGTCACGAGGGACGGCGAAGACTTACTCCTCGATACGCCTGTCAAATTCGCAGCCGATTTATTTAAACGCCTACGCATGTATAAACTTCGTGCGCCGATAGAGATAGCCGACATTAGCGAAACGCATAATGTCTACGCCATTTGGGACGGACAAGGTGACGAAGGCCATGCTGATCCCCGTCATGCTACGTTGGGGCGAAGACTTATCACAACAGATTATCTTGGCGCTGATGGCGACTATAATGCTCACCGTCTTTCGCTTGGCGTTGTCGAGAGTGAATGGGATTTTGAGACTATCACAACATTTCCTGCAGATGCAAATATGGACCTTATGAACGGCGTGGATTTCAAGAAGGGGTGTTTCGTAGGCCAAGAAGTTGTGTCCCGCATGAAGCGCATGACGACCGTTAAAAAACGGATGCGCGGCCTCATTTTAAACGGCGCGGCTAAAGCAGGTGATAAAATTCACGCAGGCGAACGCGTGATAGGGGACGTGTATCATGTCCATGGTCAAATGGGCATGGGCCTTATTCGTCTTGACCGCCTGAAAGCAGCAGAGCTAGAGCCAACTCTAAATGATGTCATCGTTCAAATTATGGAGTCCGTTGATGGAGATCAAGCGTAACGATCCGGCTGCCCTGCCCCGCTTTGCGGCGCTCAATGCCCAATGGATTGAAGAGATGCATCATCTGGAGGAGAGCGATAAGTTGATGGTCGCGCATCCCGAGATTTACACGCAAAATGGCAATCACGTTTTCAGCGCCCATATTGACGGACAGGTCGCGGGGGCTGTGGCCCTGAAGAAACATGACGACGGACGTTATGAGCTCACGAAAATGGCCGTAGATACAAAATTTCGCGGCAATGGCGTGGGGCAACATCTCATGACGGCCATAGAGGATTATGCCAAAAATGAGATGGGCTTGGATTACCTTTTCCTGCTCTCAAACACCCGTAATGAAGCGGCGCTCCGTCTCTATGCGCGCAATGGCTGGAGCGTAAACCACGAAGGTCCCCACCCTGTCTATCAACGCGCCAATATCGGCATGGAAAAATATCTTTGAAACTCTCCCTGGATAACCGTGTTTTTATTCCCGTCCATAATAGCGAAGACGGTGTTGCGAGCGGCAAGACGCGCTTTCATTTCTGGCAAGAAGGCATGGTGTTTTACGCAGATTATTTTGGCGGCGATGTGCGCGAAGGTCATATTATCGGACAATTCACAGCGGAGAATAAAGGCGACATGCTCTATCACTGCCTCACCACGGATAAGACACTTAAGGCTGGAAAAGCCTGCGCGATATTTAGCCAAACCGAGGATGGCCGCCTCGCCTTTGATCTGGACTGGGAATGGATAAATGGCGACCATAGCTGGGGGCAATCGCGCTATGAAGAAGTGGTCGAAAAGGATTTAAAGATATGACTTACGACGTAATCCCTGACCTCCCGCGTTGTGGCTGGGTGCCGCCGACAGATCCGCTTTATACGCATTACCATGATACGGAATGGGGACGGCCTATTCGCGACAGTAAAGCACTGTTTTCAAAACTCATTCAAGATGGGCAACAAGCGGGGTTGGCGTGGATTACGATATTGCGAAAGCGCGAGGAAATGCTCCGCGCCTATGACGGTTTTGATCCTGATAAACTCATTCATTACACCGATAAAGACCGTGAGAGATTACTCTCAAATGCAGGGATTATCCGCTCGAAATTAAAAGTGAACGCGGCAATTACCAATGCGCACATCTTTGTCAAAATGCGCGATGAAGACGGTATCGATTTCAGTGAATATCTCTGGGATTTCGTTGGCGGCAGCCCCATTCAAAATAGCTGGAAAGACTTCAAAGACGCGCCTGTGGACAGTCCCGAATCCATCGCCATGTCAAAGGACATGAAGAAACGCGGCTTTAAATTTGTAGGCCCCGTCATTCTTTATGCGTTTATGCAGGCTGTCGGCATGATCAATGACCATGCCGTAGGGTGCCATGCTTACGAGCCGTGTAAAAAACTGGGTAAATAGATTTACCCAATCACGTAATCATCATCTGTGATTGCGAGGAAACCAGGCTTTGGCTCACCTTCTCTGTCAAAGAGCAGCGGGTGATTGAACCGTTCTATTGGCGAATTATTCAGCCAGCTATCGCCGTCCATAACGCCCCACATGGTCACCGACTCGACACTGCTGCGCGCCTTAAAGCCGTTGAACAGCTCCCGCATTCTTTGTGCCTGAGTGTTTAAAACCTCTGCCGGAGGGTTGGGGCCCATATCCGCTTCGCAATTCGTTTGGCTTTCCCAACAGGATCCGGGATTTGTATAAACATCCATATCCAGTTCCGTGACATGGTTAATAAGCCCCATAAATTCATTATCGACATCATCAATGGCTTGCAAAGCTGCATCAATCGATGTGTCCGGACGGATATGCATTTGATGCCCGATGCCATCTATCGGAATATTGCGATCTTGAAGGCGGCGAACAATGTCAATCAACCAGCCCCGCTTTAGGCTGTTCTCCGTATTATAATCATTGAGGAAAAGCTGCGCATTAGGATCCGCCGCTCGCGCAGCAAGGAAAGCCCAGTCAAGGTAATCACCACTGCCTACGGCTTCGAACCATTCCGTGCGGCGGTCAGGACCAACCCCATTATTACCGTTGAAAATATCTGTTGAAACAACTTCATTGGCGACATCCCAGACGTTGATACGCCCTCTGAAATGTTCAACAACCGTACTGATATAGGTTTCCAGGCGCGTTCTGATTTGCGCATTCGTACCTTGAAGGAAGTAAGACGGCGTCGCTTCATGCCATAATAA
>JAHDDT010000103.1:3069-6789 GCA_020629195.1 Hellea sp.
GAAAGCAAGAGCGCACTCGCACCCCCCAATAATTTCAGCCTGTCTCTTTTCGAAAACTCTACCATAATAGCGTACCGCTCTTTTCAATACCCACAAAACATCTTGAAAGTTGGCTGAAATTTATCGTTATTTCCCTAATATGCACCTTAGAAACAGAGTTAATAATTCGTTGAGGAGCAACCATATGCCAAAAAGGCTGGCGTGAGCGCATAGGCGTTTTTATTATTAAGTCTGGCGGAACGCATCTGAGGGCGCTAAGACAGCGGATAGACTAAAAGGGAAAAGTTCTATCATGAAAGCCGTTATCAGCTCCACGGGTCTGTGGACTCCAAAAGACTCTATTTCAAATGACGAACTTGTCGAAAGTTACAATGCTTACGCCGATAAGTGGAACGCGGAAAATGCCGCCGAAATTGAAGCTGGGACAAAAACGGCTCTGACCTATTCCAACGCGGATTTTATCGAGAAAGCTTCCGGCGTCAAAGCGCGTTACGCCATTTCCAAAGCGCCTATCTTAGACCCAAATATCATGGCTCCGCGCATTCCCGCCCGCCCTGATAGCGAGCCCTCTATCCTTGCGGAAATTGCAGCGAATGCCGCCAAGGACGCGCTGGAAAAAGCGGGGCGCAGCCCCGAAGATGTCGGCGCGGTCATTGTCGCCTGTTCAAACTTACAGCGCGGATATCCCGCCGTAGCGGTCGAAGTACAAGACATTCTCGGCACAAATGGTTTTGCCTTTGACATGAATGTTGCCTGCTCCTCCGCCACCTTTGGCCTAGAGACAGCGCGCGGATTGATTGTGGGCGGCCAAGCGAAATCTGTTCTCGTGGTGAACCCTGAAATCTGCACGGCGCATTTGAATTTCAAAGACCGTGACGCGCATTTTATTTTCGGTGATGTGGCAACGGCAATCCTCGTCGAATCTGATGACGTGGCCCCTAATGACCATTGGGAAATTATCGGCTCTAAATTGGTCACGCAATTTTCAAATAATATCCGCAATAATTTCGGCTTCCTTAATCATTGTGCCCCTGAGGATGACGGCATGACAGGCGAACGCGGCAAGAAAGGCCTGACCGATAAACTCTTCGTTCAAAATGGCCGAAGCGTCTTTAAAGAAGTTGTGCCCATGGTGGCGAAAATGATTAGCGCAGAATGCGAAGCCAATGGCCTTGATCCACATGAGCTTAAACGTATGTGGCTGCACCAAGCCAATCTGTCTATGAACCACCTCATTGCTAAAAAGGTTTTGGGAAAAGATGTCGAGCTTGAGAAAGCCCCTGTCGTGCTGGACGAATATGCCAATACAAGTTCTGCGGGCTCCATCATTGCCTTCCATAAATATAGCGATGATTTCAAAAATGGCGACACAGGCCTTATCTGTAGTTTCGGCGCGGGTTATTCCGCAGGCGCCATTTTTGTGCGGAAAGTCGCCGCTTAATCCGTGTGGCGCTGGATACGTAAATGGTGGATGAACCGCCGCTTAGAACGCGCACGTGATAAGCTTATCATCGACGTCAAAAGTGACGATAGCGGCTTTGTCGCCCTCCCCGTTCTGGATCCCTATAGCCGTGATTACAGACCCGTGCGCGGCGAAGTCCTGCATGGCTATCAAAAGCTCAAAGGCTCTAAACTTTATATCACGAATAAAGCTTTCGCCGTTCAAGGGGATTTGAATTTTCGTAAGGGCTGGAAAAGTATTGGCGATGTTCAGTTTCATCTGGACGGGTACAAATTATATCCGCGTAATGGCCGGGCACGCTTCTTTCCTTGGAAAAAATTCGACCCTGATATCGCGGTCCTGATTGATATCATGCTCGCGGGGGCGGAGCTTTAATGGCCAAACAACCTCCTAAGCGCGCCTGGCAGCGTATGCTCTCGGGCCGCCGCCTTGACCTGCTTGACCCCTCTCCTTTTGATATTGAGATTGAAGATATTGCGCGGGGCCTTGCGCGGGTGGCGCGCTGGAATGGACAGACCTCGGGCGATCATGCCTTTAGTGTGGCAGAGCATAGCGTTGTAGTGGAGCATCTATTCACAACACTGAACCCAACATCGAGCCGCGAAGACCGCCTTGTTGCCTTGCTCCATGACGCGGCGGAATATGTGATTGGCGATATGATCAGCCCGTTTAAGGCGGCGCTCGGTATTGACTATAAAGCCTTTGAGGCGCGGCTCGAAGAGGCGATACATCTGCGCTATGGCCTACCGCCTAAAATGAAACCAGCGCTCAAGAAAAAAATTAAACAATGCGATCTTTATTGCGCCTGGTTTGAAGCCACACAAATCGCAGGATTTGACCCCGTGGAAGCGGATAAATTTTTCATCCCACCCCCAAGAGATATTAAAGTTATAATTGATCCTCTGCCCGTGGTTCGGGCCGAGACATTATTTTTAGAACGTTTCGCAGACTTAAACGGCGCTTAGATCCAGCCTTACTTCATAAGCTCGACATCATATAATGCGCGGCAATAATCCAAAGTTTCAGTTTGCGTTGCATAAAGTAAAGCCCCAGCGACCATAAAGAAACTGCCGGCCACGAGATATCGCAATAATCGTTTGGTTGACCTGTCTATTGCGTCTGACATGCGTAAAATCCTCTGCTCATCTGACAGTCTAGATATGCAGACTGAAAATTAACCTTTTATGAATGCAGATGAACAAAAGGTTAACGCCGAAAATCAGTAGCAAATTGCCGCCTACCTCCCTATATAGTGTTCGACTGAATAGCAGGAGGAATGGTCATATGGGTAAGGAACTCATCAATTGGGAAAATGGCCGCTGGATTGGCCAAACCCTCGAAGTTGAGAACGGTGTCTGCGCCATGCCCGGCAATGATATTGACGGTCTGCCTGAAGGCCTTGTTTATAATGATGAGGTCAAAGCTGCAACAGACCACCTTTATGAAGCTGTCTCTGACTTTATCCCTAAATTTGAATGGCCGTCTTACGCGCCGCTCGTCCACGCGATTAATACGCTTAAGAAACAAAAGAACGCCGTTATCCTCGCCCATAATTATATGACGCCAGATATCTTTGGCCTTATCGGAGACTATACGGGCGATAGTCTTGGCCTCGCCATTGAGGCCACCAAAACCGACGCTGATATGATTATCCAAGGCGGCGTGCATTTCATGGCCGAAACGTCAAAAATTCTTTGCCCCGATAAGCGCGTCTTTATCCCCTCCATGCGCGCGGGTTGTTCCCTCGCCTCATCCATTACGGGCGAAGACATTAAACTGATTAAGCAGCGCTATCCGGGCATCCCCGTTGTGACCTATGTGAACACCTCAGCCGACGTTAAAGCCGAGAGTGACATTTGCTGCACGAGTTCTAATGCCGTGGCCATTGTCGAGCATATTTGCGCGGAATGGGGCGTGGATAAAGTCATTATGCTGCCGGATGAATTCTTGGCCAAAAATGTGGCCAAGCAAACCAAAATAGAGGTCATTGCGTGGCATGGCCGCTGCGAAGTCCATGCACGTTTCTCCGCCCAAGACATCAAAGATATGCGCGCCGCCCATCCCGGCGTGACAGTGCTCGCCCATCCTGAATGTCCACCCGAAGTCGTGGCCGAGTCCGATTTCACAGGCTCAACCAAAGCGATGAGCGATTACGTCTCGGACAACAAACCGAAAAACGTTATCTTGCTGACCGAATGTTCCATGTCCGACAATGTCGCCATGGAAAACCCAGAGACAGATTTCGTTCGCCCCTGTAA
>JAHDDT010000104.1 GCA_020629195.1 Hellea sp.
ACGGGCGTTTTTGAGGGCGGCGAAATTTCTATGTATTACGACCCGATGATCGCCAAGCTCTGCACATGGGGCGAGGATCGCGGCGTTGCAATTAAAACGATGAAAGACGCGCTGGATACCTTTGAGCTCGATGGGATTGGGCATAACATTCCGTTTCTCCAAGCCGTTTATGATCATGACCGTTTTGAACGCGGGGACATCACCACAGCCTTTATCGCCGATGAATATCCTGACGGTTTTGAAGGCGCGGAGCCGAATAGCGGACATATGCGCAAAATCGCGGCGGTTTGCGCTCTGATGCATGACATCACAGAGCACCGCGCGGCGGAAATCTCTGGGGCGCTTCCGAACCACGCACGCCACATTCCTGATGAGTGGGCTGTACAGATAGGGGACTTGCATTTTACCGCCGATATTAATGGCGAGCAGGGGCTTCGCACGATTGTCATGGACAATGCGGAAGAGGAAAAGGCGGCCATTGAGATGGAAGTGCTGACAAGTTGGAAACCCGGCCAACCTCTTGTTCGCGCCTTTGTCGATAATAACGCCTTTAATTTTAAGGCCGTTAAATGCGCCGAAGGTTACAAGGTGTGGCACCGCGGCTGTGAGTTCAAAGTCTGCGTAAGGACGCCGCGCGGGGCAGAGCTGGCTAAATTGATGCCCATCAAGGTCGCGCCTGATACCTCCAATTTGCTCTTATGTCCGATGCCGGGCGTTATCGTCACTGTCCTTGTTGAAGAAGGTCAAGAGGTTCAGGACGGGCAAGCCCTCGCCGTTGTCGAAGCCATGAAAATGGAGAATACTTTGCGCGCCGAGAAGAAAGGCGTAATTGCGAAGATCAATGCAAGTGCTGGAGATAATCTCGCGGTCGATGAAGTGATCATGGAGTTTGCGACGGAGTAGTTTAACATCTCGGAAAGTAAATTATTAACAAAACCTTGCTTTTTCAATATGATGGTGTTAATGGATACTCATGTGGAAAATCCCTATTGCAGTTAAAGAGGCTTTTGCTTTCTTTTAAATTTTGGCTCTGCCTCGCTCAGCCAGCGGCACCACATTTTCAAATTACATTAAATTTCCCAAAAGGATCTCATGCTTTATCATTACAACAGACCCGTCAATCAACAACGCCGCACATTGGCAGAACGTTTCTTTCAATGGCGTACATTCAAATCCGATACACAAGAGTTGCGTGAAAAAATTGAGAACGATTTCCAGTCTGTTAAATCCGAAACCCGGACAGAAAAATATTTTCTCATTCCCGGACGACGTAATGTCATGCCGCGTATGATTGATGATGAGCGATTTGAGATCCGCTCTAAGCTTAACGATAATGAGCCTATCGAGCTTTGGGAACGTTCTATTTCGACCTCTTTCCCAATGAAGCGGACGACTTCTGCTACGATTGGCTCTGCGATTCCAAGGTTTAGAGGGTCTTTGAACAGCGTGGCTACCGCCGATAGCCTTTGTGAGTCGCTCCAACGTAAAAGCAAATATTTCGAAGCTGTTAAATCTCGCGAAGTTTTCAAAAAGGGAAAAGTCACAGCTGAGATTTCTGAAATCGAAATTGATGGTGAAGTGCAGTACAGTATCGCTATACAGAGCTCTGAAAAGAAACCCATCATGGATATAATCGAAGCGTATGGCCTGAAATCTGCGGACAATATGAATATTGCGGATCATTTGCTGACAGCCTAAAATTAACAGCTGGCGATCTAAATTAGGCTTGAGTTTCTAACCCTCAGGCCTATTTTTATGCCATGATGACAACCCGAACACATCAGATTGACGGGGCAGACTATAAGCCTTTTACGCCGCCTTTTTGGTTGCGGCCATCATTGGTGCAAACGGCCTTGGCATCTTTCAAATATCGCAAGCGCGGTAAGAACCCGATGTTGGATGTGGCTGTACCCAAATTGCTGCATTGCGAAGACGGTGTGAAATTACGCGGGAGTTATTCGCGTAATCCTCAAAACAAGGCCTTAGTCATATTCCTTCATGGTTGGGAAGGGTCCCAAGATAGTACTTATGTCGTTGCAGGTGGTCGCCGCGTCTTTAACCAAGGCGCGTCGGTATTCCGCCTGAACTATAGGGATCACGGGGACACTCATGAACTTAATGAAGGCATATTCCTCTCGACGAATTTTAACGAAGTTTTTGACGCTGTTAAACAAGCCGCCGAACTTGCAGAGGGCGCACCCGTTTATATTGTGGGGTTTTCATTAGGTGGTAATTTCAGCTTGCGTATCGCGCGAAGCCTTCGTGATTTGACGATTAAAAACCTCAAGCATATTTTCGCGATTAGCCCTGTGGTAGACCCTTGGGCCGCTGCGCCGCTTGTTGATGTGAACCCGCTTTACAGACGTTATTTCCTCAAAAAATGGTCTGCCTCATTGCGCAAGAAGCAAGCGATTTTTCCGCATATTTATGACTTTGACGCGATGCTGAAAACCAATCGCGTTTTGGAGATCACCGAACAAATTATGCCGCTCTATTCTGATTACCCAACGATGGAGTCTTACTTCAATGCTTATCGCGTTGACCCGCATGATTTAAAGACATGCCCAGTTCCGATAAGCATTATAACTTCCGAAGATGATGGAATGATTCCAGAAGAAGATATTTTAAAGCTAGAACTTAATCATAACGCCCGCCGTATCATTCACAAATATGGTGGCCATAATGGTTTCTTCCAGAGCTTGACGGGGCCGACATGGTATGATGATTACATAGCAGAAATTATTTTCGGCGAATTATAAAAAGATGTTGTTATGAAATTTGTTCTTGGTGCTATTGGGGTTATTATCGTGGTGTTCTTTTTGCTCGGCCTAAAATCCCAAAAGGGTAAAGCTAAAGGCTTGGTGAATGGGCATTTGGCGCCGCCAAGCTCTGCGCCAAATTGCGTTTCATCGGAAATCGATGTGCAACCTGAAAAAAAAGTAGCTCCGCTTAACGGCTCCTTAGAGGCTATAAAGGCGGCTATCATAGCGACTGGCGGAACCATCACTTCCGAAACAAAGAGCTATGTGTCTGCGACCTATATGTCGAATATTTTTAAATTTGTTGATGATGTGGAAATCAGGCATGATAAAGAGAATGTCTGGCACATACGTTCAGCTTCTCGGGTCGGATATTCTGATAGAGGTGTAAATCGCAAACGCGTGGAAGCTATTCGTGCGGCGATAAAATAAAATCGTAAGCTTCCTTTCAGCCGTAAATATAATAACTGAGCTATCGCTCATATCAGGATAAAGAGATTCACATGCCATCACGATATAATGAACCGCCGCGCGAAATAGATCATGAGAAGGTCAAGTCACTTGTGACAGAACTTTTGGCTGCACTTGGCGAAGACCCTGAGCGTGAAGGCCTAAAAGAAACACCGCGCCGTATCGCCAATTTCTGGCGCGAGTTTATTGAATATGATGCGGGCAAGCTCGACACAACCTTTAGCGCTGTCAAACATAACCAAATGGTGGCGGTTACGGGGATGCGTGTTTGGTCTATGTGTGAGCATCACATGTTGCCCTTTTGGTGCGACGTATCCATAGCCTATATCGCCGATGATAAAGTCTTGGGCCTATCGAAATTCGCCCGAATAGCCCATAAACACGCCCATAAATTGACCCTTCAGGAACAGCTCGTCTCAGACATTGCAAATCATGTTAAGGTTATCCTAGGTACAGACGATGTCGCAGTTATGGCTAAGGGCGAGCATCTCTGCATGACCATGCGTGGGATTAAAACGCCGCATAAAATGATAAGTTCGGCTCTGTCAGGGAAGTTCCATAAGGCGGAACAACGCGCTGAATTTTTACGCTTGGTGGATTAGATCAGCGGGGCTAGTCTTCTTTCACATTAGTGGGAGAAACACATGCCAAAATTAACAGGAAACTGCCTTTGCGGGCAAGTCAGCTTTGAAGCTGAGGGCGAAATTGCGATGCAGGGTAATTGTCATTGCACGGATTGTCAGCAAGTCTCGGGCTCGCCTTTTGCGACGCTTGTGTTTCTCAAAGACGAAGATGTAAAAATAACAGGCGAGACAAAGCGTTTCGAACATGAAGTTGATAGCGGGAATAAACTCGCAAAAGATTTTTGCACTACATGCGGATCGCAAATGTTTGGATATAATTTGGGGCGCCCAGGTATGACTGCGCTAAAAGCGGGCAGTATCAATGAAAAAGATCTCATTAAGCCGCAATTCAATGTCTATGCGAGTTCCAAAGTGCCTTGCACCATCATGGATGACAGCATTCCGGCCTTTGATAAAATGCCTGGCTAGCTAAGCCCCCTGACTCAAACGCATATTTACAACATCGAGAACCTCAAGCACCGCTTCGGGGATGTTGGTTCCGGGTGGGAAGACGGCTTTTGCACCCATCTCTTTTAGGGTCTCAATATCTTCCGGTGGTACGACGCCTCCGACAATTATCATGATGTCGTCGCGGCCTTTAGCATTGAGTTCGGTGCGCAGAGAGGGAACAAGGTTTAGGTGACCTGCGGCGAGGGAGCTGGCGGCAATCACATCGACGTCATTCTCAATGCCCATCTTTGCGCTTTCTTCAGGTGTCTGAAATAGCGGGCCTATGACCACATCAAAGCCGATATCTTTAAAGGCCGTCGCGACGACTTTCTGGCCGCGATCATGACCATCTTGGCCCATTTTCGCGATCATAACTTTAGGCTTGCGACCTTCGAGCTCGGCAAAAACCTGAATACGTTTTACCGCTTCGGCGTAGCTTGGATTTCGTTGGTCAAAAGCAGATGAGTAAACACCTGTCACGCCAGCAGGTTTGGCTTCATAGCGGCCATAGACTTTTTCTAATGCAGATGAAATTTCGCCAACTGTCGCCATTTTGCGGGCTGCATCTATGGCGAGGGCAAGCAGATTCCCTTCTCCTGTATCAGCAGATTTTGTGAGTGCATCAAGCGCACTCATAGTCGCGTCAGTATCGCGGTCAGTTTTGAGTTGATGAATACGGGCAATCTGACCCGCGCGAACTTTTTCATTATCAACTTTGAGGATAGGGATATCGTCTTTCTCATCGCTTAGATATTTATTCACGCCGACCACTGTTTGCGCGCCGCTATCGATACGGGCTTGTGTGCGAGCGGCGGATTCTTCAATGCGCAGCTTAGGAATACCTGCATCAATCGCGGCTGCCATGCCGCCAAGAGCTTCGACTTCCTCGATATGAGCTAGGGCTTTTGCGGCGAGGTCATGGGTAAGACGCTCCACATAATAACTCCCGCCCCAAGGGTCGATTTGTTCGCAATGCTTTCCTTCAGTTTGCAGAAAAATCTGTGTGTTTCGCGCAATACGTGCCGAGAAATCAGTCGGGAGCGCTAAAGCTTCATCAAGAGAGTTCGTGTGCAGACTTTGTGTCCCGCCATCTACAGCGGCCATAGCCTCCATATGTGTGCGGCCCACATTGTTGAACACATCTTGCGCGGTGAGGGACCAGCCAGAGGTTTGGCAATGGGTGCGCAGCATTGTTGATTTAGGATTCTTTGGATTAAAGGGCGAGAGAAGTTTGGACCAGAGCAAACGTGCCGCCCGCATCTTCGCCACTTCCATAAAGTAATTCATTCCGATCGCCCAGAAAAAGGAGAGGCGCGGTGCGAATGTGTCTATATCCATACCTGCCGCGATACCTGTGCGGACATATTCGAGACCGTCTGCGAGCGTATAGCCCAGTTCAATATCAGCCGATGCGCCCGCTTCCTGCATGTGATAACCTGAGATCGAAATGGAATTGAATTTGGGCATGTGTTGTGACGTATGCTCAAAGATATCAGAGATAATCCGCATGCTTGGCTTAGGCGGATAGATATAGGTGTTACGCACCATAAACTCTTTGAGGATGTCGTTTTGGATGGTGCCGGCGAGTTGCTCTTGGCTTACACCTTGTTCTTCAGCTGCGGCAATATAAAGCGCAAGGACGGGCAGGACCGCACCGTTCATGGTCATGGAGACGGACATTTTATCAAGTGGAATTTGATCAAACAGAACGCGCATATCGTAAAGGCTATCGATCGCGACACCCGCCATGCCGACATCACCTGGTACGCGAGGGTGGTCGGAATCATAGCCGCGATGAGTCGCCAGATCGAAAGCGACTGATAGACCTTTTTGTCCTGCTGCTAAGTTGCGGCGATAAAAAGCGTTTGAGTCCTCTGCTGTTGAAAACCCAGCATATTGACGAATAGTCCAAGGGCGCTGCACATACATGGTCGGGTAAGGGCCGCGAATATAAGGCGAAAGTCCAGGGTAAGTATTGAGGTTATCCAAGCCCGATATATCAGACGCGTCATAGGCCGCTTTTATATCTATGCCTTCGGGTGATGGCCAAGAGGAGCCGGAGCGGTCAGAGCCGATAGGGGCACCAAGGTCTATTTTTGTGAAATCGGGTTTCATGATGAGACCTTTCGCACTTTCGCCTCTCGGTAAGCGGTACTGTCTTTGTGAAGGGGGTGAAGCGTGACACCAAGAATGGGATCGCTTTTTTCTTCTCGCGCCTTAGCGGCCACTTCAACCCTTGCCTTAAATGGCTCAATATTATTTAGGCCGCCTTCGCCTTCGATCTGCTGGAATTTCGACCATGCTGATTTCGCTAAGCCATCTGTCATGCGCTCATGAAAAAAGCTGCCATAGGCGGCGTCTTTCACCTGCCCAAGATGGCTTTCTTCCATCATCATGAGCTGCATATTTCGTGCAATACGGTGACCGAAGCCCGTCGCATACCCTGT
>JAHDDT010000008.1:0-10748 GCA_020629195.1 Hellea sp.
TCATGAGCTGCATATTTCGTGCAATACGGTGACCGAAGCCCGTCGCATACCCTGTGGCATCAGTAAAAGGACGGCTTGTGATAAAGTCCGCCCCGCCAATAACGGCGCCGAAGCAAGCGCTCATCACGCGGAGCATATTTGTCCAAGGGTCCGTGCTTTGCATCATGCGTTTTGACGTGATGACATGAATGGAGAGCGGAGCCTCTGTTACCCCAAAATTCTCGGCTATGCGGGCATAAATGCGGCGGGCCGCACGTAGCTTGGCGATGCTTAAATGTCCGTCTTGGTCTGCCGTAAGTTCTACGTCTATATGCTTTGCAGCGTCTTGACCTAGGACGCGATAGCCGTGGGCAGCTGAAGCGGCAAAATAGGCGAGTTCTTGTGCCTCGGTACCGCCTATATCGTGAATACGGGCCGCATTTATAGTTATGATCCGCCAAGTCTCGGGGAGGTCTTTAGCTAATTCTAATAGCCCTTCTGTGTTTGGGCCAAGCCCAAGGCAAATATTCGCTGAGTTGAAGTCTTTTAGCAGCTTTGCATTGGCAATGTCATTATTGGGCGAGATTATGATGGGAATGAGATTCGTATAAATTTTATCGAGTAAGCGCTTAGTTTCATTGGTGTTCTTTAAATTAACCCCGTTCTCTCCAAGTGTAATGCGCAACGCGCTAGCACCGCCTGTCAGATCTTCTAGGGCTTGTTTATTCGCATGGGCTATTTCGGGGTCTCGCACAGGTGCTGTTATGTGCCACGGACGTCCGTCCAATAGCGGGCCCCCGATACGAGGGTGCGCGACAATGTTTTTAGGTCTCTCAATCGCCGTTGAGAGCGGGCCGCGCACTAATCCATCTTCAGTTGTCCGGTTTAAACTCTCAAAATCAGCGCCGCGCAGTCCCTTTTCGACAAGGGTCTGCCAATCTTCTTCTGAGCTTTTGGGGAAATCATGCGTAAGGTTAAGTTCTGACATAAAAGCTTTGTAAGACATTTCTGCAACAGTTCAACTTATCTCCATTAAACATCTGATACCTGATTATAATTCCTGCGTGTTCTATATAAAGAACAGTTGTTTTTTATATTGGATATTGTAATTTGCGGCGAAACTCATTATCTCGCGCTCGCAACACTAATTGGAAGACCACATGTCCAACGCCCCAACAGAAGAAAAAGTTCTCTCAGTCGAACACTTTACAGACCGTTTATTTCGCTTTGAAATTAGCCGTCCTGCAAGTTTTCGTTTCCGCTCGGGCGAGTTTATTATGATTGGTCTGCCGAAGACCGAAGACCAGAGAAAGCCCATTATGCGGGCTTATTCAGTAGCGAGTCCATCATGGGATGATAAGCTGGAGTTCTATTCCATTAAAGTCCCGGACGGGCCCCTTACGTCGCGGCTTCAACAAATTAAAGAGGGCGATACAATCCTCTTGGGCAAAAAACCTGTAGGAACACTTGTGTTAGATGCGCTGCTTCCAGGTAAGCGTCTTTATATGTTCTCAACAGGAACAGGTATTGCGCCTTTCGCATCACTCATCCGTGACCCCGAAACATATGAACGCTATGACCAAGTTATTTTGACCCATACATGCCGTCAAAAGGCAGAGTTGTCATACGGTTTGCGTCTTGTGAATGATTTAAAAGGCGACCCGCTAGTGGGGGAAATGGTTGGGGATAAATTGCTTCACGTCGCTTCACTCACGCGAGAAGATTATCCGCTCAAAGGGCGTATAACGACGCTGATTGAGTCTGGAGAACTATTTAAGAATGCAGGAACTCCGCCTCTAAACCCAGAGGAAGATCGCGTGATGATTTGCGGCTCTAAGGATATGATTGACGACACAGCTGCGATCGTTGAAAAGTTTGGCCTCAAAGAAGGTTCTAACTCTAACCCTGCTGAATTTGTTGTCGAAAAATCCTTTGTTGGATAAATCTATTCGGGTTCGAAGTCGCCAAGTGTCAAAAGAGAGACGCGAATGCCGAAGCCTGAATTATCTCGAATAACATCACTATCGAAGTTATTTCTGTTATAAATGAATTCGACGAGCGTACAGTCATCCTGATACATTAGGCCAAGCTCTTGGCGGCGCGTGATTTTGCGGTCTAAATCGCGATTAGCTTGATAACGAAGGCTCCATTTGTCGCTCAGTTTCAGTCTTACGTTACCTGAAACTTCTTCTGGTGGCGCTATAGCGTCAATATCGAGGAGGTTTGCATCCGGATCAGGATCATTTGTCTCTGAGTCAATACGGTAGTAACGCCATCCTGTACTGAGACGTTCACTACGGAACGTAAAGCCTGTATCAATTCTACGAAACTTATTCGTGTCATCGTCATAGCGTAGGCGTGTATTCCAAGAAAACCTGTTATTTATATCAAGTTCAAACAAACCGACTAAATCAGATTTGTTCCCGGACAGACCAGTTCCAAGAGCATAATTTACATCACGATTGTCAATATAACTCTGCCCTAAAAATAAATGCGCACGTGTTTTCCCGGCGTCTGCAATAAATGAAGCGCCAATATCTGCACGCGTACCCTCTTGCCAGAAATCATACCCTGTAGCTTTATTACTTTGCCAGAATAGGGCTTGATCAATATCAACATTTTGGACGATGCGGGCTGTGGCAGGGTTGCGCCCTGACAAAGTAAGGCCGTCTTGTGAGGTTGAGATTACAGAGGTGCCGTCATCGTTGAGAGAAAGAAAACGTTCTTGCTTTCCGTCTCCAAAACTTCTCGTGACTTGAGCCCTAGGTTCAATGATCCAATCAACACCGCCGCCTGATTTTATGAAAGGGTAACGAATGTCAACGCCAACTTGGCCTACATTCCGATCAAAGCTAACGTCTTCATAGATATTATCATCGCGGTCTTCGGGTTTAATATCGAAGTAGTCAAAACGCGCATTGGCAAAAGGTTTTACCTCTATCCCTCCTGGAGCGATGAAAGTTTTACTGTAATCTGCGCCAGCTGTGGCGCGCATATAATCTGTTCCAATGTCTCGCGTTAGGGCTGTAAAGTCACCAAAAGCTTTGAGGCGACCACCAATGGCGGGATCTGTCCAATACTTTTCAATCTCAATTTTTGGTGCGATGATCGGAAGCTCGCGATCATTAGGTTCAATAATAGTTATGAGCCCTGTATCTTCGTTTTTTCGGAAGGTTGTGCGTAAATCTTGAAATCCAAAGGCAGATGTGGCGAAACGGAAGCTGTCATCTTGTCCCACGATAAAAGCTTGTGAGATATTACGGCGGCTTTCAGCTTCATAAAGGCCAAATCGCTCAGGGCTTTCCTCTTGGTCGTAGCGGTTAAGGTAGTTGTCATCTGTCGTAAGCTGGGCGCCAAATCCATATGTCCAGGTTTTATTAGGTGTAAAGAGGCCTTTGGCGTAGATATGAGATCTAAGTTTGCGGCCTCCAGGGAGTTGAGCGGGGTCTGCAAAGTCTTCTGCCTTAAATGTATTGCCATCACGGTCAAAAAAGCTTGCATAGGTAAAGCTGCCATCAACATCCACGGTACCCGTGTTGAATTGACGTGCGAATTGATACCCGATTAAAGGGTTCACTCTTTGAAACACATGCGGCGTGATTGTGGCTTCCGTATAATCGTCAATCGCCCAATAATATGGAAGTCTTGCGTTCAACCCTTTACTGGCTGAGAGGCCGCCAAACGGCGTTAAGAAACCACTCGCGCGCCCCGCACTTGGGTCAGGGTGGGCGAGATAAGGCGTCCAGAATAAAGGTAAGCCCAAAAATTCGAAAACGGCATCGTTATAGCGTACAGTCCGTGTGTCTTTATCCTGCCGCACTTTTCGCGCTTTAATACGCCAAGATGGTTTTTTGACCTCACCATCGTCGCCTCGGCAAGGCTCGCAAGCAGTGTAATAGGCATTATAAAGCTCAATTTCACCGTCTTCTGTTCGTGTCGCAAAGGCGGCGGCCATTATGCCGCCATCGGCTTGTCTTGCAGTGAAGTTTGCTGCTGTACCAGCTTCAAGTTCATTAGAGAGTTCTAATTTTTCAGCATATTGCGTTGCGCCATTGGCGTCTATGAGGACGACATTGCCACTCGCAATCACCAAGCCTGTGTCCAAATTATAAACAACTTTTTCGGCCCGTAGGGTTCTGTCTTGATATCTGCCTTCTACCTCTCCAGACGCGGTGATAACATTCTCAACCTCATCATTGATAAGTTCGTCAGCTTCCAAGTAAATGATGTCTGGATCGCGAAATGGACTATCCGCGCTTAGAGTCAAAGGTCGGTTCGTGCCTTCCGCGGTTTGCGTAAATTGTGCTGTTGCGGGAGTTGCCAAAAGAATTGGTAATAAGCAGGCCGAAAGCGATAATACACTTTTGTATATTGATTTAGACAATTGTCCCACCTCTATCTCTACAAGCGCTATCCCTAAACGCTTTTTGTAATACCCCTTGGCATAGCGAAACCTCTTTGTGACGTCTAATGGTTTCATGATGAAAAATACAAAAACAGCATGAAAAATCAGACATATAAAGGACTACTATGGCGCTAGTATTGTTGAGACGTTTCGTTTACTTAGGCTTATAACTTTTTAGCTAAACTTCGAGTAGAATCGATAATTCGAAGATCAAGGCAATATTTTGGCAATTAAATCTGCAAATTCAGCTGATAATACGGGATTTAGATCAACCGTTGGTCAAGCTTTACTCACAGCTAAGAAGGCCTTTTGGGGTATTGGTATATTTAGCTTTTTCGTAAACTTACTCATGCTGACGGGGCCAATCTATATGCTCCAAGTCTATGATCGCGTTTTGGCAAGCCGTTCTGTCGAAACTTTATTGGTAATATCGCTCATAATGGCATGGCTTTACATTTGTATGGGTTTTCTTGATTTCTGCCGCTCGCGTGTTTTGGTACGTGTCGCGAATAAATTCGAAAAGGCCTTGGGAAAGCGGACATTTCGTATTTGGCTTAAACAAGGCTTGATGGGTCGCGGTGCGGCGCGGCATCAGCCGCTAAATGACCTTAGCACAATGCGCCAATTCTTATCTGGTAATGCGCCGGGGACTTTTTTTGATTTGCCTTGGGTGCCAATTTATATCGCGGCAATTTTTGTCCTACATTGGCAGTTAGGCCTTTTGGCGATTGCTGGAGCAATCGTGATATTGATCTCTGCAATCTATAATGAATGGGGAACGCGAAAACCTATGATGGAGAGCCTTAAACTGCGCCGCGCTGAACAAGCTCTGGCGCAACAGGCACATCGAAACGCGGATACGATCGAATCTATGGGTATGGGTGATCATATGCGTCGCCGCTGGGAAGATTTAAATGCAAGAGGTAGTCAAGAAGGTCAAACATCCAGTGATCGCTCCGGCGGTTCGACAGCCTTTTCCAAGGCGTTTAGGATGTTCATTCAGTCTGCGATATTAGGCCTTGGGGGTTATCTGGCCGTAAAACAGATTATTACGCCAGGAGCTATGATAGCCGGTTCAATCATATTGGGCCGGGCCCTAGCGCCGATTCAGATGATTATAGGCCAATGGCGCGGGTTCAACGCGGCGAGGGACGCCTATACGCGGTTGAACGCTTTTTATGACATGGTGCCTGAAGACGGCCAAAATACGCAGTTGCCAGCACCGACTGGGCACTTAGCAGCTGAAAATGTTATTGCTGGTCCTCCGGGGGCTCATACAGCCGTTCTTACGGGGATTAATTTTGCATTGAAGCCGGGGCAAGGTCTTGGCGTTATAGGGCCAAGCGCGGCAGGAAAATCAACCCTTGCCCGTCTTTTAGTAGGAATCTGGATGCCGCAAAAGGGCGCGATTCGGCTAGACGGTGCTACTTTTGATCAATGGGATAGAGATGAATTAGGTAATTATATCGGTTACTTACCGCAAGATGTTGAACTGTTTGATGGAACAATCGGAGAGAATATTTCGCGGTTTAAGCCTGACGCAACTGATGAGTCTATTGTTGAAGCGGCCCGATGGGCAGGTGTACATGAGCTTATTTTGCGTTTGCCTGAAGGTTATGATTCGAAAATCGGCGAGGGCGGCGTTGTTTTATCTGGCGGACAAACACAGCGTATTGCCTTGGCGCGAGCACTCTACGGTGAACCTGCATTGATTGTTTTGGATGAGCCGAATGCCAGTCTTGATGCAGAAGGCGATGCCGCGCTAACAAAAGCAATAGCCGAAGCCCGTAAGCGCGGAAAAACTGTTATTGTGATGGCTCACCGCCCAAGTGCAATCGCGGCTGTTGATATGCTGCTCATGCTGCGTGAAGGTAAGCAAGAGGCTTTTGGGCCAAAGGATGAGGTCATAAAACACTTGCAAAACCAGAGCCCTAAATCACCCAAAGGCAGTGGGCCAAATGGTAAGCCTCCTGTTAAACCAAGCAGAAGCGGCGGATTTTCAATTTCGGCCCCAACTGTGACGGGGCGCAGCTCATGAACATGCAATTAGATCCTAAAATGTTATCGGCTGTGGCAGAACAGAAGCCAGCAAAAGAGCCATATGATAAGTTTTTGCTCATGGGCTTCATTGGAATATTCTTCCTACTGGGAATTGGACTTGTTTGGGGCTCACTAGCGCAGATCAAAGGGGCCGTCATTGCTCCTGGCACGGTTGTCGTGGAAGGAAAGCCGAAAACATTGCAACATCTGGATGGCGGAATAGTTGGTGAAATTTTCGTCAAAGACGGAGACGCAGTGAATGAGGGCGATGTCGTCATGCGTTTAGATCCAACTATGTTAGACGCTAATGAGGACCTTGTGAATACGCGTCTAAGAGAGACAATGGCGCGGGTTGCTCGGCTTGAAGCTGAACGCGATAGCCTTGACACAATTATTTGGCCCGTAGAACTCAGTGAAACTAAAGATGATCCAATTGTCGCCTCGGCTATGCTCGGGCAAGAGAAACTGTTTGATGCTCGCCGAATTGCGGCGTCAGGCCAAGTTGAGCAGTTGGAGCAAAGAATTGCTCAATTTAAGGATCAAATCACGGGTTTAAATTCCTTGATCAGTTCAAAAGAAAATCAAGCAATGAAAATCCGCGAAGAAGCGGATGCTAAGCGCACTTTGGTTGAGAAGGGATGGCTCGCAAAACCTGTAATCCTTACGCTTGAGCGCGAGGAACTACGTTTAAAGGGGGATGTCGCCAATCACCAATCCGAAATTGCAAGAATAAAGAACTCTATCTCGGAAACCGATGTTCAGATATTGCAATTGAGAAGAGAGCGCCAAGCAGAAGTCCTTGCGGAGCTTCGTCAGGCAGAAACCGAAGCCAGTGATTTTAGAGAACAGCTTACAACCGCTTCAGATCAGCTGCGCCGCATAGATGTCATCGCGCCCGTTTCGGGTAAGGTGCATAATATGACGATCACAACACTCGGAGGTGTCGTTGCGCCTGGTCAAGAAATTATGCAGATTATCCCAGCTGATGACCGACTTATCATAGAGGCTCAAGTTGATCCCGCTGATATCGATCAAATCTATCCGGGGCAGAAAACAACGGTTCGTCTTTCGGCATTTAATATGCGAACAACGCCCGAAATGAATGGTCTTGTTATTCGATCGTCAGCGGACAGGATAATAGATCAAGTTACGGGAATGCCGTATTATTCAGTGAAGATAGAGATACCGCCTAACGAATTGGCGCGCCTGCCTGAAAATCTTATCTTATTGCCCGGGATGCCAGCCGAAAGTTTTATGCAAACGGATAGCCGTTCAGTATTAAGCTACATTCTGAAGCCCGCGACAGATGCCATGGATCACACCTTCCGTGAAGAATAATCAGACAGGACGGGCAGGGTAGCCTGTCCAAGGTTTTACGGTCTTCATAACGAGTGAGCTTTGTATGCGATTAACGTGGGGCAGAGCCGCGATGATGCGTTTATAGATTTGCTCATAACTCTCTGTATTGGGAGCCGCCACTTTTATCAGGTAATCGGCTGAACCTGTCGTGAGATAACATTCCAAGACTTCAGGGCGGGTAAGAGCTGCTTTCTCGAAGGCTGCAAGAACGGCTTCGGATTGGCTCTCCAGCGACACTTCGACGAAAAACGTCATAGAGTAGCCAAGTTTTTTACCGTTTAACCGCGCGGCATAGCTTTCAATTACGCCGTCTTTTTCCAATATTCCAATGCGCCTATGTGTGGCCGAAGGGGAAAGGCCAACTTGGTCACCAAGTTCAGATACGGATTGGCGGCAGTTTTTCTGTAACGAGTCGAGTATTTTATAGTCAATTCCATCTAACATAGGAGGATATCTCTCTAATAATATTATTATTCAAATTTTATACGGATAATAAGGCTTTTCACCAGTAAAATTGATATTTTTCACGCCTGACTTTTTGATACCTGATAGTAAATCTGAGGGAGATGAAAATGCTTATTGGTGTACCAAAGGAAATTAAAAACCACGAATATCGCGTGGGACTGACACCTGAATCTGTGGCTGAACTTGTTCAAGACGGACAAGATGTGATTATTGAAACAAGAGCAGGGGAGGGTATTGGGGCGTCAGATGCGGAATACGAAGCCGTAGGTGCTAAAATTGTGGGCTCGGCCTCTGAAATTTTTGAACGTGCCGAAATGGTTATTAAAGTAAAAGAGCCGCAACCCCAAGAATGTGCCATGCTGCGCCCTGGGCAAATTCTCTACACCTATCTACATCTGGCACCAGACCCAGAACAGACTAAGGCTCTGATAAAATCAAAAGCAGTCTGTATCGCTTATGAGACTGTCACGGATGATAAAGGGCATCTCCCCCTATTGAAGCCTATGAGCCAGGTGGCCGGACGACTAGCAATCCAAGTTGGCGCAAAAGCTTTACAAAAAGATGGCGGTGGCCGCGGAGTTCTTTTAGGAGGCGTTCCTGGTGTGGCTCCTGCGAAGGTTATTGTTATAGGCGGGGGTGATGTTGGCTTCAATGCAGCGCAAATGGCTGTGGGTATGGGGGCTGACGTTACTATATTAGAGCGCAGCAATGACCGTATGGAAGCTTTGGCAAACTACTTTGGAGTCAAAGCCAAAGTGGTCCGTTCGACACCCGTCGTATTGGCCAATTTATTGACGACAGCTGATATGGTTGTCGGTGCAGTGCTGATTCCTGGCGCAGCTGCGCCTAAACTCGTCACGCGCGATATGTTGCCGAGCATGCTCGATGGATCAGTCTTAGTAGATGTGGCGATTGACCAGGGCGGGTGTTTCGAAACATCCAAAGCAACAACTCATGATGACCCCACCTTCATTATTGACGGTGTCGTTCATTACTGCGTCGCTAACATGCCGGGCGCCGTTTCGCGTACATCGACTTATGCTTTAAATGCCGCCACTTTGGTTCACGCTAAGCGCATATCGAAATTGGGGTGGAAAGGGGCGATGAAGGCCGACCCGAACCTTCTAAACGGCCTTAACGTGTGTGATGGTAAGCTGACCTACGCCGCTGTTGGGGATGCGTTAGGTCTTGATTATGTTGATGCCGCAACTTGCCTCTAATCAAATAGGCCGCAATAAGGCGGTTTATGATTTTAAATACGCATTTGCCGATTAAGGCGTGGCTTGAGCCGCGCACCGCAAGATTACCAGGCGTACAGCCCGTTGAGATTGATAATTGGCTGTTGCAGTCTGACACATATGAAGCGCAGATGTCTTATCGTCATAAGCTCGTTGAAGAGCGACGAGACATGGTCTTTCAGGCGATGGAGGTGGCTACAGAAGCTTGCCATGAGCTGTGCAATTTAATTGGCGCAGAGAATTCGGATGAGCACCCTCTTATAAATGCTGCGCTGAGTGTTCAGGAAGATCTATGTATTTTACAAAAGCAAGGTGACAGCCATATTTTGACTGCGGCTGTTATGTGCTTCCCATCAAGTTGGGATCTACGCCAAAAAATCGGGCGTTCCATTTCAACTATTCATGAGCCTGTTCCTGAATTCTCGCCAGTTTCAAAAAGTGTTGAAAGGATGTTATCCGCCATTCGTATTGAACAGCCCTTAGGCCGCGCAAACTTTCTGATTTATACAGATCCAGAATTACATCAACCGCGCGGCGAAGGCATTTTAAAGCCTATTGACCCCCAAGCCTCACGTTTCATTCGGGTTGAGCGACAAACTTTTCGCAGATTGCCTGAAACGCAGGCTGTGGTTTTTGCCATTCATACTTACATTGTTCCTGAGAGTTCATTAACTGCCAAAGAACATAGAGTTTTGACTCGCCTTAAGCCGGAGCTTATTCGCTCTTAAATGTATAGCTTATGCTGTGATTATAGACATCATCTGGCTGTAAAACATTTGTCGGGAAGTCCTCAATATTTACGGCATTTGGAAAGCCTTGAGGCTCAAGCGCGATACCATGATTGGCCCCATATGTTTTGCCAGATTTACCTGTTAAATTCGGAATAGACGCTCCTGTGTAGGCTTGTAAGCATGGATAAGTCGAACAAATGATGACTTTACGTCCAGAGCTATTTGAACTGAGTTTTGCCATTTTCTGTTTATTATGATTATCCTTCTTCGGTGACATGGTTACAAAGTTTTGGTCTAGCGTATCCTTTTTCACAATTGATTTAGCATCGCTATAATTAAGAGCAGGACAGCTATCGATAGGTGATATACCACCTGTTGGGACGCCATTATTATGTTTTTCCGTGAAATGGCTCGCGAAGATTTGCAGTGTATGATCCGAACATTCAGAGGTTCCGCCATTCGTTAGGTTGAAATAAGGATGATAGGTGATGTTTACGGGGCAAGCTTTATTAACTCGCGCTCGAATATTTA
>JAHDDT010000008.1:10848-33466 GCA_020629195.1 Hellea sp.
GGATGATAGGTGATGTTTACGGGGCAAGCTTTATTAACTCGCGCTCGAATATTTAAGGACAGAGTGTTGCCTTGAAACGTGAAATGAAGTTCTGTCATCAATTCACCTGGAAAACCTTGGTGACCATCAGGGCTTGTATGACTTAAAATCAGAGTTTCGCCTTCAATTGTGCCCCCCCAATTTGCACGATCAAAACCATTCGGGCCGCTATGAAGGTTATTTTTACCTTCATTCTTGGGAAGAGTATATCTATGACCCGCAAGCTCAAAAGAGGCTTGGCCAATGCGGTTGGCAACACGTCCTATGATCGCGCCGAAATAAGGGTGCTCGCCGAGATAACTTCGCAGTGTGTCAAAGCCTAATATAACGTCTGTCCCGTCAGGAAATTTAAGGGATTGAAGCGTCGCGCCGTAGCTTAGGATCGTTGCGCGGAAGCCAAGAGCTGTTTCGAAACTATAAGCTCTGACAGTTTCGCCATTTGGGAGGTGTCCAAAATTCTCAACTTTCAGCATAATTTTTGAATCCTCAATATTGTATCGGGCTTAAGCACCTTGTCAGCTTATATCTATGAAGGCATATATGTTAAACAACTTTGGAGAATTGCCATGAATGCACAATCTGATTTATCCGCTATGCAAGTTGATGCTGGCTTTAGCATACCCGACCCAATGACTGTGCCGAGTTTAAAGGGGAAAGTTAGCGAAACTGAGTGGGCCATGCGTAAACAATTGGCCGCGACCTATAGGCTTTGCGCGATGCATGGTTGGACGGATCTCGTTTTCACGCATATCTCCGCGCGATTGCCTGATGAAAATGGTGAGCATAGATTTTTGATAAACCCTTATGGCGTTATGTTTGATGAAATGACAGCTTCGGCTCTGGTTAAAATCGATATGGATGGCAAGATTTGTCAAGACACACCATATTTTATCAATCCAGCTGGCTTTACGATTCACTCTGCTGTTCACATGGCCCGAGAAGATGCGGGCTGCGTTATCCATGTGCATACCCCTTACGGCATGGCGGTGTCAGCTCAGAAAAAAGGTCTTCGTCGCTACACTCAAATGTCGATGCAAGTTTATGATGATCTGGCCTATCACGATTATGAGGGCATTGCCTTAGAGCATGACGAGCGTGAGCGTATTGTCGCAAACCTTGGGACTAAAAGCTTGCTTATGCTGCGTAATCACGGGACCTTGACGCTAGGTAAGACGTGCGGGACGGCATTCCTACGGATGTATTTCTTAGAGAATGCCTGTAAAGCGCAAATCTTCGCGCAATCCGTCGGCGGAGAAGAGCACCTTCACGAAGAGCCTGAAGCCATGGGACACCGCGTATATCAGCAAGGAGCTGCGGCCTTCGTTCCAGGCATGGGGGACAATCTCGTTTGGCCCGGCTTGATGCGAAAACTCGCCAGAACAAATCCTGGATATGATCATTGATTGAGCTAATGTGAGCTGGTTTTCGCTCGAGGAATAAAAATTAAGACTTAAAATCTAAAGCTATCTTTATGATAAGCAGTTTATGCATGATGGCTCTTACGGGGCCGCCTTTGGTTGGTCCAGCAAGATGCGACTTTGAGTCGATGTCATCAGAATCTATTCATTATCTGACATTGGATGCTAAACCTCCTAAGCCTGAGGTCAAAGTTGTCGTCAAGAAACGCCGAGATCACGGACGTCCGTCTCCTGCTAGAATGAATATGGTGACGATTTTGCCGGGTAGCTTTATGATGGGCTCACCCAAGGATGAGGTTCGCCGAGATAGCAATGAAGGCCCTCGCCATAAAGTTACAATTGATTACCCTTTCGAAGTCGGTAAATTTGAAGTCACCTTTAGTGAATGGGGTGCTTGTGTTGCTGATGGCGGATGCCGAGGCCACCGTCCGAAAGATGGCGGTTGGGGGCGGGGCAATCGCCCCGTCATAAACATAAGCTGGCAGGACGCAAAGTCATACATCAAATGGATTAGACGAAAAACAGGGCTTAACTACCGGCTGCTCTCAGAAGCTGAATGGGAATATGTGGCGCGTGCTGGACAAAAAGGCCCATTCTCTACGGGCTATAGTATTGGGGCTTATGATGCGAATTTCAATGGAGAGAAGCCTTATGGTGATGGTCCACAAGGCCCGTATATTCGTCAGACGAAACCTGTTGGCAGTTATCCCGCTAATGCTTTCGGTCTTCACGACATTCACGGGAATGTCTATGAATGGGTTGAGGATTGCTGGAATGATAGTCACACAGGTGCCCCAGCAAACGGAAAACCACGCTTAACTGGCAACTGTAAACTTCGCGTCATGCGCGGAGGATCTTGGGTCACACATGGTTATCAAATGCGTGCCTCAAAACGGCTAAGATACACCACGGATTATCGTTATGATGATTATGGATTTAGGATAGCGCGGACGCTTGGAGGGTAGGGTTAAACGCAGTTGTACTATTTGATCCGAGCTCGTGCTCTCGCCAGAGTGGTTGGGTCAACATTTGCTTCTAAACGTTTTTTTAGCTCCGCCCGATCCTTATCGTAGTCATCATTTCCGCTTTGGTCAGATTTGAGAAGCCAATAATACGCATCTTCAAAACTTTGTTTAACGCCTTCACCTTTAGCAAGAGTGAAAGCATAAAGGAATTGGCCTTCTTTATCGCCGCCTTGGGCCGATTTTTTAAACCATTCAGCTGCCTCCGTCATTGATTTCACCGCACCGTAACCTTGATAAACCAAAAGGCCATAATCAGCCTGTGCGGAAGCATGACCACCTTGAGCCGCCTGTTTAAGAAGCGCTGCAGATTTTGCTGAATTTGGGCGAATCTCAAAATTTTCCGCATACATAACTCCAGCGATATAGGCGGCCTCTATATGGCCTGCTTCTGCTGCTTGTTCGTAATATTTGAGCGCCTGCTTCGGATCCTTTTCAAAATAACTATCGCCTAAGCGTTTTGTAGCATCGCGATCAAAACTTTGTGACGCTTTCTTTAATAAGCTCTGTGATTTCTTGGAGCTTGGTGTTGTACCTTGCCCTGTGCGGTAAAGGTCAGATAAAGCTCGCATGGCATCGGTCCGGCCCATATCAGAGGCACGGGTGAGATAGGCTACAGCATCGGATTGCGTCAGCCCCGCTTCGTTCTTGATGGCCATTTCGCCCAAAGCCACAAGAGCATCGGGGTGATTTTTGTTTGCCGCCTGCATGTACCATGATTTAGCTTCGGTTAGGTTTATGGAGCCAGCTTCGCCCTTACGCAGAATATATCCCGCCATAACAGCGGCGTCTGCTGAGCCGCCCCGCGCGGCGACGCGTGCATGTGACAAGGCGGTGATTTTATCACCGCTATTATAAGCGGAAAGTGCATCGTCAAAACTGACGGAAGGCTGATTAAATGTTGTTGTGTCAGCGTAAACGGGATGACTTAGTCCCGCTGTGAATGCAGCTGACATAAGGCCGATAGCTGCGAGACTGCTGAGACTGGCCCGTCTGGATGGGACCAGACGCCCGAAGAGACTGCTATAAAATCCGCGCCCGCTTTGATGATTTGCGCAGCATTGTCCACGGTAATTCCGCCAATCGCGACGCTGGGTATTTCGACGGCTTCTTGCCACCATTCTAAAATCTCCGTTTCGGCGCGGTGTTTTGCAGCTTTGGTGGGCGTGTCAAAAAACGCACCAAAGGCCACATAATCCGCACCCGCATTAGCAGCCTCGAACCCAAGGCCTTTCGAATTATGGCATGTAATGCCAATAATGACATCACCGCCTAGCAGTTCTCTGGATGAAAAATAGTCCATGTCATTTTGACCAAGATGGACTCCATCCGCATCACATTCTTTTGCCAGATCAGGATCGTCATTGATAATGACAAGCGTTCCATGTTCATGACATATCGGTTTAATAGCTTTGCACGCCTGAATGACGGCTGAACTGTCTGGTTTGTCTCCGTTCACCTCTTTAAGACGTATTTGAAGGCAGGCAACGGGCGCAGCCGCTAGGGTTTGGTCAAGTGTTTTACAAAACTCATCAATGTTTGAAATTTGCGGAGGCGTAATCAAGTAGATTTGGCAGTTGTCTTCGCTCATAGCAAGCGCGTCCCATTGGCTATTGTGTGGTCAGGCGAGAATAAGCTGACATGCCCTTCTTCATTGTGAAACCCGAGAGTCAAAACCTCTGACATGAAGGGGCCTATTTGACGTTTAGGAAAGTTGACAACAGCTGCGACTTGCTTGCCAACAAGCTCTTTTGGGCTGTAGAGACCCGTTATCTGCGCGGAAGATTTCTTAATCCCAATCTCATTTCCAAAATCAATTTTCAGCTTATAAGCGGGCTTACGCGCTTCAGGAAACTCTAGCGCTTCGATGACAGTGCCTGTGCGGATGTCAACTTTAAGGAAAGTTTCGAAATCGGTTTCTGGTGTTTTTGTCATTTCGGTTATATGTCAAAGCCTCTTAGCTTCGTCTATACAAAAAGGTTCTTCACGTGGATATTCGCAGGGCAACTCACAAGGATTATGACGCCGTTTGGGAACTTACAAAGCCTGTTATTCGAGAGGGAAAAACATATCCCTTACCCCGAGATTTAGATCGCGGCGGGGCTTTGGCATATTGGTTCGCAGCAGATAAAGATGTTTTTATCGCCGAAGTAGAAGGTGTTGCTGTCGGCGTTTATTACATTCGGCCCAATAATGCTGGACCAGGAGACCATATTTGTAATTGTGGTTATGTAACGAATACTAAATTTCGAGCACAAGGGGTTGCTACAAAATTATGTCAGCATTCCTTGGATTATGCCCGCAAATCAGGGTATCGCGCTATGCAATACAACCTTGTTGTTTCGACAAATAAGGCGGCCGTGCATCTTTGGACGAAAATGGGCTTTGCGATTGTTGGAACTTTACCTATGGCATTTCATGACCCTGATGCTGGATATGTTGAAGCCTATGTCATGTTTCAAAAGTTATAGGCTCTACTCGACAACACATATTTAGCTGATAGTCTCTTTCCATGCTTTCGAGCTGAGTTTTAGGGGACTAAATATGCGCATTTTTGTAAACCTGTTCATCGTTTTTCTTTTAGCATCGTGTCAGCCTGCTGCTAAAGACTCCAATCCCTTAGCTGGGCTTGAACATAAAGAGGGCTTTATTGACCTCTATATAGACAAAAGTGAAAACCGCGTTTTAGCAAACTTGCCAAAAGCGAATGAAGACGGCGTAGCCTTGCGCCTTATTCATACCGCACGCTTAACAGCGGGACTTGGGTCTAATCCTGTTGGACTAGACAGGGGCTGGGGGGATAGCGGTAAAATTATTGTTTTCCGCCAAATGGGTAACAAAGTCATTATTGAAGCTGAGAATATGCACTATCGGGCAAATCCGGATAACCCGCTTGAAGAACGTGCTGTTCGTGAAAGTTTTGCACGTTCTTTCCTTGCCAGCACTGATGTGATTAGAGAGTCGGATGGTCTTTTGGTGGATTTGACTGATTTTCTCACAAGCGATGTTCTTAATCTCGTGCAATATTTGAAAGATAGAGACCAAGGTAGCTTTAGCGTTTCAAAAGACAGAACTTTTGTGGATACAAAAAATGTATTTTCCTTTCCTAATAATGTTGAAATGGATGTCTTTTTTACACTTTCATCCGCCAAACCCGGTACAGAGGTCGCCACAACAGCCGCGAATGGCCGAGATGCAACGCTTATTCAGCACCATAGTTTTGTGCGACTTCCCGAGGAGGGTTATGAACCGCTAAAGTCGGACCCCCGCGCGGGCGCAATTGAAGAAGTGCACTATGATTATAGTGCGCCTATTTCAGGACAAATTGAAACGCGCCTTGCGCGGCGCTATCGCTTGCAGAAGAATGAGGCGGGCGAAACCATAAACCCAATCATATTCTATATTGATAGCGGTGCGCCCGAACCTATTCGTAGTGCATTAGTTGATGGTGCCAAGTGGTGGGAGGCTGCCTTTGAAGCTGCTGGTTATCCTGATGGCTACCGTGTTGAAATTTTACCCGAAGACGCCCACCCGCTCGATATTCGCTATAATGTTGTCCAATGGGTTCATCGCCAGACACGCGGTTGGTCTTATGGGGGAGGCGTGTCTGATCCGCGCACAGGTGAAATGCTTAAGGGACATGTTAACCTAGGGTCTTTGCGTGTGCGCCAAGATCGTATGATATTTGAAGGGCTAGCGGGCACGGCTAAAACGGATAGCGGCGCTGATGATGATCCTGTCGAGCTAGCACTTGACCGCATCCGTCAATTGTCGGCCCATGAAGTCGGTCACGCTTTAGGTTTTGCTCATAACTTTGCAGCTAGTACATATGGAAAAGGCTCTGTCATGGATTACCCCGCGCCAGATGTGCGCGTTACAAATGGCCAAATGGATTTTTCAAACACCTATGGTGTAGGCATTGGTGATTGGGATAAATTTGCAGCTATCTGGCTTTATGGTGATTTAACAAGTGAGGAACGTGAGGCCGTTATACAAAATGCTTTGGAACGCGGCCTAGCATATGTCGCCGACACAGATGCCCGAAGTGCGGGAACGGCACATCCTTTAGGGAATATATGGGATAATGGGAGGGATCCCGTAGAAGGCTTAACTGAAGCCATGCGTGTTCGTCGCCTCGCGCTTGATACATTTGGTCCTGACCGTATTCATCCGGGACAACCAATTTATGATTTGAATAAGGTTATTGTGCCAATTTATCTTTACCACCGTTACCAAACAGCGGCTGCAGCCAAATATATTGGTGGTATGAGTTTCAACTATGGCGTGAACGGGGATGGACAGAGCCCGGCAAAAATTCTTGCCCCATCAGATCAGAAGCGCGCTTTGGCAGCCGTTTTAAAAACATTAGACCCTGCTGAATTAGACATTAAAGACTCAACCTTAGACCTGCTTACGCCTTCATTGGTAAGCTACTCTTTTGCAGATAGTGACCGAGAACTTTTCCGCAGGACGGCCTATCCTGCATTTGACGTTACAGCGGCAGCAGATACGGCGGCTGACCTTACCTTTGATGTTTTGTTACATCCGCGTCGTGCTGCGCGATTGATTGAGTTTAAACGGCGTGATGCACGTAATCTTGGTTTGATGGATGTTCTGCAACAGACGCGGACTTACGTTATGCGTCAGCCTAATAATGACCGCACTGGAGAGATTGCGAAGGGCATTCAGGCACGTTTTGTTTTTGCGCTTATGGAACTTGCAGAAAGCTCTACGACGCCGGGCGTCAAGGCGCGAACCGATAAAGTCCTGCGGGATATCAGCAGCGATCTAAGGGTGAAAGGGTCGGGGCATGGACTATATTTAGTCTCTTTAATTGACGCTCATTTAGAGCGCCCTGTTACGCCGCGTCCCCCTGTCACCAAAGCCAAAGCGCTCCCGCCTGGCGGCCCCATCGGAATGGGACAACTAGAAACATGCTGGCACTGCGATCCTTATTAGGCCGCAATCAGGTTAGCCTTGGTCTCGTCGCGATGCTTTTTGAGATACTTCATAAAGGGCGTCCCACCTGTGCCAACATCTGTATCATTACCTGCGGCTGTTTTGCCCTGCTTGTTGATATAGCTGGCCGCATATTCAAGATGGCGCGTGCGGAAGTCCGAGATGGCCTGAACATTTGCATTATAAGCCTGCGCCAAACTTTTATGTCCTGAAGCTTTTACGAAGTCTCTAAGGCGACTTTTCGCGCGCACGTCATCAATGAAGCGGCGATGCTCTGTTGGGCGGTAAATATGCAGTTGATCGAGATATTCTTTAAGAGGGTCCGCGGCATGACCAATGCCTAAAAGCGCGTCCATAGCCGGTACGATAGAGCTTTGCGAGCCCGTCTGTCCGCGAAAAGCTTGTCCTTCCGTGCCAAATCGTGTGCCTTCATAAATAATACCATTCGGCAAGGCAGGATTATCTCGCCAGCCATGGATATAAGGACGGACACGTTCAAAATAAACATAAGGGTCGCAACGTTCGGGCATTCGGTCAAAGATAGCATTTATCTTCTCCCAAATGAGTGCCATTTTTTCGAGTTTGGTTTGAACGCCTTCTAAATCATCATTTGCTAAGCAGTCCACAATGGGACCCATCAAAGCAAGGGCGCGTCCGGCTTTTGCTTCAATTGCGACGTGGATAAGAACAAACCAAGCTTCGTCTTGACCTCCAAGAAAGTGTTGGCGCATGTAAATGTTATCCAAAGCAATAGGTTTGCCCTGATCAAAACGGTCCCAATTATCAAGAACGTATGAGCTGTAAGGGAGCAGGGGCTGTTGACCTAAATGATCCGCGAGCGCGACAATGGGCACGGCTAAGCATTTTGGAAGGAAGGCGGGCGCAGTTGCTTCACCCCAAACGAAGGATTGCACCATGAATGAATAATGCACCATTGCGATACGGGCTTGTGCATCTGTACAGGTCTCTAAAAATTTCGAAAGGTCAGTATCAGGAAGGTTCTTATTGAGAATGTGTCTAACGCGTCCGGTAGGAAGAATTTGTGGGAGTTTCATGGCGACATCACTTACTTCTCTCATAACACCAGAGAGCTCGACGTCATTTGCATCAAACTGGCAGAGGTAACCCCGTTCCTTGGACATGTCATAATCTGATAATTCTAAGGTATTCATAAAAATCTCCACAATTTTATCTCTACGCCGCAAGATTAGTGGAATATGTTTGCAATTATTCGTTTTTGTGGGCGTAAAAACCGTATATAGTGCAATTTATGACACAAATTGATGCGGTAAACTCACAAATATTGTCTGTCCTTGAAAGAGACGGACGTATGAGTAATATTGATTTGGCTTCAAAAGTTGGACTCTCTCCATCTGCTTGCTTGAGGCGGGTGCAAGAATTAGAGCGTAGCGGCGTCATTAAAGGTTATCGAGCCGTTATTGACCGTTCTGTCATAGGCGATGTGATTACTATCTTTGTGACTGTGAGTTTATCGGGTCAGTTGAAAAAAGATGCTTTAGATTTCGAACGTGCGATGAATGCTGCGCCGCATGTAAAAGAATGTCATAATGTTACGGGTTCCGTAGAATATTTACTGCGTGTCGAGGTTCAAGACTTGGCGACATATAAAGAATTTCATTCAAATGTCTTAGGTGTGCTGTCACAGGTTAGCAGCATGACCTCTCATATTTGTCTGGGGTCTTCAAAAGATGTTCGTGATCTGGTTTAAGTTCATCGCTAGAATTGCCTTATGGGAGTAAAGACCCTACCTATCATCCAATGCGTGAAACCGAATCCATAAAGCCATTGCATCAGGATACGAAAGCTCCAACTAACGGGCCTGAATTGATTGCTGATTTCGTCTCTCGGCTGCCACATAAGCCCGGAGTTTACCGCATGTTTGATGAGCACAGAAATGTGCTTTATGTTGGGAAAGCAAAAGACCTCAAGAAACGTGTTACGGCTTATACAAGCTATGCACGGCATCCTGTTAGGTTGAAGAGAATGATCCGCGCCACTCACGACATGGAATTTGTTGTCTGCGGAAGTGAAACTGAAGCTTTATTGTTAGAAGCTAACCTCATAAAGCGCCTTAAACCCCGCTATAATATCCTTCTTCGCGACGATAAGAGTTTTCCTTACATCCTCGTGCGTAAGGATCATCCGGCCGCACAGATTACCAAACATCGCGGCGCAAAAAATATCAAAGGCGATTATTACGGACCTTTCGCAAGTGCTGGGGCCGTTAATCGCACACTAGATACTTTGCAGCGGGCGTTTCGCCTGAGGAATTGTTCTGATTCAATTTATGAATCTCGCACGCGTCCTTGTATGTTACATCAAATTAAGCGCTGCGCTGCGCCTTGCACAGGTGAGATTGAACTTGATGAGTATTCCCAGCTTATTGGGGATGCCGAAGACTTTTTGACGGGTAAGTCTGCTGCGCTAAGGCAGCGGCTCCAAAGCCAGATGTCGGAGGCTTCAGCGGGTTTGAATTTTGAAAAAGCGGCAGAACTGAGGGACCGGTTACATGCCATGTCTCAAGTGAGCGGCGCGAGCGGCGGGGTCAATCCCACCACCTTTGCGGAGGGTGATGTGATCGCAATTCACAGCGAGGGCGGACAGAGCTGTGTACAAGTCTTTTTCTTCCGCGCAGGACAGAATTGGGGGAATAATTCTTATTTTCCGCGCCATACAAAAGACGATGATGTTGCGGATGTGATCGACGCTTTCATCGCCCAATTTTATTTGAATAAACCCATTCCAAAGAATATTTTCGTCAATCATACTCTTCCAAATAAAGATCTTTTGGAAATAGGCCTGTCTGAACGTTCAGGACGCGTTATTAAAATCATGAACCCTTTGCGGGGTGAGAAAAAAAAGCTCGTTGATCGCGCCGTAAGGAATGCGCAGGAAGCCTTAGCGCGTAAGATGGCTGAAACGGCGTCACAGCAAAAATTACTCAAAGACTTACAAGATGTTTTCGATTTAGAGGATATGCCTGAACGTATAGAAGTTTATGATAATAGCCATATTCAGGGGACAAATGCAGTCGGTGCTTTTATAGTTGCTGGGCCGGAAGGATTTCGAAAAAAAGAATACCGAACATTCAATATAAAAGATGTCGAGACAGAACCGGGGGATGATTATGGCATGATGCGCGAAGTTTTCCGTCGTCGTTTCTCTCGGCTTATGAAAGATGATCAACTCGAATGGCCGGACATTGTCTTGATTGATGGGGGTAAGGGGCAGCTCTCAGCTGTAAAAGATACGCTTGATGAGCTTGGCGCGACTGAGAAGACAACTTTGGTCGCCATTGCAAAAGGCCCCGATAGAAATGCAGGACGTGAAACTTTTTTCATGCCAGGCAAGGCAGAATTTACAATGCCTCCAAAGACTCCTTCGCTTTATTATTTACAACGTTTACGCGATGAAGCGCATAGATTTGCTATTGGTACGCATCGCGCAAAGCGTAAAAAACAGATGATTACGAGTCCGTTAGATGGTATCACAGGGGTGGGGCCGGGGAGAAAAAAGGCTTTATTGGCGCATTTCGGCTCTGCAAAGGCGATTAAAAAAGCGGCTGTAGAGGATTTGGCTTTAGTAGAGGGGGTCAGTGTAAAACTGGCAAAGCAGATACATGACTATTTCAACGAATAAAACGGGCGAAGCTAATAGCACGCAAACGGGCGGGGCTATAGCTGACGCCCTTACGCTCATGCGCCTCTTGCTCACCCCTATTATCATGTTTGTTATTATCAAGGGTTGGCCTGATTTAAACATGGCAATCTTAGCGACCTTCTTGTTGATCTTTGCCGCAATGACAGATTTCTTTGATGATTATTTTGGCGGGACGGAAAGAGCCCCACATCGGAAGTTTGGATGGTTTGATGATATTGCTGATATTGTTCTTGTTTCGGGTGTTTTACTGGCCATGACCTATGTCATCTATAAAGCCAATATGCTGAGTTGGATATTTGCGGTGCCTGTAGGAATCATTGTTTTGCGCGAGGCGCTTGTTGGATTGCTGAAAGGTTACGATATGACGAAAAGTGGTTGGCCTGAAACAAAATTCGGCAGTCTCAAAAATGGTCTATCTATGCTTGCAGTCTGTTTGTTAGTCGCATCACCTTGGTTAACAACGTGGATTGATAGCCTTCTTTCTGGTAAGGCAGATGTGGATGCATTAGTGTCAACATCTCCTTATGTCTGGATGATTGGGCAAGGCATACTCTGGTTTGCCGCGCTTATTTCAATTCTCACAGGTTTTAAAATTTTGACAACAAAGGCGGTCGCTGCGAATGACATCTGATAGTTCGACTTTAACGCGGCATCCTGGATGGTGGGTGCCAAATGCACTTACAATTTCACGTATTTGCATAATTCCGATTTTGATTGCTGGGATTATAGCTTTTGCAAATGGAACAGATTCGGCCTTTGCGAATGGGTATTTGCTCTTCTTTTTGATTTTTTATGCCATGGCCTCTGATTTTCTTGATGGATTTTTGGCTCGGCGCTGGAAGCTCGTAAGTGGCTTTGGCCGAATGATTGACCCTATTGCGGATAAACTTTTAGTAGCGGGGTGTTTGATAGCTTTTTGTGTAGCTGTGCAGGGAGATTGGCTGATAGTCGTTCCCGCGATTGCAATAATTTTCCGCGATATCTTGGTTTCAGGAAGCCGCGAACATGCAGCGCTTTCAGGACGCGCAATGCCGCCGACAAAGCTCGCAAAATGGAAAACAAGTTTCGAATTTATTTCAATCGTTGTTTTACTGTTTTGGATAATAGGACGTAGTTACCTTGAGATAGACTCAGCTATTCCTTCCATTAAAGCGAATGCCAAATTCTTAGGAACAGCTCTTCTCTGGCTCTCGGCCGCGATGTCTGTGTGGACAGGGCAACTCTATGTGAGAGCTGCTCTGAAAGATTAAGGTCTAATTAGAGACTGGTTTTTCCGCGAACTAAATCATCATAGTCTGAAACCAAGGCCTGACAGACATCTCCAGGCCTGTAATGTCTGCCATCAATCTCACGAACTGGCGTCACTTCCGCAGCTGTGCCTGTGACGAAACATTCGTCAAAATGCTCCATCTCTGAGGGGTAAATGTCACGTTTGAAAACTTTGTACCCACGTTTTGCGGCCAGTTTTAAAACTGTATCGTGAGTGATGCCATCAAGGAGGTTATCACAGGTCGGCGTATGGATTTCATCGCCTCTAACAAAGAAAATATGTGCGCCCGTACATTCCGCGACGCGGCCCTTATAATCAAACATGAGCGCATCATCAAAGCCTTTGGCAGCTGCAGCATCTTTTGAAAGTGTACAGATCATGTAAAGGCCAGCACCTTTGGATTTACAGGGAATGGTGTCTGGCGCAGGACGTTTCCAATCAGCGATACAAAGGCGAATGCCCTTCATTTTATCTGGGAAATAGTTCCCCCAGAACCAGCACGCGATGGCGAGATGGATTTGATTGTTTTTAGAGGCGACTCCCATCATTTCAGATCCCCGCCATGCGACAGGGCGCATATAGGCATCCTGCAAGCCGGATTTTGCCAATGTATCAATACAGGCCTGATTGATTTGTTCAGCCGTGTACGGGATTTCATATCCCATCAATTTGGCAGATTGGATGAGACGATCTGTGTGGTCTTCAAGGCGAAAGACTTTACCGTTATAGGCGCGATTGCCTTCAAATACAGCAGAGCCGTAATGCAGAGAATGTGTGAGGACATGGACTTTAGTCTCACGCCAATCGATGAAGTCACCATCCATCCAGATTTGGCCGTCTCGGTCGTGATAGGCTTTCTCAATCATTTTCGTTCACCTTAAGGTTCTGCTGACTTGCAGGACTGTCTGTTTCGCGGCATTCTCTTCAGACGCGTTGGGAAGTCAACACTGATTAAACGAGGAAAGCAGGAAAAATTGAGCACAGAGTCAAATAGTTTGGATCGGCGTAATATTCATATTCTCGTTGTAGATGACGATGATCGTATCCGCATGCTTTTGAAAAAATATTTAACCAAAGCAGGTTTTCGTGTGTCTGCTGCGGGAGATGCTGCAGAGGCGCGGCGTAAGATGGATGGCCTTGCGTTCGATTTACTTGTCTTGGACGTCATGATGCCAGGTGAAAATGGCTTTGCTTTGACGCGGGCGTTAAGAGAGCATAATGACGTTCCAATCATTTTGCTGACCGCGCGCGGCCAAGCAGCGGATCGCATTGAGGGGTTAAAGACAGGAGCGGATGATTATCTTCCTAAGCCCTTTGAGCCTGAAGAATTAATATTGCGTATTGAAGCTATTTTTAGGCGTCTTGGCACAACAGCGCCCGCCTCAATTGTTGTCTTTGGGCCTTACCGGTATGATCTGGAGCGTCTTGTTTTGACGAAAGATGGTGAACGAGTGCGACTCACTACGGGTGAGGAAGCCTTGATGTCACTTTTAGCACGTCGTGCAGGTGGGACTGTCAGTCGATTTGCTCTATCTGAAAAAATTAATGCAAAATCAGAGCGAGCCGTTGATGTTCAAATGACGCGTTTGCGCCGTAAAATAGAAGATAATCCTGCCGAGCCAGATTACATAATGACGGTTCGCGGGCAGGGCTATCGCTTATTGGCAGAAGGGGCTTAGGGCTTATGCCCTTTAAAAAATACCTTCCGAAAAGCCTCTTTGGCCGTGCTTTGCTTATCATCATGTTGCCTATAGCCATTATGCAAATGGCTGTGGCTTATTTCTTTTTCAACGCGCATTGGAACCAAGTTACGGCGAATCTGTCTGACTCAGTGGCCGCTGATGTGTCGGTGGCCGTGCAGCTCTATAAACAGAGCCCCTCAATCAATCGTGCGGAACGTCTAGATGACATGCTTCGGCCCCAGATGGAGCTTTCCGTGGCGCTTGAAGAAGGGGATAAATTGCCAGTTACGACGCGCGATGCATTCTTTTCTAATCTAGATAAAACACTTCGCCGCTCTTTGGGCAATAGTTTGTCTGATGCGTTTTGGTTTGATACGACCCGTTACCCTAATCACATAGATATTCGTGTGGCTGTTGATGAAGGTGTCTTACGTTTTATTGCCGCTAGGGAACGAGTCTTTGCACCCACCGGATATGTATTCATCTTTTGGCTAATCACAGCCACAGTCTTATTATCATTGGTCTCAATCGTTTTTATTCGCAATCAAGCGAAACCGATTACGGAACTTGCGGCGGCAGCTGATGCCTTTGGTAAAGGGCAGGATATTTCAACATATAAACCATCTGGGGCTTCAGAGGTTCGTTTGGCGGGGCAGTCATTTTTAAAGATGAGAGGCCGTATTCGCCGCCATATTGAGCAACGCACGACAATGCTAGCAGGCGTCTCGCATGACCTGCGTACGCCTTTAACGCGCTTAAAGCTTTACCTCGCCATGCAAGATAGCTCAGAAGATAATCAAGCCGCCCGGCAAGATATAAAAGATATGGAAGCTATGCTCGATGGTTATCTCGATTTTGCAAGAGGACTTGAGGGTGAAAGCACAGAGAGCGTTCATATGAAGGCTTTCTTGTCTAATCTTATCTCGAAATGCCCCAGACCTCACCCGGCACTCATAGCGATAGATGATATTATAGCGAATATACGCCCTCAAGCCTTGGAACGCGCCATTATGAATCTGCTATCTAATGCTCAGAAATATGCGAAAAACTCCCAACTCACACTCAGCGAAGTTGGGAATAGTATTTATATTTCCGTGGAAGATGACGGGCCTGGTATCCCTGAAGCTCAACGGGAGGAAGCCTTAAAGGCTTTTCAACGATTGGATGGGGCTCGCAACCAAAACATTGATGGTGTTGGCCTAGGCTTGTCAATCGCGCGTGATATTGCGCAAATACATGGCGGAGATTTGCGACTGGAAGAGAGCGAATTGGGCGGCCTCAAAGCTAGATTGCGTTTACCTATTTAAGTCTCAGCCAATTCTTTGGCACGACGTAATGCGGCCTTTACCGAGTCTCGCATCAGGGTAGGCAGCCCATCAAGCCCCATGAGAACATCTAATGCAGCCTGTGTTGTCCCGTTAGGTGAGGTTACATTTTTCCTTAATTCAGAAGCCGTAAGCTCAGATTCTTCAAGTAGACCCGCCGCGCCTACGATGGTTTGCCGCGCGAAATGTGGAGCAAGATCTTCGGGCAGACCAATTTTGATGGCTGCGGCCTCCAAGGCTTCTGCCATATGGAAGACATAGGCGGGGCCAGAACCAGACACAGCAGTGACAACGTCAATCAAATGCTCTGTTTCTACGGGGTAAACTGTGCCTCCTGCAGAAAGAAGAGTTTCTGTCTCTTTGGTTTGAACATCCGTGACGGTCTCGCTTTTTGTGTAGGCCGTAACGCCTTTCCCAATAGCAGCTGGGGTATTTGGCATCGCCCGTATGATGGGTTTGTCTTTGAAAACATCTTGGAGTGAAGCCAATGACGTCCCAGCCAAGATTGATATAACCAAACAGTTTTTCGAAAGTTCTTGCGCAATTGAAGGTGCAAGTTTTTTGAACATTTGCGGTTTGATCGCTAAGAGTAAGTAGGTGACTTTACTCATGTTATGATCAGCTTCAATGAGATGTAAGGCACCCTTCGCAATAGCTTTTTTTGCGGCGTCTCCGGGTGAAGGATCAAGAATTATGAGCTGTTCTGGTTTAATAGCCTTTGAGCTAATCCAGCCCTCTAATAAAGCGCCGCCCATTTTACCTGCGCCGACAACAAGATGAGTACGGTCTGTCATAGCTATGGATTAGCCGCCAAATCGACCAAAGCAGATGTTAACGCGTCTTCTGGAGATTTTCCGGCCCATATAACATATTGGCAAGCTGGATAACCGCGCTCAGCCGCGTCAAGTGCGAGAGCCAACATATCCATGGCCTGCTCTGTGCGAAGTGTGGCGCCTCCACGTAGGGAAGCCGAATTGCGATAAACTAAGGCTTCATTCTTATCCCAATAATCAAAATGGCCAGCAGAGAGCCGCTCATTTATGAGCGACATTAGACGGCAAATATCATCTGAGCGTCCGCCAGGCGTGCGGCCTTCAAAAATCAGAAAAATCTGAACCTGTTCCGTGCCCAGATTCCAAGTGATTGAAACATCGTGATCGCACCATAACCCAGGTAGTGAAAGATGAAGCTCATTCAGATCTACACGTTCATGATCATAACCCTCAGCTGTCGCAAGGCGGGAGAAAACGTCGATTGGGTTGGGCCGCATGGACACAGCCCCCTTCAAAGACGGATTGGGCCTGATACATCTATCGTCTGCAAAACTCATTCGCATTTTCCATTCACTGAGAATCGTCTGACGCGATTCTTCTTACGTGAACGCTAGCTTGAAAGTGATTTATTACAAGATGTAGTGTCGGGTGCTTTGTTGATAAGTAGATTTAGGGTTAACAATGCATTAAACAACCCAGTTTCGTTGGGTTTCAAGCCCCATTGCTGCCAGATATGGGTCTTTTTCTTGCCTATCAGTAAAATCCTTTTTGGTGTTCAAGGACTCCCATCCACAAGAAATTAAAGCTTGCGCGCTTGCCCCGCCTAATGTTGTTCCGGGGCCTAAGACGATGACAATTTCGGGAGCGAGTTCTTTGACGCTATTGACGACGGCTTTGGTAAAATCATACGTTTCGGTGACTTGATGCCCGAAAGTATATTCCCATAAATCGCGAAGTTCTACAGTCTGAGGCTGCCACATATGGCCTCGGCCATCAATGAGTGGAATTTGGGGTTGATCAAAGAGTGTTAGGGGCAGGGCAGTTTTACCCCGTAGAGAATTCTCATTTTGAAGCTCAGAATGAAATGCAGAATGGTTCATAAGCCGCATCGGAAAGCGTCCATTACTTGGTAGTCTTTCTTCTAGACTCTCTAAAGCTTGCTCAGTTCCAGCAAATACAATCATTCCGCCGAGATAAATTGAAATATAAAGACCTTGGATATCTGAAACCATGGATTCCAGCTCTGCTTTTTTAGCGGAGCTCTCTATCCAATTTTCATCATTAAAAGGGTATAGGAGCTGTCCGCCAACAGCATTATCTTGCATGATGCTTCCCATTGTGTTCACAACTCGAAAACCGTCTTGTGCTGACAGGGCTCCGCTACAGGCAAGGGCCGTATACCATCCCATAGAATTACCTGTGACGCCGACAATGTCATATCTCTCGCGGTCAATGGACTGGAAATCCGCATAGGAGCAGGCATAGATAAGGCCAGATGCATTATCTCCTCGCGTGAATTTAGAAACGGAAAACCTCTCGGCGCTATCAAGAGTTGATATTGCATCTTGATTTTCATCGGCTCTAATACTGTCAAAGCTGGATATCAGGCTTTGCTTATCACTATGATGCTTAGCTAAATAACCCAGCTCAGTCTTATTATAGACGCCGCGGCCAGGGCAAATTACGAGTGCTGTTTGGCGGGTCATATTAATCTGCCTTGTGAGCTTTTAGAATAGCTGTGGCGATACTGTCGTGAGAAGGCATTGTAGCGCCATAAGCGGGCCCCGTTGCAATGAAGCAGTCATCAGAGGCCAGTAACGTTGTCGGTATACCTGTTTCTTGGCTTACAAGATTCAGTAATGCCTCGCCTTGCGATCCTGTTTTTCGGCATTCATCAACGATCAGAACAGATCGGCAATTCTCTACCGCTTTTAATATAGCCGTTTCCGCTAAGGGGGCGAGCCAGCGTAGATCAATCACTCTGCAATTGATATTATGTGAGTCCTTTAGGTCTTTTGCAGCCTTAAGGGAGAGATAATACCCGTTACCATAGCTGATGATCGCGACGTCTTGACCATCGCCAGACACACCAATTTCTCCAATAGATAATGTTCCGACCTTTGGGTAATCAAAAGCCCATCCGCCGTCATTTTCTTCGTGAAGATCGCGCGTCATATAAAGTGCAATGGGCTCAATGAAGGCGACTACGCGTTGTTCCTCACGCGCAAGGCGAACGGCCTCACGCAGCATAAAAACAGCATCACGTCCATTGGATGGGCAGGCAATAATAAGACCTGGAATGTCCCGTAAAACAGCAAGAGAATTATCATTGTGAAAATGCCCACCAAAGCCACGCTGATAGCCTAGTCCGGCCACTCGCATCACCATTGGGTTCGTAAATTGACCATTTGAGAAGAAAGGTAAAGTCGCCGCTTCGCCTCTAATTTGATCTTCAGCATTATGTAGGTAAGCCAAAAATTGAATTTCAGGCATGGGCGTAAATCCATTATGCGCAAGGCCAATAGCCAAGCCTAATATAGATTGTTCATCTAAAAGCGTGTCAATCATACGGTGAGGGCCAAAGCGTTTTTGAAGGCGCTGTGTAACGCCATAGACGCCGCCCTTATGACCAATGTCTTCACCCATCATGATAATATCTTCATGGGCGTTCATAAGGTCTGTCATGGCAAAATTAATCAGCTTCGCCATATGTTGTGGCTCACCCATGGCTCTTATATCGCTTTTGCCGAAGAGGGTTTCTTTATTCCGATATTGTGAGCCTGAAGGTTTAAGGCTTTTGCGAAGTGGCGGAATGAGGCTGGCGCTAACGTCTTTAGATGTTTCAAGTTTAGGCCTCAGAACAACTTGCTTTGCCGCGCGGGCAACCCGCTTTGCTGTTTCATTATAGAGCTCTAATATGTCATGGCCCGTCATGACATTATTCGCAACCATATGTCTGGCCGTGTGGAGGAGTGGATCTTGGGCTTCTTGCGCTTCGACTTCATCGGTAGAGAGATATGCTGTCTGTATGTCTGGGCCAGCATGGCCGTAAAGGCGGATGCAGGACATATGAAGAAAGACAGGTTTTTTACGCACTCTGGCAATGCGCTGCGCTTCACGTGCCTGAGCGTAAGTTTCAACGGCGTCGAGGCCGTTGCAGCTTATATAGTTTAATCCAGGCCGGGCCTCGATTGAAGCTTGCACCCAACCGCGCGGCGTTTTTGTAGAAATGCCAATGCCATTATCTTCACAGACGAAGACCATTGGCACGGCGCTGTTTTGATAGGCGCTCCAACTCGCCGTATTTATTGCGCCTTGAGCTGTCGAATGGTTGAGAGAAGCGTCGCCAAAGCTACAAACGATAATGCCATCAGTCGGTATTTCTTGATACTCAGGCTTAATGCGTTTCGTTAGACCAATGCTAAAGGCCGCGCCAACGGCCTTAGGAAGGTGCGAAGCAATAGTGGAGGTTTGCGGCGGTATGTTCAAAGCCTTTGAGCCTAGAACTTTATGCCTTCCTCCAGAGATTGGGTCTTCGGAAGAGGCTGTAAAGCTGAGCAGCATATCCCAAAGCGGCGTTTGCCCTGGAACTTGACGAGAGCGGGCAATTTGAAAAGCCGCGCCGCGGTAATGTAAAAACGCCATATCTGTGGGGCGCATGGCCCAAGCAATAGCGGCATTGCCTTCATGGCCTGATGAACCGATGGTGTAGAATCCTTGCCCTGCTTTTGAAAGCTTTCGTGCGGCTAGGTCTAATTGGCGGCTTAAAATTTGCGCGTGAAAAATCTCGCTCAACCCCGCTTTTGAAAGGCCGGAATCTTGAAGAGATAATGAACTAAGTGCTGGCGGAAAGTCACCTTGGGCGACGCGCCGCTTGAAGTTTTCATCTACGATTGCCGCGCGGTCCATGGTGTGTCTTCCTAAGCTATTTGACGGACATATCTGCAAGTTTTTGCAACGACAAGCCGCTATGAGTTGCTTTGAGGGTAAAATTTACCTCAAATTTAGCTTTTATAAAAAACTTGTCTTAGGAAGCGGCCCATAGTGGATGTTTTTTCATGATCGACTTGAATAGGTCCGACTCAACATGATGCGCTAGCCATTTTCGGGTTTGAGGGTAGGGGGCGATCTTCCACCAGTCAGGTTCGACATTTGAAAATTGACGCATAAATGGAAATATAGCGATATCAGCAATACTTTGCGTCTCGCCTAGGAGATAACTATTTACAGATAAAGCTTCTTCCAGTTTCTGAATGTGCCGCTCGGCCTCGGCTCGGTGACTTAAATCAGCATCCCCGCGCTTTGCATCAACATTGTAACGACTAGCATATTTATAGCGGTCGAGATGATATTTAAAATCTGTATCATTTGCTGTGATATAAAGATTTGCAGCGTCTAGGTCACAATTGAGCCATTCTAAAGGATCATGTTGTGAAAGGGCCCAATTAAGTAAATCCAAGCTCTCCTCAATGATCTCACCATTGTCTTTGATGAAAACAGGCACCGTGCCTTTTGGTGATGCCTCAAGCATTTCTTGGGGTTTATCGCGCAGAATAATCTCGCGGTGCTCATAGGCTAACCCGCTGACTTTGAGTCCCATTCGTCCGCGCATCGCGTAGGGACATCTACGAAATGACCATAGAATAGCCATTAAGTTATTTTACGCCCCAAATGTTCTTCACCGCGTTGTTTTGCGAGCGCGATTTGCTTTTGCCGCTCTGCGAAACGGGCGCGTTGGTCTTCACTCATTTTGTTATGACAGCGAGGGCAGGAGACTCCTTTAATATAGAGAGGCGAAGCTTTTTCTTTATCTGTAATAGGATAACGACACGCATAGCATTGGTCGTAATCAGATTCTTTGAGGCCATGTTTTACAGCAACACGTTGGTCAAAAACAAAACAATCTCCCTCCCAGAGGCTTTCTTTTTCAGGCTGTGTTTCCAGATATTTTAAAATACCGCCTTTAAGGTGATATACATCATCAAAGCCATTTAACTTCATGAAAGAACTTGCTTTTTCGCAACGTATTCCCCCTGTGCAAAACATGGCGACCTTAGGTTTTTGTAGTTTTCCACGGTTGTCTTCAACCCATTGTGGAAACTCACGAAAGGTTTGCGTGTCGGGATTTAAAGCGCCTTTGAACGTGCCAATTTCGACTTCATAATCATTGCGCGTGTCTATTAACACTACATCTGGGTCTGATATGAGCTCATTCCAGTCCTCAGGATCAACATAAGTCCCAACAGTCTCATTTGGGTCTATGTCTTTTACGCCCATTGTCACGATTTCACGCTTAAGGCGAACTTTCATACGGTAAAACGGCATGTCTTCGGAACGAGATTCTTTATGTTCTAACGGTTCAAGGCGAGGATCAGCGCGTAGGAATTCCATTAATTCTGCAATGGCAGCATCAGTTCCTGCGATTGTCCCATTAATGCCTTCATATGCAAGTAAAAGAGTACCTTTAATGCCGAGTAGATCGCACATATCCTGCAAGGGGGCTTTAAGCTGCTCGTAGTCAGTTAAGCGCGTGAAATGATAAAGGGCGGCAACGCAGTAAGTCATGCGCCGCGCTTTACTGCTCTGCGTTCGAGCCGTCAATCATTAGGCGCGGTTTACGACTGTAGGGTTGGGGGCAATAAGCTGTTGATATACGCCCGTGCCTTCGATGAATTTGATAATATTGTCTGGCAAACCTTGTTTGCTTAAAAATCCACTCATTGCGTTTGATATGATTTTGGGATCATTGCATGTGGCCGATAGCATTTTTAGATCCTTGATACCTTGCCCGTTTTTGAGTTCTTTTTCGAGGCTTTTTAGAGAATTACTCAGCATGAAGAGCTGAATCGGGTTTGGAGTTTTACCTTTGGCCCAGCTTTCGCTAGCTTTCCGCATGGGTTTTATTGAGCGTATCGCTTTTTTTTCAATCCGTGAAATAGCTTTGTCTGAGCGTTTGCTGATCCATTCTGATGTGCAGACTTTTTCTGGATCAGGGGCTGTCGCGCAAGCTGAGAGAGACATGGCTGTGAAAGCGGTTAGAAGTAAGGTTTTGAAATAAGTCATATGTCATGCTTATCTGGCTAATAACAGCTTCACAAATGAAAATGGCTGTTGTTCTTGTGTTAACTTATACAATCGCGGCGAGGGCTTGACATTCCGATACGATGCCGCGAAATATATTCGCGATGACAACGCTGTCAAAAAAGACAGGAGCATTATGGATACTTCGGTATTCGGGGAACCTTCATGACGAAATCTAACGATAAAATCAGAATGGGTATGGTAGGAGGTGGCCAAGGTGCGTTCATTGGTGATGTTCACCGCTTAGCCGCGCGATTGGATGGTGAGATAGAGCTTGTTTGTGGCGCTTTCTCGCGTGACCCTGAAAATTGTCGTATAACGGGCGAGGCCTTAGGTGTGGCGCCGTCACGGTCTTATACTGATTTCAA
>JAHDDT010000008.1:33566-36973 GCA_020629195.1 Hellea sp.
TGGCTATTGTGACGCCCAATCATGTTCATTTTCCTGTCGCTAAAGCCGCGCTTGAAGCAGGATTTAGTGTTTTGTCCGACAAGCCCGCGACTTTAAACCTAGAAGAAGCCTTGGAGCTTCGCAAAATCGTGCAGGCTAATAATGGCCTCGCTTATGGTTTAACGCATACTTATCTTGGGTACCCTTTAGTGGGGGAAGCGCGGGGCATTATCGAAAGTGGCGGGATTGGCAAGGTTCGTAAAGTCTTTGTCGAGTACATCCAAGGCTGGCTCGCGACAGAGGTTGAGAATAAGCAAGCAGATTGGCGGACAGATCCTGCGCGCTCGGGCGGTTCAGGCTGTATGGGCGATATCGGGACCCACGCACACAATCTCGCGGAATTTGTGACGGGCAAACGCATGACCCATGTCGCGGCGGATTTGTCTATATTTGTAGAAGGCCGCCGTCTTGACGATGATGGCTCTGCTATGTTTCGTATGGAAGATGGCGTGAAGGGGACACTCTCTGCTTCGCAAGTTTGCGTGGGTGTTGAAAATGGGTTGTCCATCCGCGTATATGGGGAAACAGGCGGCCTAGAGTGGCATCAGGAAGAGCCAAACACCCTCAAGCGGACTTATGCCGATCGGCCAACAGAATTATTAAGGTCCGCGCAAGGCTATCTAAGTGAAGGCGCACAAAGCTGGTTCCGCACACCGCCTGGCCATCCGGAGGGTTATATCGAGGCATTCGCCAATTGCTATCGTGAGTTCGGGCAAGCCCTCAGAACGGAGGGCGGCGTCGCATCAGGCATAGACGCGGCTGTGCGCGGCATGGCCTTTATTGAAGCTCTGCTTGAAAGTAGTGAAAATGACTCGGCTTGGACGGAGATAAAGCAATGAAAACCATTAAAGGCCCCGCTATTTTTCTAGCCCAATTCATGGGCGATGCGCCTTTTGATACACTTGAGAATGCTTGTAAATGGATGGCAGATGCGGGTTATAAGGGGGTTCAAATCCCTTCGGATAATCCTGTTTGTATCGACCTTAAACTTGCTGCGGAAAGTCAAGATTATTGCGACGAATATTTGGGGAAATGCAAGGAGTGGGGCGTTGAGGTCACAGAGCTTTCTACGCATATTCAAGGCCAGCTTGTGGCAGTGCATCCAGCATATGATACAGCTTTTGATGCCTTCGCCCCTGAACATCTTCACGGCAAGCCTGATGACAGGCAAAAATGGGCGGTTGAGCAAGTTATGTTTGCAGCTAAAGCTTCCGAGCGTATGGGGCTCAAGAATAGCGTGAGCTTTCCCGGAGCGCTCGTGTGGCCCTTTATGTATCCTTGGCCACAGCGTCCTGCGGGACTTGTGGAAGAGGGTTTTAAAGAACTCGCAAAACGTTGGCGGCCAATCCTCGATTATTATGACGAATGCGGCGTAAATGTCTGTTACGAAATTCATCCTGGAGAAGACCTGCATGATGGCGTGACTTTTGAACGTTTCCTCGAGGAAGTTGACGGCCATAGCCGCTGTAACATTCTCTATGATCCGAGCCATTTCATTTTGCAGCAGCTCGATTATTTGGCCTTTATCGATCATTATCATGACCGCATTAAAATGTTCCACGTCAAAGATGCTGAGTTCCGCCCGAATGGCAAATCTGGCATTTATGGCGGTTATCAGGGTTGGGTTGAACGGCCGGGGCGCTTCCGCTCATTAGGTGATGGTCAAATCGACTTTAAAGGCATATTCTCAAAACTCTCGGCCTATGATTTTGACGGCTGGGCGGTGGTCGAATGGGAATGCGCGCTGAAACACAATCAAGACGGCGCACGAGAAGGTGCAAAATTCGTCAATGACCACATCATCCGCGTTACAGACAAAGCCTTTGATGATTTCGCAGGCGGCGCGGCAGATACAGAAACAAACAGAAAAATGCTCGGCTTAAGCTAAGCAAATAAGGTGAATAAGATGGCATCGACATTAGAAAGCGCTGGCGTGACAGCTGGAGTAAATCGCAACAGGCTTTTTTGGCTGAGTTGTATCTCATTGATTGTTACGGCAATGACCTTCGCCATCCGTGCGGGTATTTTAACACAGCTTTCTGATGAGTTCACGCTGTCTGATACACAACTCGGTTGGGTTAATGGGATGGCGTTTCTTGGTTTTCCACTAGCAATGGTGGTTTTTGGATTTCTTTATAATAAGCTAGGGCCAAGACTTATTATGATTTTAGCCTTTGCAGGGCACCTATTGGGACTGGTATTAACAATTTTCGCGGGAGGCTTTTTGAGCTTGCTTATCTCGACCTTTTTCATTGGGTTTGCGAATGGTTCGGTGGAAGCTGCGTGCAATCCGCTTGTTGCTGACCTTTATAAAAACGATAAAACTAAATGGCTTAACCGGTTCCATGTTTGGTTCCCTGGCGGTATCGTCATTGGCGCAGTTGTATCTTATTTAATGACCAACGCTGGAGTTGGTTGGCAACCGCAAATTGCTATTATGCTAATCCCAACCGCAATCTACGGATTTATGGTATTCACAACTAAGTTCCCCGAAATTCCGGCAATTGAGAAGCGTGTTGATATGGACGCAAAGGGTATCATTCTGATTAGTGCAATTTTTGGATTATTGGTGCTTATCGGAACGCCAAACAACATTATATCCTCTTTGCCAGGAACATTCATTTTTCCACTTCTATTAGCCTTGGCTTTAACTTTTGTCTTGATGCTGTTCCGTACGGGTCGAAAAAGAGATGCTTTACTGTTATTGGTGTTAATGGGGATTATGTCCTTAACCGCAACCTCAGAGCTGGGAACTCAGCAATGGGTTGATAGAATTCTAGGGGCCCAATTGGGCGGCGTATCTGGTGCTCCTATGATTGTACTTGGGATGGTAACAGGTATCATGGCCGTTGGTCGGTTCTTTGCTGGGCCACTAATTCATGCACTTAACCCATTGGGCGTCTTGCTTATGTCGGCGATTTTGACGACCTTAGGACTGTTCCTCATGTCATCGGCAGATGGCGCTATGGTCTATGTTTCAGCCATAATTTTTGCTTTCGGAGTATGTTATTTTTGGCCAACAATGATTGGTGTTACGGCGCAATACATTCCTCGATCTGGCGCATTAGGCATGAGCCTAGTAGGGGCTGCAGGGATGTTTGCGCTCACTATCTGGAACCCAATAATTGGCGGATGGATAGATAGTGCACGCAAGGCCGCTGAGGCAAGTGGTGCAACGGGGAGTGCTGTGGAGGTTGCTGCGGGCCAAGGAGCATTGTCTAAGCTTGTGCTCTTCCCGATTGTACTAATTGGATTGTTCTTGATTTTGTATCTCATGCGAAAAGTTATCACATCAGATACTGGTGAAGTGGAGGTTTCTCATGGATAAGTTTACAATGCAGCGCCGTGACGCGATTAAGTCGCTTCTC
>JAHDDT010000105.1 GCA_020629195.1 Hellea sp.
CCATCAAGCGGCAAGCCATAATGCGGCGGCTCTGGTGAAGCCCCGACTTGATTTACAAGACCGTCCCGAAAGCCGCTTCTTTTTAGCGAGCTATCTATATGCCTTAGAGGCTTATCGCGAACAGGCTCTCATGACAGGGGTGATCCACATTCCAAAATCTGAGGTCGAGGCCGCTCGTTTTATTAAGTTAAATAGCCAAGCGCCGATCTCTAAGGCGCATTTCAATTTTGATATGCAGGACAACAAATTATTTCTGGGCAAGTCTTTAGCTATTGAACCAAAATCAGTTTTGAAAGATTGGTTGTCAGATGCAACGCTTTCTGAAGGCGTTGAAAAGACGAGCGGCATAACCCTTCTGGCGGCGGGCTATGGATTAAAGGCTCTGCTTAAAGACCATGATATTTCGCTGCGTTTTTCTAGAGGGCAATTAACATGGGCCGAGACTGCGATAGACGCTCCTATGACCTATGGCGGTTACGCCCTGCCGCTGAAAGAGGGAACACTACTCGGCGCAACGCATCACCGTTTAGACGGCTCAGATCCCTTCGCGCCTAGGGCCGAAGATGATGCCGCGAATATCGAAGGGTTTGAAAAATTTACGGGGCTCAAAGCGCTGATATCAGAGATACCCTCTCGCGCTTCCGTTAGAGTCACAACGGCCGATACTTTGCCAATGATGGGCGAGATTGATGAGCGCATTTGGCTTTTAACAGGATTGGGCTCACGCGGTTTCGTCTTTGCGCCGCTCTTGGCCGAAGCCATTGTCAGTAAAATTTGCGGTGACCCTCTACCGATTTCCAAAGCCGTATGGGAGAGGTTTGGCCTGCGCTAAGACCCGCTCAAAGATAAGACACGCTCAGAAATAAGACAGGGTCAAAAAATTAGAACGTGCTTTCAGGCGAGAGAGAAGCCCAACCTGAAAGCACGTTCCCTATTAAGCCGCCTTGTGGGGGACGGCTTATAGAGTCTAGGAATTTTGATTTAGTTTCCTACGGAAATATCGGCGGCGCCGCGCTCTTTGCTGCGCAGCTCGCCCGTCACTTTTTCCACCCAAATCTCGCTTGCGCCTGTTGCAATCAAATCCGCCGTTTGCGCTGTCCCGCCATAATCGACGTCACTTGCGCCGCTGGCTGTAATTGTGAGGGTCTGCACATTGCCGCCATCAATATCCACGTCTCCGCTGCCGGATATATCTATAGATATGCGGTTGCCACCGACATCGCCAATGTCCAAATCGCCAGAACCACCAGCATCATAAATGAAATCACCTGCGATGTTCCCCGCGTCGATATCGCCAGAGCCTCGGCTCTCAGCGGCAAATGCGTCTGCAATATCGCCAAACTCTATATCGCCTGAACCTGATACGGAAACGTCAGCGCCTAGGACGTTATTAAACTGCGCATCGCCCGACCCCGCGACGGATAGGGTCACAAATTTAGCATTTTCTACGTCCAAATCACCAGAACCTCTGATATCAACATAGACATCTCCGACATCTTTAGCTGTAAGATCTGCTGAACCAGCAATGTCAGCGCGTAGGTCACCAGCCACATTGCCGAGAGTGACTTTCCCGCAAGAGCGCAGGTCCAAATCTGTTTCGCCCAAATTTTCTGATGTGACAAAGGCGATAGAGTTATCAATAATAAGAACGGTGTCTTGTGGCGCGCTTATGGTTATTTGCGGATAATCCTCAAGGTCTTCATAACCGCCAAATTCGCCGGATTTTTCTTTCTTAAACAGGCCAAGACTGTAACTTCCATAATAACCTTTGCATTTATTGCCATCGGGGCGCTCAATTCCGCCATCAATTTTTAGGCCGTTATCTTGCTCGATAAGGTTTACGCCGTTCATATTTTTATCGCGGGTTATTGAAATCTTATTCGAGGTGCTATTTTCGATCTTAATGGTGCCAACGAAATCCTCAATGAGGAGCTCGGGGCCATTTGCAAGGGCCGTTGCTGTGAGCAGAGTGGAGGCAAGGGTGGCCAGAGTGAGTGTTTTTAACATCATCCGCTCCTAAAACCGGATCGCAATAATGCGATCATTTTTCGTTTTAATACGGACAGCGAAATTAGATTCGTTACTGACATCTGTTTTGATACCCTCTGCATCCGCGCTGAGGACAATGGCACCTGCATTCAGCTCTATGGACTTTGGGGTTACGGTCTCGGCATTGAGGCCTAAGCCGCCAACGCCAATTAAAGATATTATAGCTACTTTGATCATCTCTCTCTCCTTTTTGTGATCTGGCCTTTATGATCTGGCCCGTTAAGGCCAGGCTGCGGGGGCTTCGGGCCTAGTTCTCTAGGTCCCGAAAGTCGCGGCGTAGTTTCCATTCTTTACTCGTGATGGAGCGTTCTAAATCCTGCATCCGTGTCTCGAGCGAGCGGAACTTAGATTTTACATCGCGAAAGCTTGTCGTGCGAACCAAAGGCGCTTCTGGGTTTTCACGGTGCTTACGTTTGGCACGTCTCGCTTCGCGATATTCACGGCGATAGGGCGCCCGCGTATCTTTTGGAATGAACAACCAAAAGAGGAAGTAGAAGAAGAGCGGCACGCCTAGGAATATAACGCTCAAAACAAATGCGATGCGCATGATTGTATGATCGATTCCGAGGTAGTCACCAAAGCCTGAACAAACCCCGCCAAAGACACCGTCTATTTTGTTGCGGCGAAGCTTTTTGTGAGGTTCAGAATAGACATAGCCATCATCATCACCTTCCCAGCTTTCGTCCCACATTCCGCGGTGGGCCTTATTTTTATATCGTTTTGTCATTGTTCTCTCTCCAATTCGGGACTTCGTCGTCAAGGATACGCTCCAAGACATTTACGCGCTGATCTAAGATATCGGCAATTTTTGACATCTGATCGAGCTCTGCAATTTGATCACCGCTCATATGGTTCATCATGCGCTCTTTATGCTTATAATGCATTTTCAGCATGCCAGAACCGATGCCCATTACGATGGCAATAATCGGTATCATGAATACAAGAATCTCGGGTCGTAACATTATTTTTCTCTCTCTTTAATGGTTGGTTTGGGTCTGCGCTTAGCAGTCTGCGAGTTGAAGGGGGAATAGCGCGCCGCTAATGTCACAGACCCAAACCTATTGTGTTACTTATTCGCCGCTTTTTTAGCTGGCGCTTTCAAGCTAGCCTTTAGGGCTGCAAGTTCGTCCTCAATGGCTTCATCAGCTTCGAGGGCCGCGAACTGGCTCTCAAGGCTTTCACCTGAACCGAGATCAAAAGCTTCCACATGCGCTTCTAGCTCATCAACTTTGCGCTCCATGCGCTCATAGCGCGCTAAGGCATCATCAACTTTATTGTCCTGAAGGACAGTGCGCATCCGAATTTGGCCCGTGGCGACAGTTGTGCGCATCATCAGCGCTTTGTGCTTAGCCTTGGCTTCGTCGAGCTTGGTTTGAAGCTTTGACAAGTCACCATCGGCTTTGGCCACAGCTTCGTCCAAAATATCAATCTCTTTCAAGACAACTTCGCTCATTTGCTCGGCTTGCTGTTTCGCAGCAAGGGCACCCCGGGCAAGATCTTCGCGGTCTTTCGTGAGGGCGAGTTCTGCTTTGGCAGCCCATTCACCTGCGCGGCCTTTGTAAGCTTCAGCCTTGCGAGAAAGCTCTTTACGCTCTGCAATATTGCGGGCGGCATCCGTGCGGACTTCAACCAATGTGTCTTCCATTTCCTGAATAATTAGGCGGGCGATTTTCTCCGGGTTCTCAGCCTTGTCAATCATGGCGTTGAGATTGGAGTTAATGATGTCACCCATGCGAGAAAAAATTCCCATAATACGTCTCCTTAACGTGAGGTTCTAAAAGATTGCCGAGATGATAAAACCGGCGGCGAAAAAGCCCCAACATTCCATCTTGCGGGTTGAAAGGTAGCGAAGGAAGCGGGCGCCCTTTAAGCGCCAGCTATCTTCAGTTTTGTAGTCTTCGTAACGGCTCATTGCGGTTCCTTTTCTAAAATCCGAAACCAGCAATGCGGGCACCGCTTGAACGGCGGCTCATCAAAGCTGAGTGACGGCGTGAACGTGAGTGACGTGCGGGGTTGCTTGTTTCAAAAGCAGGCGTGGCACTGCCTGTTTCAATTCCGCTATCAATGTCAAAAGTTCTGTAAGTCATAGTTCTCTCTCTTTCTTTTTTGTCGTCTCCTATGCTGAGGTGTTTGCCTCAGCGACAAATTCAATATGCCGATTATCGATAAATGAGTCGAGAATTTTTAAGTCATTGATTTTACTATATTTTTCAATTTTTCTGAAATTGACCAAAGATAAATTTAGTAAAAAATACTATTTAATATTGATATTTAGCTAATAATATTAGTATAAATAGCTATGCCTACAATACCTGCACAGCCCATCGGCCAGTCTGATTCCTTCCATGCTTTGCTGGATAGGGTCTCTGACGCCGCTTCATTGGATCGCCCTGTAATTGTTGTGGGCGAGCGCGGGACCGGAAAAGAGATGATTGCTTCGCGCCTCCACTTTTTGTCTCCGCGCTGGGAAGCTCAATTCGTCAAAGTCAATTGCGCGGCCTTTACCGATGAGATGCTCGACCGCGAGCTTTTCGGGCAAACTTTCATGGACGGGCAAGACGACACCAATGGCCGTTTCTATGAGGCGGATGGCGGGACGATATTTCTCGACAATATAGATACGCTCTCCCCACGCCTGCAGGAAAAGCTCATGCGGGCCGTGGAGTATGGTGAATATGAAGCGGGCGGCGAAGCACATACGCAGCAGGTCGATGTGCGTATCGTGACCGCGACAGGCAAAGACCTGCCAGCTGCCGTCGAGCGGGGTGAATTTCGCGTGGACCTCGTCGACCGCCTTGCCTTTGACGTGATTACAATTCCGCCTCTGCGTTACCGCCCTGAAGACGTGGCGCCGCTCGCAGAACATTTTGGGCGCAAGATTGCAGGCGCATTGGGTGCAGAGAGTTTCCCTGGCTTCACCCCCGAGGTCATGGTGGAAATGGAAACCCGTCAATGGGCAGGGAATGTGCGCGAGCTAAAAGCCGTAATCGAGCGCAATGTCGCGCAGGCTTACTTGCGCGATGAAACCTTAAGCTCCCCCATCGCTACGCTGAACTTCGACCCCTTTGACGGGCCTTACCGCCTAAGAGAGGCTATGTCGCCGCCACAAAAAACAGCGCCTATATATAAAGACGAGACTGCGCCTTTGGGTATGCCGCCTGAAACAGGCCCTAACATAGAAAACCTTCCTTCGGCCCCAATGTCAGAAACGAAAACAAGTTTTGCAGAGCGCATCATGGTTTTTGAACGCCGCCTCATCGACGAAGCCCTGCAGATATCAGAAGGTCATCAGGGTAAAGCGGCCAAGTATTTAGATTTGACGTATCACAGCTTTCGGGGTCTGCTTAGAAAGCACGGCCTTAAGAAGTAGTGCGGCCAAGCCTTAAGACGATAAGTCCAAAGACCCATGAAGCCCATTTTTCGATCACATCCGCGCCGCTGCCGTCAATATTGGCAAAGATGACGGCTGTGGAAAACCCTATGACGATTGCGCTTAAGACATAACCGCCTTTGACCTTCCAGCCTAAACAGGTCGTCAAAATGGTCGGGCCGAAAGCAGCGCCTAGGGCGACCCAGCTGAATAAGACGCGCGAGAAAATGTCTTTCGGTAGATAGAGGGTCATTAGGACGGCTACAATGGCAATACCAATCATAGCTATTCGGCCCGCTAATAACGCTTTTTTCGGATCGCTATAGGTGACGCCCATATCATGGGACACCGCAGAGGCTGCCGCGAGGAGAAGGCTATCCACGGTAGACATAACCGCAGACAATACAGCGGCGGTCACAATGCCGGCCAAAACCGCAGGCAGATAGGCCGCAGCGGCAGCAAAAAATAATCCTTCTTGCCCCGTGTCAATTCCGCTCGCGCGTCCTGCTAGCGCCAAACACACAAGCCCAGTATAAATAACAACGCCCCACCCAATTGTAATAGCCGCGCCTTGGCGCCGCTCCAGTGGCGACTTCACAGCCATTATTCGATTGAGAAGTTGCGGCTGCCCCAAAGCACCAAGCCCAGTGCCGAGCAACCCCATCGCCGCGCCTATACCTGCAATGCCAGCGGCTTCACCCGTATAGCTAAAGAATGAGCTAGGTTCTTGCGTTTTTAAAACGGCAAACACTTCGTGCATACCACCCGCCGATTGAACGGCCGCAAAGGGCACGAGGATACAGGCGAGCATCATAACGACCGCCTGTAGCGCATCTGTAACCGAGGCTGCTAAAAACCCGCCCATTAAACAGTAAATCAAAATCACTGCCGCGCCGATGAGAATAGACTTTGTGGACCCAAGACCAAAGACCTCGGTCAGCGCATTACCCGCCGCTTGGAATTGTGAGCTTATATAAAAGACGAAGCAAAAAAGTATCATAGCGGCGCAGATAATCCCAATGCGCCGCGCCCATTTGGCCGATATATCAGCAGTGATGAAATCAATAACAGTAAGGTGCCCACGCGCGGCGGTTTCAGCATTAAGGCGCGGCCCCATAACGAGCCATGTCATGATATAACCGCCAAAAATTCCAGGTATAAGCCAAAGTCCAATTAGGCCTTTACTATAGACAATCCCTGTAAATCCCAAGAGCACCCACGCACTTGAGGTTGAGGCCGCATAAGACAGCCCTGCTGTCCAAGCCCCAAGGCCTTGCCCCGC
>JAHDDT010000009.1:0-4140 GCA_020629195.1 Hellea sp.
GGCTTCCACGCCATAGGCATGCCGCAAGAAGGTCCGCTTAAAGCGAGTATGCCGGATTAGAGTTCACCAATAGCCCAAACTAAATTTGTCTTAGCTTGGGATTCAAGTTGGTTATAAAAATAATCTGTTTGATAAATCCTTGGACGACCCAAAAATCCCTGTAAGATTTCTTTTCGTTTCTTGTTAAAAATAAAAGACGGAACCCGCTTGTATTCTCGGCGCACATTTTTTTCAAATTGCGCATAGATGGAAGATTTTGAGCCTAAGATACTTAAATCAATATCAAGCATAAGTTTACAATCAGATGTCTTGGGCGTGTGATGTTCTTTTGTAATCATTATTAAGTTAAACACTCTGGCAATAACATCTTGCGCAGCGTTGTTTTGTGTCAGGAAAGCAACCGCCATCTTAGCGCTATCCTCCTCATTCGTTTTTGAGAAGGGCTTATAAACGGCATCATGAAACCAGAGCGCCAATTCAATTTCATGTGAGTTTTGCGCTTGTTCAGCGACATTATCTAAATGCCGAAAACAGGCCTCTATATGTTCGAGCGTATGATAAGCGCGGTGTTTTTCTGAGTAAGCGGATATGAGATTATCGTAAGTTATTTCGTTCTCGGAAAAACCAAACGCCTTCATCAAACCATGCCAACCACTAAGGTCAAGTTTTGAGCTTAAAGTCATCATTTTTTCTCACGTCAATATCTCGCAAAGGTAACGTCGTTACGAACCTTGAGAACACGAACATTCGCATAGGTCTTACCCATTTTTGACCTCGAGGCCTTGTTCAACAAAGAGCAAGATACTCAATAAAGTGGAACCGTCGTGGCGATTGGGTCTAGCCTTATCCAGAGCGCCACTCCAACTGATACCACAAGACACAATGCACTTATCAAATTAGCTGTTCGTTTTGAGACCCCTTTATAAAGGGGCAATATCGCCAGAACCGATATAGCAGCAGGAAGCAAGGCCACTGATAACATATCTGGACCGACGCCAAGCATCAGCAAATGCCCAAGGCTTATCATATATCCAATAACACCCGCCGCCAGAATAACAGCGCCTACTTTGGCCCAGATTTTCTCAGGCCACCGCCTTATCAGCAATGTGGCTAAGCCGCAGAGTAGCAAAGGCAGAGTAATAAAATATGTTGCCGTTGGCGCAAAAACTTGACCAACTATGCCCAAGATAAAAATCGGCAAAGCGGCACCGAAACGCGCATTCGCCGATAGAGCGGTTCGACCAAAGGCAGCGAAAAAAGCAGCTATACAGAAAAGTAGAGCTAGAGCTTCGAGTTTCCCAATGGCGGCAAGGCGGTCATAATAATTGGCCGATCCTCCATGCCCTGACAGCATGTTCAACGCATATAGGACAACTCCTCCAAGCCCTAGAAATCCTACCATTTTCATGGCGCCCCAAACGGCATCTTTAACTCGGTTTTCCTGCGTCTGTGAAAAGCCATAGCAAAGCCCTCCTGCTACTAAAAACACCCATCCCCAAATTGGCGCATAGATGACCGTGAATAGTCCAAAGAGATCAAAGAATGTCGCGTCGGGTTTTTTCGCAGGTAAATCATCCGCTAATAAAAGCGCCCGGGTTAAATCGAGCCCCTGCGAACCCATATGTTGTAGCGTACGCTCATCAAGGGCCTGCACATCAATTTTGGGAGAATGGTAATATTCTGCGTCGCCTATATTGGCGATATTATAAGCTGTGTAATCCCCCTCCAAAGCGGGCGTAAGATCGGTATCATTGGGGAGCACATTATAAACAAATGTCGAAAGCGATGACGCGCTTGGCTGCTTCACGGCCCTGGCGAATACCTTTACAGCCGCTCCATTTTTCTTAGATGTTTGAAATAAATTTGCCGTGCCACCACCACCTCGCGCTTCGAAATTTATGACCGCCCCAACTTTTTCGCGCAGTGGGTTTTCCTTAAAGAAATGCCGCGCTCCTGAGAGTCCCACTTCTTCGCCGTCCGTGAAGAGGACAATTAAGCTGCGTTCATTTGGCCCGCTTTCCTTTATCGCTCTGACAATTTCCAAAATACTGACAACGCCAACCGTATCATCTGCAGCGCCGGGCGAGTCCCACACCGTGTCATGATGTGCCATCAATAAGACGGCTGGCTTGGACAAATCTGTGCCAGGCAAAACTCCAATAACATTAAATATAGCTTGCTCGCTCTTGGCCTCACCGCTCCATTTATTAAGCCGCTTGAGCGCCCGCTCGCCGAGCTGACTTTCACTCATGCCCGCTTCAAGACCCAGAGATTTTAGCCGCGTAACGAGATAGTCTCGTACCTTTGCATTTTCTGCTGATCCCGTCGGGTGAGGCCTAGCGGCTATTATGCGTAGGTCCGTCATGGCTCGTGCGGAGGAGAACTTATCCGCTGCAATATTTGCAGCTTGCGGCGTAGGCGGCATGATCGCCATAGCAGCCAAAATGAGTGCCAGACACAAGGCGGCAAATAACAAACCCCATTTACGTAACATCATGCATCCCTCACATCACAAGCGAGCCAACCCTGTTTCACGCATAACAAAATGTCAAACGGAGCCCAGCGTAAAGACAGCCGTCCAAATCGCAGCAAATCCAGCCATGATGGAAAAAGGCGCAGACAACCTCACTTGCCAAGGTATCAGCTTATCCGCCCACCACACCGCATATCTATGATGCCAGTCCCGAGGAATGAGCATAAGGATTAGAGCTGTCGCGCAAAGGAAAGCACCCACGACCTTTAGAGTGTTGGTATATGTAGTAAAAGCAGAGAGACCATAAAATGCCGCGCCAACCATAAAACGTAGGGTCAGTTCTGCGTAATTTATGAAGTTAGTACTCGCAAATTTCCTAAGCGCACTTAACGCAACACTTGGCTTCACCATCATTAAAACGCTCACACCTATAAGCCAAAAGCCGAAGACAAGAACGATTGCGCGGCAAAGCCATTCAATCACGTCAAACTCTCTAAATCCTCGCGGGAGAGGTTTGCGGCGGCGAAATAGACGAGGTCGAGCAAGACAGCAGGGCGCCCCTGCCCCACGGTTTGGGATATAGAGTTTAGGTAATCCGCATTCTCTAGGCTAAGCCGAACGGTCGTGCGGCGCTGCGGTGCGAAACGCACTTCGGAAAACCAAGCCGTCACATCAGAGGCATGAAAATCATCGCGTATATGACTGACGGCGCGGTCAATAACCTTGGAACGAGCTTTGGTCTTCATCCGCCGTCCCATTTGAATAATCAGTTTTTCCGCACCGGGCTCTATGAGCATTTCTATCGCTTTAGTCGTCATAATTCCGCTTTACGGATTTATGGTTTATGGAGTGTTAAAACGACACGCCATTTGAAAGGCGTTTCTTCCATTTCTTTTTAAAGATTAAGAAAACATTTTCAAAGTTACTGGAATGAAAGATATTCGGCCCATCAAAATCATATCGGCAAAGCTTCAAAAGATTAAGCAAATCTTACTGTGGAGCGCTAATTGAAAGAGCTTATACCCATCATTCGCTATGGCGCGCGAAGAAATCGGCGTTGACTTGAAAAGCTTCCTCCTCACACACGCCGATGATGGTATCAATGCCTGCCTCTTGGAGGAGCGCTGCGCCGCGCCAGTGCACGCGCGGGTCAGGGTCGATGATGGCGATGACGCATTGGGCAATACCCGCCTCTATTAGGGCATTTGCGCAAGGCGCGGTTTGGCCGTAATGAGAACAAGGTTCGAGCGCGACATAGACGCTTGCGTCTTTGGCTGCCTTGCCTGCCACTTGCAGCGCATTGGTTTCGCCATGCGGTCGGCCGCCGTCTGAGGTCACGCCCTGCCCGACAATCTCGCCGTCTTTGACAATAATGCAGCCCACGGCGGGGTTCTCACCCGTGCGCCCTTTTTGCGCCCAAGAGAGCGCAAGGGCTTTTTTCATCCAAAATTCATGGGGCTTAAACAGTGTCGATCTCCGGCAACTCTTTCGCCCGTTTTTTATCCAAATATTTGGCCGATTTTATATCGAGCGTGCCGTCTTCAAACTCAATCAAGAGCGGGTTGCCTGTTGGAAACTCAAAGCCTGGAATGTCTTTATCGGCGACGTCAAAAAGCTCTTTCATAATCGCACGAAGACTATTTCCATGCGCCGAAATAATGACGTTA